>NZ_SBIS02000008.1:0-300000 GCF_004765815.2 Halorussus salinus | reverse complement strand
GGCGTGCCGCCGTGGCCGACGTTGCCGCGATACCCGCTCCCGCCGTTGGGCCGGGAGTCGGTGATGCGGTTGGCGCGCTCGTAGTGTTCGCCCTGCCCCTCGCCGTGGTCGCCCACCACGACGACCAGCGTGTCGTCGCCGACCACCGAGAGGAGTCGCCGAAGTTGGTCTTCCACGTAGTCGTGGGCCGCCCGATACCGGGCGAACCGCTCGCGCTGGAGTCGCCGACAGTTCTCACAGCCGTCGAACTCGACGCACGGCTGTAGCTCCTCGAACACGTCCGTATCGACGTTTCGGCCCTCGAAGTACTCGTCGGGGACCTCGATGGGCGTGTGGAGGTCCCCGAGGTGGACGTACCCGAAAGTCCGCTCCCTGCCGCTCCGCCACGAAATATAGTCCTCGAATAGGTCTTCCGCGAGGTCGTTACCGTAGAGTCGGTGAGTCCCGTACCAGCCCCGGAGCGCGGTGAACGGCACGACGAACGCGAACCCGCCGTAGGTGTCGTAGCCCGCCGCCTCCAACTCCGCCGGGAGCGTCGGCCGGTCCTCGACCTGCCGGGGCATCGCGTACTCGTCGGCGTCGGGTCGGGTGTGGGCCGCCGCGCCGTGTTCGCTCGGATAGACGCCGGTGTGCATACTCGTGACCGACGGGAACGTCCACGTACTCGGTGCGATAGCGGTGTCGAACGGCATTCCGACGCTCGGCACGTGGTCGGGCCGGAGCGCGTCCACGACGACCGTCAGCACGTGGTCGGGCGCGTCGTCGCGCCGCCGGACGCTCCTCGTCGGCGGTTCGTGGTCGTGGTCCGCTCGCTTGCTCTGATACCAATAGTAGATCGGTTCGCCCGCGTCTTGGACCTCCTCGGGGATGTGGTCGTAGAGCGACCAAACCAACTGCATCGAGAGGGGTGTATCGCTATTCCCGTACATTTCCAGTGAGATTCCCGGCGTGCGTGCATAAACTGCGGCTACCGTTCACCGTCGGTCGATTCGCCAACGCGCTATTACCGCGATTAGTCGAGCGGTACACGAGTTTCATCACCCTTCGAGGGTGTCGCTCCGCCGTCGGTAGAGCCGCCGGGCCGCCCAGTAGACCGGCCACCGAATCGGGTCGGTCCCCTTCTCCCACTCGTATATCGGCTCCAACTCCGCGCCGAACTTGTGTTTGTAATTGAAGGTGCCGTTCGCGTAGTTGGCGTTCGTACTCCCGAAGTCGAACCGGTCGTACCCTTCGTCGATTCCCCACTGGAGGGCGTGGTCGTGGATGAGCGTCGGCGACGAGTACCGGAAGTACTCCTCGTCCACGCCCGCGAAGAAGTAGTGGAGCGCGTTCCGATTGTCGTCGCACAGGTAGAGGTGTTGCCCGGCCTCCTCGCCCTCGACGTGCGCGGTCAGAATCCGAATCTGGTCGCCGAGATGCTCGCCCAACTCCGCGAAGAACGCCTCGGGGAACGGCGACCCGTCCACGTGACTCATGGTCTTGAGGTACTCGCCGTGGAACGCCCGCATCGCCTCGGGGTCGCCCTCCTCGACTTCGACCTCGTAGTCTATCTCCTTGGCGTCCCGAATCTCCTTCCGGCGCTCCTTGTCCATCCCGTCGATGATTCGGTCGTAGTCGTCCAAATCGAGCGCGAACCGGCAGTAGAGCAGGGAGGGCCGATACCCCCACTTGCGGAGCGTCTGGGCGTACTGGACGTGGTTCGAATCGAGGATTCGCATCTTGTGGAACACCGAGTTCTCGTCGTGAACGCGGTCGAGCGTCCGGTCGAGCGCGCCGAGGACGCGCTCTTTCTTGCCCATGATGAGCGGCCCGCCGAAACCGGGGTCCACCGAACTCAGTCGCCTCGCGCCGACCGCCTTCGCGTCCACCGGGAGGTCCACGGGTAACTCGATGTCCGAGACGAAGTTCGGGAAGACCGCGACCGGATTGCCGTTCTTCTCGATGACGACGTGTCTCGGCGTCCGGTCTAAGGTGTTCTCTATCGCCCGGAGCCACTCCGCTTGCTGGAAGATGGTGCCACACTCCGACTGGGCGACCACGTTGTCCCACTGGTTTTCGTTGACCGCGTCGATGCTCCCGACGACGTTTGCTTGGAGTTTCGTCATGCTGTCTAAAATCTTCGACTCGAATCGGGTTCGTTCGTCAGTCCGTCAGCGAGAGTCCCCGGAACGTCTGGAGTCCCCGAAGCGTCCGGAGTCCCCGGTAGGTCTCGGAGGCGAGTTTCGCGGTGAGGTTGCGCCGCTCGGCCAGATACACCGGTCTCGGCTCCGGACCGAACTTCGCCTTGTACTCGCAGAGCCGCGGGAGCATCGCGCCCACGAGGTCGTAGCGAGCGAGGTCCCGCTCGACCGCGTCCCGAATCACCCGCCAGTCCAGCAGGTCGTTGACCGGCACGTCCACCCGCGGGCGGGGGCCGCCCTGCCAGCGATAGACGGTGTCGCCGTATTCGAGCGCGAGGAGACCGCTTTCCACCTCACCATCGACTTCGCAGACGTAGGGTCGGACCGCCTCGTCGCCCAGCGTCTCGTAGAGGTCGGTCGCCAAATCGGCGTCGAGGTAGTGGTCCTCGTCCTGTTCGTCGTAGCGCCGCCGGACGAACGAGACGATTCGCGCCACCTCCTCGACGCCGCCCTCCCGAATCTCGTACCGGTCTTCGTCGGTGTTCCGAACGTTACTCCGGGCGTCGCTACTGAACTGCGCCATCAACTCCTCGGCTCCGGGTTCGAGGTCGAGGACGTAGGTGTAGGAGGGCCGCACGTCGAGGCCGTGGTTGACCAGCGGTCGCACGTCGTCGTACCGGTCGGTGGTCGCTATCTTGCAGTAGTCGGGGTCCAGCACCTCCTCGACGAACTCCATGCACCCCGAGAGGAACTTCCGGTGGCGCTTCTCGGCCTTGCGCTGTTTCAGCTTCTCGTGGTTCAACAGCGCCGGACCGGTGTTTATCTCGACGCCCGGCGGCTGGGAGGCCGCGACCCACAGCGGGCCGCGTTCGAGACCGAACACCGGGAAGACGCCGACCGGTTCCTGTCCGACGTAGCCGACCAGCGTGTGGAGTCGCGCGTCGAAGTGGTCCGCCAGCGTCGCCAGCGCGTCGTGCTGGTGGAAGAAGCCGGTCTGTGGCGACTGCTCGACGCAGGCGTCCCACTCGTCGGCGTCCGAAGTCGTCTCGACGCGAACCGTCATCGTTCACCTCGGCCACGACCCCGGCCGCTATCAAGGTTGGTCACGGTTTCGGCGTTTCGCGGCGCGTAACGCTGCTCGGGGGGTGGCGTCTCGGCGACGACCCGCTCGTAAACGACCCGCTCGTAGACCACCCGCCCCGAGGAGGCCGTCATCGCGGCGGCGTCCTCTTCGCCGGGACCGGTCGCTCGCGCGTCCGCGGGTGGGCGTCCAGCACCTCGTAGTACGTCTCGGTGGTCTCCTCGACGGTCCGGTCCCACGAGTAGCGGTCGGCGACCAGCGCCCGGCCCTCGGCGGCCATCTCCTCGCGGCGCTCGTCGTCGCCCAGCAAGTCGGCGACGGCCGAGGCCAGCAGGTCGGGCGATTCGGGCGGTACGGTCAGGCCCACGCCGTCCAAGACCGATTCGAGTTGCGGCAGGTCGGTGGTCACGACCGGCGTCTCGCAGGCCAGTGCTTCGAGGACGGTCCGCGGGAACCCCTCGTTGTAGCTCGGGAGAACGAAGACGCTGGCGTCGCTGTACTCCTCGGGCAGGCGCTCTTGGGCGAGCCATCCCGTGAACGCCACGCGGTCGGCGACGCCGCGGTCCGCGGCGTACTCCTCCAGCGACTCCCGGAGCGGTCCCTCGCCGACGACTTTCAGCGTCAGGTCGGGGAACTCCTCGCGCAACTCGGCCATCGCCTGCAGGAGGACGTGGACCCCCTTGCCGGGCTTCAGTCGCCCGACGAACAGGAGGGTGTGGTCGTCGCTTCCGGCGATTCCGGTCTCTCCGTTTCCGCCACCGCTCTCGTCTCGCGTTTCGCTCTCGACCGGCCGGAACTCCGTGCAGTCGATGCCGTTGCGCACGACCGCGACCGGGGTCTCGACGCCGTAGGACTGCAGGCGGTCGCGGTCGGTCTCCGAGTAGCAGAACACGCGCTCGGCGGCGTCGAACGTCTTCCGGCCGACGGTGTAGAGGTACGCCTTCTGCACCCACTCGGGAGCAGACTGGGAGAACAGGCCGTGATTGGTCACGACCAGCGGCACGTCGGTCAGCGACCCGAACAGCGCGGCGAGGTTCGACGAGAAGAACAGGTGCGAGTGGGCGTGAACCACGTCGTACTCGTCGGTGAGGTCCCACAGGGAGACGGCGAGTCCGGGCACGATGCTGTTGTCCACGGGACTGGCCACCTCGCGGTGGCGCTTCAGCACGTAGCCGTCCCGGACTTCCGTGCGCGGGAGCGACCGGTCGCCGTGGTCCGACGTGAGGACCGTCACGTCGTGGCCCATCTCGGCCTGCTTCTTCGAGAGGCTGTGGACGTGGAGTCCGAGTCCGCCGGGGACCTCCGGGTGGATGTCGCTGGTCACGCGGAGAATCCGTAACGTCTCTCCTCGCTCCGATGCGTCGCGTCGCGGTGTCGATGTCGATTCTCGCCTGTCTGTCATTTCTCGTCCGTCTGTCGTCTCTCGGCTGTCGGTCATCGTCGTGACTGCTCTCGTTCGTCGGCGCTCCGCTGGTCCCCGGTCTCGTCACTCGGCGGCGCGCCGCCGCCGTTTCGTGCTACGGCGCGCTCGCGTCGCCTCGCCACGCGTTCGCCCTCGGTGGGCGAGTCGGCGTCGGTCGCTCGCCCGCGGTGGTCGGTCTCCTCGGCGGTCGGTCCGGTCACGACGCCGCGGGCGACCAACTGGACGATTCGCCCGAGGACCGTCACGCCGTGGCGGACCGGGTTGTAGGTCTGGCCGTTGTGTACGTCGTACTGGACCCGAATCGGGCGCTCGGCGATGGTCAGGTCGTTGCGGTTCGCGGCGTCCAGCATCTCCGTCTCGACGGCCATGCCGTTCGTCCGGATGGTTATCTCCTCGACGGCCCGCGGCGACAGTGCACGGAACCCGCTCTGGGTGTCCGAAACCGAGACGCCGAACAGAACGGAGATGCTCCGGTCGAGAATTCGCTGGCCGACGCGCCGGTAGAGCGGGGTCTGGGACCCCATCCCCCGCTGGAGGTACCGACTGCCGATGACCACGTCGGCGTCGCCGCGGAGAACCGGCTCGGCGACGGTCGGGATGTCTCCGGGCAGGTGTTGGCCGTCGCCGTCGAGGAGGACGAGCGCGGAACACGACCGGCGCTCGGCGTAGTCCAGCAGGCTCTTCAGCGCGGCCCCTTTCCCCTCGTTGGTGGAGTGACGGACGACGACCGCGCCCTCCCCGCGGGCCACTCGCGCGGTCCGGTCGGCGCTCCCGTCGTCCACGACGACCACCTCGTCGGCGTACTCGGTCGCTACGTCCACGACCTGCGCTATCGTCTCGCTCTCGTTGTACGCGGGGATGCCCGCCAGTATCGGGTCGTCTGCGGCCGTGCGCGCATCGTCCTCGACAGCGGAGACGACGTAGGCGTCGCGCTCTCGAAACGCCGATAGGCTCCGGGTGTAGTCGATTCGGCTCGTCGGCTCCTCGGCGAGGAGGACTCCGGGAACCTCCTCGTCGCGGGCGGTCGCGGCTATCGCGACCTTCGGGTCGCCGTCGCTCGTGCCGTCCGTCCGGACGACGGTTCCGCCCGTCCGGGCGACGAGGTCGGCCGACTCGTCGTCGCCGGGCACGACGAATATCTCGTAGCCTAGCTCGTTGGCTCGTCGTACCGTTCGCTCGATTGACTCGTTGTTCGACTCCGTCGCTATCAGACCGACGGCCGGGCGTCGCTCGCGGTGCGGACGCTCGACACGCTGTGGGCCTGACGGTAGTACCCCCATTTCCCCATCTCCTCGCCTGAAACGAGGGGTCTTGCTTCCTTTGTTATCTGGCCGTTGTTATTTGGGCTCGAAAGTTATAACTCGTGACACATTTACGGAACGCCGGATTTCGTTCGGGTATTCGTTCGTTTCGACGTTCGACCGCGACCCTCGACGACCGACGGCGAGCGACCGGCCGCGCCCGTCCCCAATCGCGCGGAATCGGCCCGTGAGGTCGAACGAGGAGAGGTCGCTCCCGGACCGACGCGCGGGAGCGTCGAAACTGACGGATTAGCGTCTCGTTTTCGCGGTCGTTGTGCCCGTTACCCGTGGCGACGAATCGGCGAGAATCCCGGTCGTCGGTTCAAGTCCCAACCAACCGTCGTCTGACGAGATACCGTCCCGAAGCGACCGTTCGGCCGCGCGCCGGACGGGCACTACGTATAAAGGTGAGGACGATGTGTACGGTAGCTATGGATACGCTCGCAGAGACGCTCCCGTACCATCCGAATCTGATAATAAAGAAATTGAACAGTCTCTACCACACCCGCATGGACCGACGCGAGTACAACACGGAGGGGACCAACGTCTTCGCGGAGGACTGGGACAACCTCGCCATCCTCGACGCCTGTCGCGACGACCAGTTTCGCGTCACGAACACGCTCGCTGGCGAAGTCGAGACCAAGGTCTCGCGGGGGTCGAACACCTCGGAGTTCCTGAAGGCCAACTGCAACGGGCGGGACCTCTCCGATACCGTGTACGTCACGGCCAGCCCCATCTACTACTACCACCGGGACGCCATCGACGCGGAGTTTCACGAGGTCATCAACGTCTGGAACGAGGAGGGCTGGCACGAGGACGTGAAGACGGTCCTGCCCGAGACGACGACCGAGTACGCGCTCGACGCGGCCGAGGAGTACCCCGACAAGCGACTCCTCGTCCACTACATCCAGCCCCACTACCCGTTCGTCGAGTCCGACACGGAGTTCGACAAGAAACAGCTTCACGACGGCGCGGAGAAGGACAAGAGCTTCTGGCACGAACTCAACCACGGCGACCTCGACATCTCGCGCCGTCAGCTCTGGCACCTCTTCGAGGAGAACCTCGAACGCGCCCTGCCTCACGTCGAGCGGTTGGTCGGGGAACTCGACGGTCGGACCGTCGTCACGTCGGACCACGGCAACATGTTCGGCGAGCGCAGTCGGCCGATTCCGGTCGAGTTCTACGGCCACCCGCCGAAGCTCTACACCGACCCGCTTGTCCGGGTGCCGTGGCTCGTCCAAGAGGCCGACGAGCGCAGAGAAATCGTGTCCGGCGACTCGCGCGCCGACACCGACAGCATCGACGACGAGACCGTCTCGGAGCGTCTCGCCGACCTCGGCTACGTCGAGATGTAATCCCGGAGGATTACAGTTTTCGCGCGGTCACGGAGCCGTTCTCGACCACGATGTCGTGGAGCGAGCCGTCGCTCTGGTCGGCGACCGCGAGCCGGTTGATGCCGTAGAGTCGGCCCTTGCCCTCGTCCATCACGAAGCCGCCGTCGTGGCTCTTGTCGGCCGCGACGAGGGGGTTGCCGGAGATGTGGCCCTCGTCGCGGTGGTTGAACTTGATGGTCCCGTCGTCCATGTTGTAGGCCGCGCCGTTGACCGACCCGGAGGTTCCGCCGCCCGACTCCCAGTACTGGCCGTTGTGCTTGACCTTCACGCCCCACCCGCCGCCGTTCACGTTGACGCGGACCGCACAGATTTCGCCGTTGTAGGCGGTCATGGCGTTCCCGCCGGTGTTGATGTTGCAGTCGATGATGCCGACGCGGTTGGTGTTGTACACCGAGAAGGCGGTGTTCTCGTCGTCGTAGGAACTCGCGCCCGTGAACTCGATGCCACGTACCTGCGTCACGCCGACGCCGCCGGTCGCCATGAACGACTTGACCTTCACGTTGCCCGGCGAGTTGGTGTCGCCGGTGATCTGGATGGGGATGCGCTCTCCTCGGTCGCTCTGCTCGGCCCAGTTGGACATGTAGGGCGGGAGGAGAACGTCCTCGTCGTACGTCCCCGGCTTCACGCGGATGTCCACGGGGTGTTCGACCAGCCACGGCACCTCGTTGTTGATGGCGGCCTGAATCGACTGGTAGTCGCCGCCGCCGTTCGCGTCCACCGTGACGCCGACGCCGCCGGTCGTCGCCAGCGGTCGGTCGCCGTCGTTGGTCTGTGACGTATTCGGACCGTCGCTGGTACCGGGGTACGGAAGCTTGTTCCAACTGCTCCCGTCGCCGAGGAACCGCTCGCCGGAGTCGGTCGCGAGGAACTTCGCGCCCTGCTTGGGTTCGTAGTCGGACCTGTTCGAGGCGGCGTCACGGATTTCGACATCGGCGTCGAGCGCCGCGAAGTTCTCGTTGATGGGGACGTGCCAATCGCTCGTTCCCTTCGAGGGGGTCTGATAGTCGTGGTTCTGTGTCATAGATATCGAGTCGTTGTCCCCCGGTCGGACTGTCGGGCGCTCTCCCACTCGCCCCGTGGTCGTCTCCCGCGAGGAGGGCGTCGCCGCCGGACAGTCGCTGACGGGGTCACGGGAACTGCGTTTGCAACACCTCTTCATCAATCTTCCGTAACAGCAACTAGATATTTCGGTATTTGGATGTATCTCTGAATTAACGTAGGTAATAGGCGCTTTCTTCCTACTATTCCTAGTAGAGATGTTTTCTTTCGTGCCGGGCTCTGACTGGTCTCGGGCGTCGGGTGACGAGGAGGCCCCGAACCGTCGCGGAGGGCCGACGAGGGAACGTCCCGCGCTGGCGGGTCGCTCCCGTTCGGTCCACCGTCCTTCCGGCCGGTACTTACATAGAATGCCGTGGCATATGGTCTATCTCGATGCTACGACGCCACGAGTTCGTGCTCGCTCACGTGTCGTGGATGCTGTTGGGGGTTGTGGGACTCACTCTCTTCGGCCTCATGTCCCTGCAAGCGTTCGCCTTCGTCTCGTTCGTCGGGTTCTTGGGGTTGGTGGCGCTCACCGCACCCACGACGCGCTCGCCGGAGTGGCGACGCCGCTTGAAGTGGTTCGTCGCGTTGGTCGTGGTCGTGTTCGGGTACGCTGTCTTCGTTCGGGTCGCGGGGAAACTGTGACGGGCAGTGGAGTCCCCCGGTCGCTCGCCGGAGGAGTCTCGCACGCCGAAATCGGAGACCCATCGCCAGCGAACTCGTGGCGCGTCGGGAGCGGATTCGATACGGGTGAAGCATGAAATTTCGGGGATACGTCGATAGAATAACGGGCGGGAGCGGTGGCAACGGGAGCAACTTCTATAAGAAAACCGACCGTATTAGTTACAATAACAACATGTTTGCGAATGGTGGGGCGGGGGATGGGGTAGTCGTGCCTGCGATAACTCATCCGAGTTCACTCGCCTGCGTCCGGTCGCTGGGTCGCCGCGGTATCGAAACGACGCTGGTCTCCGAGGAGCCGTCGGCCGAGGCGTTCCGGTCGCGCTACTGCGACGAGTCGGTCGTCGTGCCGTCGCCGTCTCGGGACGCCCTCGGGTACAAGGACGCCCTGCTCGACCTCGCGCGCCGGTCGCGCGTCCGGACCGTGCTACCGGTCCGGGAGAAAGACGTGTACCTCCTCGCGAAGTACCGCGACGAGTTCGCCGAGTGGGTCGGCACGCCGTGGCCCGACTTCGAGACGCTTCGGACGGTTCAAGACCGGATTCGGCTCTACGACGCCGCCCACGAGGTCGGCGTGGCGACGCCCGAGACCCACCTGCTGACCGACTGCACGGACTGGTCGCGGCCGTGGATTCTGAAGGGCCGGTACTCGGTCCTGCCGACCGACGGCGAGGCGAGCGCACTCGACGGTCGCGCCCCCGAGACCGGGGGCGAGTCCCACGGCCTCGCCCGACCGCCGACGACGCGCTACCTCCCGGCGGGCGAGCGTCCCGACGTAACACGTGCGGTAAACGAGATGTATCACGTTCCCATCGTCCAAGCGTTCCTGCCCGCGACCGACGAGTACGGCTTTTTCGCGCTCTACGACGAGGGCGAGCAGGTGGCGTCGTTCCAGCATCGCCAGATTCGGGGCGTCCACTACAGCGGCGGCGCGAGCGCCTACCGCGAGTCAGTCGAGATTCCCGAACTGGAGCGCCTCGGGACGCGACTGCTCGACCACCTCGACTGGCACGGTGCGGCGATGGTCGAGTTCCTCCGGGACCCCGAGACCGGCGAGTTCTCGCTCATGGAGATAAACCCGCGGTTCTGGTCGTCGCTTCCCTTCACCGTGCAGGCGGGCGCGGACTTCCCCTACTACGCGTGGCTGTTGGCCACCGGCGCGACCGACCGCATCGACTGCGACTACGAGGTCGGGACCGCAGGCCACCTGCTGAGCGGGGAGGCCAGCCACCTGTTGAGTCTCCTCGCCGACGACACCGCGCTGGTCGAACGGCCCTCGTTCGCCCGGACGGCCGCGGACGTGGCGACCTCGCTGGTTCGCCACCCCCGGTTCGACTACCTCGACGCGACCGACCCCCTGCCGTTCGCCACCTACGCGGGGCGACGCCTCGTCGGACTCGCCGACAGACTCGCGGGCCGCGACGAGTCCGGCGGGAGCGAGGCCGAGGCCGAACCGGCGTCGAGCGATCAACCGCAACGCTCCCGGTTGGAAGTCAACGAACCGGAGGTCGAGCGATGATGTCGGCGCTCTCGTCTGAACTCCGGGACGAACTGCTTCGGTCACTCCGGTCGAGACTCGGCGACGTTCGCGCGGTCCGGTGGCTCAGTCGCCGGGTCGGCGAGACGCTCCACCACACGGTCCCGCAGGTCGTCGGCGACGCGCGCACCGCCGGGTCGTCGGCCGGGCACCGCCGCGGCCAACCGTCGGCGAGGCCGTGGTTCACCGGCGAGTCGATTCCGACCTACCCCTACCGCGACGCCCCGTTCGACCCGGTGGCGCTCCAGCCCTCGCCGAACGTCCTCAATCCGGTGTTGACCGCGCGCGACGTGACCGACTACGGTCGGGCGGGCGGCGTGGCCGACCCGTTCCTGTTCGTCACCGCGGCGGGCGACTGGCACATGTTCTTCGAGGTGTTCAATCAGGACGCCGACCCGACCGCGGTCGTCGGCCACGCGACCAGTCCGGACGGCGGGTCGTCGTGGGAGTACGACCGCGTGGTGTTGCGAACCGACGCCCACCTCTCGTTCCCCTACGTCTTCCAGTGGGAGGGGACCCGCTACCTCCTGCCCGACCCGTGGGACAAGTCGGCCGGAACCGCCGACGTTCTCCTCTACGAAGCCCGCGAGTTCCCCCACGACTGGACCGAGGCGGCGACGATTCTCTCGCTCGACTATCCCGTGAGCGACACCGTGGTCTTCCGGTGGGACGACCGCTGGTGGGCCATCGCGGGCGACGAGCGGGACCTCTACGCCTTCCACTCGCCGACGCTCCGGGCCGACGACTGGGAACCCCACGCCGACAACCCCGTCGTCCGCGACCGGCCGCGCGGAGCGCGGCCCGCGGGTCGGCCCGTCGTCCGCGAGGAGGGCGTCCTCCTCTTTCTCCAGCAGTGCGTCTCGGGGTACGGCGAGCGGGTCCGGGCCTTCGAGGTGACGGCCCTCTCACCCGACCGGTACGAGGACGCGGAACTCGACTCGTCGCCGACGGTGCAGGCCAGCGACTCGCCGGTCGGGTGGAACTCCGGGAAGATGCACCACGTGGACCCGTGGTTCGACGGCCGGACGTGGCGGTGCGCGGTGGACGGCAACATCGACTTCGGCAACGGCGTCTTCGGCCACAACTGGGCCATCGGGATGTACGAGAGCGTCGCCTCGGCCTCCCGTCCGCCGGACGTTCGCCCCGACGAGGAGGCGACCGCTCGGCTCGGCCCGGACTCGTCGGGGTAGCGTCCCGCCGACTTCACCGCGGCGTCGGGGGCGCTCCTGTGGCTGACTCGTCCAGACACTCCCGGTAAATCTCGCGGTACTCGGCTTCGGTGCGCGCCACGTCGAATAGCTCCTCGGCGCGCTCGTAGCCCGCGCGCCCCAACTCGGCGCGCTCCTCGGGGTCGGTCAGTCTCGCCATCGCGTCGGCGAGCGCCGCCCTGTCGCGGGTCGGCACGACGAACCCGGTCTCGCCGTCGGCCACGATGTCGGCCGCGCCGCCGAACGCCGTCGAGACGACGGGCAGTTCGGCGGCCATCGCCTCGATGTAGGTGATGGGGAACCCCTCCGAGAGCGAACTCGACACGAACGCGTCGGCCGCCGCGTAGTAGTCCTCCACGTCGCTCTGGTAGCCCGTGACCGAGACGTTATCCGCGATACCGAGGCGGTCGGCCGCCGCCCGGAGGTCGGCTTCGAGGTCTCCCCACCCGACGAGGTAGAGGTGCGCGCCGGGGGCCTCCTCGACCACGCTCGCCATCGCGTGCAGGAGGTCCCTCTGGGACTTGCCGGGGATGTAGCGCCCGACGTGGAGAAAGGTCGGGGCGCTCGAATCGCTCTCGGCTCCGCCGTCCGGCGTCGCCCGTTTTTGCCCGGCTTCGATTCCGTCGCGCGACCGGACCTCCTCGCGGAACCCCGGCACGTCGATGCCGTTGTGGACGACGCGCCACCGGTCGTCTGCGCCGACCCACCGTCCGGCGTGGCGCTCGGCGACCGTCTCGGAGACGGCCGCGGTGGCCGCGTCGAGGAGTCTGGTCGCTCGCTCGGCCGCGAGGACGGCCGGGTGACTGTTGTCGCCGAGGTTGTGGTGGGTGCTGACGACCGCGGTGTCGGTGACGAGACCGGCGAGTCTGGCCACCACCTGTTGCCACGGCAGGTGGGCGTGAAGCACGTCTACGTCGCGTTTCCGGACGTGGCGGGCCAGCGCGCCGACCGCTCGCGGGTCGAACTGCCCGCCCGGACTCGCGTCGGTGACTTCGACGCCCTTCGCGCGGAACGCAGGCTCTAGGGAGGTCTCCAGTTCGTTCAGGTAGCTTATCGAATGCTCGACGTTGCTCTCGGAACGCTCGACCATGTTCAACAGCAGATTCTGTACCCCGCCGTCGCCCAGCGCGTTGAGGACGTGACAGACGCGAATCCCACCCGACACGATTGGTCGTCACCGACGACGAGTTGGGGGAAAGGGATTTCGACCGTTTCACCGTCGGTTCCGGTTCTCGGTTTGACACCCGCTCGCTCGCGGATTCGATACGCGGAGCATTACTAAGTGGCGTTCTCGCTAGGGTAGTCGCGTGACGCAGGTCGCCTTCGTCGAGCCGTACTACGAGAGCGTGACGGGTGCCCAGCAGTCGATGCTCCCGTTGCTGACCGACAGCGACGAGTTCGACGCGCGACTCGTCGTCCCGAGCGAGGGCGCGCTCGCCGACGAGGCCCGCGAGCGCGGCGTCGCGGTGGACGTGGTTGGTCTCCCCGACGAACTCGACCGGTCGGGCGACGCGCTACTGGACACCCACCCGGCGGCGCTCCTCGACACCGCGACGAGCGTGACGGGCTACCAGCGCAACATCGTGCGCTACCTCCGAGCGCGGGACTACGACGCGGTGTACTGCAACAGTCTGAAAGCCGTGGTGCTGTTCGGTCCGGCGGCGAAACTCCTCGGGATACCGGTTCTGTGGTACGTCCGCATCGACACGCCGATTTCGGTCCTCGATACGCTCGCGTACCACCTCGCGGACCACGTGATAACCATCTCGGACGGGACCAAGAGCCGCTTCGACGGACTCCTCACGCCCGACGGGAAGGCCGAGACCATCTACACCGGCGTCGATTTAGACGAGTTCTCGCCCGCGAACGCCGCCGCCGAAAGCGGGAGCGACGCGGACGACTCCGAGTTTCCCTTCGCCGACCGCGACGGCCCGATAATCGCCGAGGTCGCCACGATTCAACCCCGGAAGGGCCAGCACCACCTCGTGGACGCGGTGGCCGACGCCGCCGACTCGCTGGGCGACTACGAACTCGTCTTCGCTGGCGAGGAGTCCGACGAGGCGTACAAGCACGGGAGCGACTACGGCCGGAAGCTCCGCGAGCGCGTCGCCGACCGGGGTATCGCCGAGCGCACGACCTTCCTCGGGTGGTGCGACGACGTGCCCGCGCTCCTCGGGGAAATCGACCTCTTCGTCCTCCCGTCGTACAACGAGGGGCTTCCCCGGTCGATTCTGGAGGCGTTCGCGCGGGGCGTGCCGGTCGTCGCCACGCCCGCGGGCGGGACCCGCGAACTCGTCACCCACGGCGAGAACGGACTCGTCGTCCCGAAGGGGTCGAGCGACGACCTCGCCGACGCGATAGCACTCCTCGGCGGCGACGCCGAACTGCGCGAGGAGATGGGCCGCGAGGCCCGCCGGACGGTCGTCGAGCGGTTCAGCCAAGCGCGCTACGTCGAGAACTTCGAGCGGTATCTGACCGAGGAAGTGCTGTAGAAACCGAGTTTCCGATTCGCGGGCTCGATTGCCGAGACTCCGCGGCGTTTGCGGAAATGTTTGCAGAACTGTTTTCGGATTCGTTTTCGGAACCGTTTACGGTCGTATCCGCCGCTCTGGCGGCGTCTGTCGCTCCGGCCGTGTCCGATTCCCCGGCCGCGTCTGCCGCCCCAGCCGACTCGCCAGCGGAGCCTGCCACCTCGCCCGGCCGGTAGACGCGGAACGACTCGCTGGCGTAGACCTTACTCAGCGCGCGCTCGGTGGCTATCGCGTCGGTGTGGCGGCCCAGCGGTTCGAAGTTGGTCCACGTCGGCGGGCCGCGCATGACCGGCTGGTCGATAGAGCCGACGTTCACGACCAAGTAGTTCATGCCGTAGCTGTCGGCGGTGTCGTCGTCGTCCAACTTCGCGTAGGTCTCGGGACCGATTCGCCCGAGGTTGGTGAAGTACGGTTCGCCGAACTGCATCCCCGAGTGGGCGACGATGGAGCCGAACGTCTGGAAGTCGGTCGTGACCTCCTCGCCGGTCCGGTACTCGTAGAGCCACGCCACGAGCGCGTCGGCGGCCTCCTCGTCCACGTACTGGCGCTGGGTCTGGTTCTCGTACTCGTAGCCGAGCGCGAACGAACTCGTCACCAACAGGACGCCGAGGACGACCGGCATCGCCTTCCGGAGCGACATCGCTGGCACCCAATCCCCGACCGACGCGTCGGCGTAGAAGTACAGCGCCACGACCGGGAAGACCAGTTCGACGTAGCGCAACTGGACGCCCGACCCGACCAGCGAGTAGAGGAGTAACTCCTCGGCGTAGGCCGCCAGCAGGGATATCGCCAACAGCTCCCGCGCGTTCCGGAAGACGAACGACGGCCCGGAGCGAATCAGCCGCGAGAGCGGCACCAGCGCGCAGGGAATCGCTATCAGCACGAAGGTCAGGACGTTGACCAGCTGGAGGAGCCGCTGGGACTCCTCGACCACCACGTACTGGCTCTGGACGGTCACGGGGTCGGCCGCCAACACCGACACCAGCGCGAACACCGAGTAGAGCAGGTTCTCGCCGGTCAGCGGGAAGTCCATCGTCAGCAACTGGTTGTAGAACTTGTTGTTGTACGAGAACATGAGGACGACGAAGGTGAGTTCGAGGACCAGCAGTCGCGCGACGGTCCGGCGCGTGATGGTCAGGTCGCCCCGGTAGAACCGCCGGAAGATGGCCAATACCGTCACGATGCCGACCCACGTCACCGCCCAGACCTCCATCGGCGGCGCGAAGAACTTCACGCCCGCGAAAAAGAGCAGCGAGAGGAGCCCGAACCGATACCGGTACTCCTCGAAGTCGTTGAGAAAGAGGACGGTAGCGAACACGAACAGCAGGTAGAACAGCTTCCCCATCTCGTAGGCCCGGAAGTGGTAGCTGTCGGCGAACACCAGCAGGTACACCGGGAGCGACGCGAGCATCGCCACGGTCCGGTCGTCGAAGAACAGTCGCACGAACGGATAGATGAACAGCGGACTCAACAGCGCCGCGACGGGGAGGTACAGCACGTCCACCAGACTCCCGCCGACCACGGCCTGCAACGACCGGAGGTAGTACGCGCCGAAGGGGAACGACGGCGTGGCTTCCAGCAGGAACAGGTCGTTGCGGACGTGGGTACTCAGCACGCCGAGGCGCGCGAAGGTGAACCCCGACAGCGCGCCGCGGTACGACCAGAGGTACACCGCGTTCAGCGAACACAGCGACCCGAGTATCACCGCGAGTTTGACGACGTTCGCTCGCGTCAGAACGCCGTGGCCGGTCCTCTCCTCGCCTTCCGCCCGACTCTCCGTCTCGCCGCCGCGGTCGGTCTCGCCGCCGCGGTCGGTCTCACCGTCGCTCCTCGCCCACGACGGCCAGTTCGACGGGAGCCAACTCACGGCGACCACCTCTCCAGTCGCCCGACGGGGAGCGTCCCGAGGACGCGCGTCCGGAGCGGTCGGAACGCCAGCACGGCGGCCCCGTAGGTCCCGGCCCCGACCGCGATGACGGCGGCGAGTTCCCAGAGGTTCCCGACGCCGATGCTCGACCGCGCGAGGAGAACCGCGACGCCCATCACGCCCGCCGAGACGACGCAGTACTTCAGTTCAGTGACGGGCAGTTCGAGGTCGATGTGTTGCGCGAGGAAGCGGGCGTCGAGTCCGGTCCCGATGAGTCCCGAGCAGAGCGTGGCCACCGCCGCGCCGACGAGGCCGAACTGGAAGACGAGAACGGCGTTCAAAATTACGTTGCTCGTCGTGGCGACGACGCCCGAGGTCGCCGCGAGGCGCATCTGGTCTATCGCGCCGAGCGCCCGGCCGAAGAC
The DNA here is from genome assembly GCF_004765815.2 of Halorussus salinus. Classification (NCBI taxonomy): domain Archaea; kingdom Methanobacteriati; phylum Methanobacteriota; class Halobacteria; order Halobacteriales; family Haladaptataceae; genus Halorussus; species Halorussus salinus. The sequence continues at coordinate 283,391 of NZ_SBIS02000008.1, read as the reverse complement.
GACGCCGAAGCCTCGGACCAGCGTGAACCCCATCAGAATCACGAAGGCGACGCTCGCGATACCGAACTCCGCGCCGAACACGAGTTCGAGAATCGGCCGCGCGAGCAGGGCGGTCCCGACCAGCGCGGGAACGAGCAGGAACACCGAGGGCGTGACGACCGCGGTGATGAGTCGCTCGATGCGGCCGGTCGCGTCCTCGCCGCTCCACTCGCTGATTTGGGGAAAGATGCTCTGTGCGATGGACTTGCTCAGGAGCAGGACGAACGTCGTCACGCGCCACGACACCTCGTAGGCCCCGACGTGGGTCTGGGTGAGGAAGAAGCCGATGAACACCACGTCCAGCCAGTTGCCGACGTAGCCTTGGACCGACGTGACGACGTTGTACTTCGAGTAGTCCACGAGCGACTGGGCGCGCTCGCGCGAGGGGCGACCGATTGGCGTCGCCACCTTCCACGCGCCCCAGACCAGTACGACCGCGAAGCCGCCCATCAGCCCGTAGACCAGCCCCTCGACCTCCCAGCCGAGGTAGACTAACGCGGCCCCGCCGAGAATCCAGACCGCCTTCTGGGCGAACTTCAGGGTCGCGGTCTCCTCGACGCGGAGTTCGCCCTTCAGCACGCGCATCATCAGCCACGAGAACTCCCGGAGGACGACCGCCACGGCCAGATACAGCGCCAACTCCGCGCCGATGTAGTCGTTGAGCTGTCCCCGGAACACGAGGATGCCAGCCACCGCGAGGAGGGCCAGTCCCGCCTTCAACAGGAGTCCGGTCGAGAAGATGTCCGCGGGGCTCTCGCCCTCGCTGATGCGCTTCTCGACCGCCCCGCGGACGCCGAAGTCGGCGGGAATCATCAGCATCTCCAGCACCGCTTGAAAGAGGAAGAACACCCCCATCGTCGCCGCGCCCAACTCTCGGGAGAAGAAGACGAGTCCGACCGCCACGAGCGCGGCGCTCCCGAGTTGCGCGACGTAGAGCTTCAGCGTCGAGCGCGCTACGTCCACTCACGACCACCTCCCGAGGAGGCCGGGGCTATCGAGAGCCGAGGCGTTCGCGGTCGCGTTCGCCGCCGTCGTGGTTCCCGCCGTCGCGTTCCCTACCGCTCCGCCTCCGGCCGACCGGCTCCCGTTCAGCCAGACGTGGACCTCGCGGGCGGCGTTGGCGACGCTCGGGTCAGCTGGCGGGTCGCCGCGGTACAGCAGATAGACGAGTCGCAGGCGGTCGCCGGACAGTCGCTCGCGGGGGACGTGGCGGGTCTGCCACGACCCTCCGGCGGCGACTCGGACCCCGTACCGGGCGAGTTCGCGCTCGGCGGTCACGGTCGTCTCGTTGGGCGGTCCCGTCACGCGGTGCAGTTCCGCGACGACGGTGTAGTCGGTCGCCTCTCCCTCCCGGTTTTCGAGGCCCACGACCAGCGGGTTCTGCCGGGCTTCGGCCAGCGTGTCGGGGTAGCCGTCCGCGACGAGCGCGCCGTCGTCGTTCTCCGAGAGGAGGTACAACTCGGTGTCGCCCTCGCCGCGTGACTCGGAGGTCACGGCGAACGCGGTGCCCCCGGCCGCCACGAGGAGACTCACCACGACCAACACGTTGAGCGCGGCGTCTACCTTCGTGTCCGGGTTCAGAAGCTCGTCTCGCACGCCAGCGAAACGCGCGCCGACGCTCCCGCCCCCGAGGCGCGTCGCTCCGAGTTCCGCGCCGAGCGCGCCCCCGAACCGTTCGTCCGGGGAAAGCTCCTCGCGCCGCAGGACCGCAATCGCCGCGACGCCGAGCGTGAACGCGCCGACGGTCGGGACGAGCGTGGCGGTGCCGAGTCCGACCGCCGACCGGTCGAGGCCGAGCGCGAGGGTGCAGACGACGACGATGCTCGCGCCGACCGACAGGCCCAGTCGCTCGAAGCCGTCGAGTTCGTGGCGCAGGAAGACGCCGGGGTCGCTCGCGGCGGTCCCGCTCGCCGACGGACCCGTCTCGCTCGCCGATTCGTCGGGCGCGACCGCGAGCCGATTTTCCGGAAACAGCGCGCTGACGACCGCGTACCCCGGAAGCACGAGGAGAAACGGCAGGCCCAAGACGGCGCGAATTGGCGTCGCGCGGACGGCCGGGACCAGAAGCGCGGCGACCGTCACCACGTCGAGGGCCGCCACCGCCGCCAAGTCGAGCGGGAGTCGTTCGACTCTGCGGGACGACTGCGGGCGTCTACTCATCGGCGTGGGTTCGACGTTCTCCCACAAAAGTGGTCAGGCCGTAACGCCGAGAAATGGCCCAATTCTCCCGTCTGGGACCGTCAGAGATATGAAGCCGACTGCCGACAGACGCTACGATGCGTGGTCCCAACGTGTTGTTCGTCGTCCTCGACACCGCCAGAGCCGCGACGGTGTTCGGCGACGACGCCGCCGAGGTAGCGCCGCGGTTGACCGAGTTCGCGGAGTCGGGGGTCCGGTTCACGAACGCGACGGCCAACGGCCCGTGGACCCTGCCCTCCCACGCCGCGATGTTCACCGGCCAGCGCACTTCCGACCACGGCGCGCACGCCGGGACCAAGCAGTTCTCGGCCGGAGACCGCTCGCTTCCCGCCCGACTCGGCCGGATGGGCTACCGGACCGCGGCGTTCTCGAACAACCCGTGGATTTCGCCGAGCTTCGGTTTCGACGGCTTCGACCACTTCTCGCCGTGCTGGAAGCTGTTCTCGAAGGGCGCGGACCTCGCCTCGATAGCGAAAACCGAGGACCGCTCCGAGCAGGTGCGGGAACTCGCTGGCGAACTCCTCTCGCCGACCGGGCCGCAGACGCTGGTCAACTCCCTCTACATGCAGTTCTTCCGGGAGACGTACGACTCGGGCGCGCGCCGGACCGTCCGCCGGATGAAGCGGTGGTTCCGGTCGCGCGACGGCGACGACGACAGGCCCTTCTTCGCGTTCGCCAACTTCATGGAACCGCATCTGGCCTACGACCCGCCCGAGCGGTTCCAGCGCGAGTTCCTGACCGACGGCCAGATAGCCCGCGCCGAGACCGTCAATCAGGACGCGTGGGCGCACATCACCGGGGCCGACGAGCGCACCGCCGAGGAGTTCGAGATTCTGCACGGACTCTACAAGGCGGAACTGCGCTACCTCGACCAGCGCCTCGGGGACCTCCTCGATTTCCTCGCCGAGTCGGGCGAACTGGACGACACCGCGGTCGTACTCGTCGGCGACCACGGAGAGAATATCGGCGACCACGGCCTGATGGACCACCAGTACTGCCTCTACGACACGCTGGTCCACGTGCCCCTCGTCGTCCGTCCGCCGGGCGACGCGGGCGACCGCCTTCGCGGTGCGACCTGCGAGGAGCCGGTCGAACTCCGGGACCTCTACCCGACGATTCTCTCGCTGGCCGGGGGCGACCCGGCGGACCTCGACGCCCTCGACTCCGGCGGTCCCGACCTCGATTCGGCGACCTCCCGGAACGTCCTCGTGAGCGACGAAGCGGACGAATCGCTCTGCTCCGACCGCGAGTACGCCGTCAGCGAGTACCTGCACCCCCAACCCGAAATCGGGGACGTGCGGGACCGCTACGACGAGGTGCCCCGCGATATCTCCACGTTCGACCGGGCGCTCCGGGCGGTCCGCACGCCCGACTGGAAGTACGTCGAGGCCAGCGACGGCACCGAAGAACTCTACGACCTGCGCGAGGACCCCGCCGAGACCCGGAACCTCGTCGGCGAGCGCCCGGCGGTCGCCGACCGACTCCGGGAGCGAGCGACCGACGACCTCGGTCCGCTCGAATACCGGTCGGGCGACGAGACCGACATCGAGGAGGGCACGAAACGGCAGTTGGAGGAGTTGGGGTATCTCTGAGTTCGGATGACGCGACCACCGCGGAGTAACCACGGCTTTCGCCGAACGATTCTATACGAGCGCCGTCGTAGCCCCGCCGAACCGATGGCCGCCGAATCGCTTCGCTCCGGATTGCCCGACACTCGTGGTCGGCCTCGGGGGACCTGACCGTGGCGAGCGACTTCGCCGCCGACCTCTCGATTCCCCGCATCGTCCTCGTCGGACTGGCCGTCTCGGTCCTCGTGGTCGCGGTGCTGGCCGGGAGTTCGTCGTCGGCCGCGCTGAGTCCCTACAACGCCGACTGGGACGGCGCGAGCGACCTCCGGTCGCTGGCGGGCGAGCGGGGCGAGGTCGTCGTCGCCCGCGAGACCGGCGCGTACGGCACCGTGCCCTCGCGGGGGACCACGGCGTTCGTCCTCTCGCCCGACTCGAACTACTCGTCGGCGGAAGTCCTCGAAGTGAGCCGATTCGTGCGCGACGGCGGCACGCTGGTCGTGGCGGGCGACTTCGGGCCGCACGCCAACGACCTCCTCCGAGTGCTGGGCGCGGAGGCGCGCCTCGACGGCCGACCGCTCCGGGACCCGCGGTCGAACTACCGCACCCCGGCGATGCCCGTGGCCTCGCGCGTCCCGAACTCCTCGCTCGGTTCCGGCGATTCGGAAGCGCCCGGCGCGTCGGGCGCTCCCGCCGGACCGCAAACCGGCGACCGGAGCGCGGCGAGCGGGGCCGACTCGGTGACGCTGAACTACGGGACCGCGGTCGAACCCAACGGCGCGCAGGTGGTCTACAACTCCTCGGGGTACGCCTACCTCGACACCGACCGAAACGGCCGACTCGGCGCGGCCGAGAACCTGACCTCCGCGCCGGTCGTGACCAGCGAGCGACTGGGCGCGGGCCGGGTCGTCGTGGTCTCGGACTCGTCTGTGTTCATCGACGCGATGGTCGAGGAGGGCCGCAATCACGCGTTCGTCGCCGCGCTGTTGGGCGACGGCCAGCGCGTCCTGCTGGACTACTCCCACTCGGCCGGTCTCCCGCCGCTGGTGGTCGCCCTGCTGGTCGTCCGCGACTCGGCGTGGCTCACGCTCGCGGCGGGCGCGGCGGTCGTCGCGGGACTGGGCCTCTGGTCGCGCCGCCCCGACCTCGTCGGGTCGATAGCCGCGAAGGCTCCTCGGCCGTGGCGACGCGACTCCGGCGACCCGACCGACGGGCGAGGCGACGGCCTCGGCGTCGGGCCGACGCGCGACCAGATGGCGGCCCACCTCCGGCGCAGACACCCCGAGTGGGACCCCGAGCGCGCCGAGCGCGTCGCCTCGTCGCTGGCCCGTCGCCGCGACGAGTGAGGCCGTTCGGAGTGGGCGAGCGACGAAGTAATCCGGGCTTACCCGTGCGAGTTATCCGACTCCGCGTGGTGAGAGTGGACGATGACCGAACCGGCCGCTATCTACGAGGACCTGCGAGACCGCGTCGGCACCGTGCTGGTCGGCAACGAGGAGATAGTCGAGGGACTGACCATCTCGCTACTCACGCGGGGCCACGTCCTGCTGGAAGGCGTGCCCGGCGTCGCCAAGACCACCATCGCCTTGCTGTTCGCCGAAGCGACCGGGATGGACTCGAACCGCATCCAGATGACGCCCGACATCCTTCCGGCCGACATCACCGGGACGAACGTCTACCGGGAGGCGACCGGCGAGTTCGACCTCCAGCGCGGGCCGGTGTTCACCAACCTCGTCGTGGCCGACGAGATAAATCGCGCGACGCCGAAAACCCAGTCGGCCCTGCTCGAAGCGATGCAGGAGAGCGCGGTCACCATCGAGGGCGAGACGCTCTCGCTCCCCGAACCGTTCCTCGTCGTCGCCACGCAGAACCCCGTCGAGATGGAGGGGACCTACGAACTGCCCATCGCCCAGCGCGACCGCTTCCAGTTCAAGTTCACCGTCGGGATGCCCGACGCCGACGACGAGATGGCCCTGCTCGACCGGTTCGACCAGTCGCCGGACCTCGGTCCCGGCGACGTGTCGCCGGTGGTCTCGACCGCCGATATTCTGGACGCCCGCGAGACTGTCGAGGAGGTCCACGTCGAGCGCGCGGTCAAGGAGTACCTCCTCGGACTGGTCGGCGCGACCCGAGAGAGTCCGGACCTCGAATACGGTGCTTCGCCGCGGACCGCCCTCTCCTTTCTCCACGCGACGAAGGCCCGCGCCGCGATTCGCGGCCGCGACTACGTGATTCCCGACGACGCGAAGGCGCTGGCCGAACCCCTGCTCGCCCACCGCCTGACCCTGAGCGCGGAGGCGGAACTCGGCGACGTGACGGTCGAGGACGTGGTGGCCGACGTGCTGGCCAGCGTCGAACCGCCGAGCGGTCCGGAGGACCCCACGGAGTCCGGCGCGTCGGAGTCGGATGTGTCTGAGTCGGACGCGGCCGCTGGCGGGTCGTAGCTTGCTACTCCGGTCCCGGCTCTATACTCCGCTCTCGGCTCCGCCCCTCACACCGGCTCCGCTCTCGGCTCCGCCCCTCACACCGGCTCCGCTCTCGGCTCCGCCCCTCACACCGGCTCCGCTCTCGGCTCCTCCCCTCATTCCGGCTCTGTTTCCGCTTCCGGTTCCGCCTCTGCTTCTGCTTCCGTCCTCGCTCCCGCACCGCGGTCTCCGTCCCCGGCGGCGGCGCGCTCGGGGTCCCACTCGTAGGTCACGACGAACACGTCGCCGCCCTCCTCGGGCGCGACCTCGACTGCGACGGGTGCGGCGAGCGCGTCGGCCAGTCCGACCGCGAGGAACGAGACCACCGGGTCGTCGAAGCGGTCGAGTGGGCCGTAAGTCGCGTCCGAGACTTCGACGCGGACGACCCCGTTCCCCGCGTCGGTCTCGGCCCTCGCGCTCTCGGCCAGTTCCAGCGTCTCGACCAGCGCGTCGGTCAGTTGCGCGGCGACCCCGGCCGGACTCGCGGCGAGTTCGTCGGCCATCGAGGAGTCGAACTCCCGGTAGAGCGACCCGCCGGTCGGCGGCAGGGCGACGCCCCGCTCGCGCTCGTCGTCCGTGACGACGAACAGCGAGTCCAACTCGTCGGGGGCCGGAACCGCGTAGTCGCGGCGCTGCGGCACGAACAGACGGACGTTGGCGAACTCGTCGCCGGTCGCCCGAGCGGGCGCGTAGACGCGAGCGTCCCCCAACCCGAGTTCGCCGACCAGTTGCGCGCCGGTCGCCGCCGTCGCCCTGTAGACGCGCTCGCCGGTCTCGGCCGCGACGAACTGCGCGGGCGTCAGGTAGTAGGTCAACAGCGCGCCGAACACGCCGGTCCCGCCGAGCGCGAACAGCACCTCGCGGGCGCTCGGGAACGCCAGCGCGCCCACGACCGCGACGAGGCCGACCCCGAGGAGGCCCGCGGCGGTCCGCCGGTAGTCGCTCCTGCGGGCGCGGACGTACTCCTCGCGCAGGCGCTCGTTCTCGTCGGCCAGCAGTTCGACCTGCGCCGCGAGGTCCTCGACGCGCTCCTCGGGGTCGCTCTCCGTGCGTTCGTCGGCCGACGAGTTCCGTCGGTCGTCGTCCGATTCTCCGGGTCGGTCGCTCGATTCCTCGCGCCGGTCGTCGGTTCGGTCGAGTCGTCCGTCGTTACTCACTGGCATCACCTGCGAGGCCGATGTTTACGAGTTGGTAGCGGTGGAGCGCGTAGCCGCCGAGCGCGGTCCCCCCGAGGACGACGAGGCCCGCGAGCGGGAGACCGATAGCGCCGTGACTCGTCGCCCACGCGAGCGCGCCGCCCGCGGCCACGGCGACTACCGCGATGCCGACCGGTCGCGCGGGCCGGTCGAGGAGGCCCGCCGGAGCGACGAGGAGCCCCACGAGTCCGACCTCAACGAGCGCGATTTCGGCGACCGACTCCCCGGCGAGCGCCGCGAGCGCGACGGTGCCGAGCGCGAAGGCGTAGGTCGCCGGGAGCGCGAGCCAGCAGGCGACGACGGCCGCCGCCGCCGCGACCCCCGGCGCGCCGTAGAGCAAGACGAGCGCGGCCGCGACGACGACGAGACTGGCCCCGCCGAGTCGGCTTCGGTCGGCGAGTCGCTCCTCGGCCCGCGAGTCCGCGAGGCCGATTCGGTCGGCGAGTCCGGCCATCTCAGTCACCCGCCTCCGCGGACCGACGGCGGGCCTCGTGGCTCGCCAGCAGTCGGGAGAGTTCGTCGCCGGGCGCGACCTCGAACGCCGCGACGCCGCGCTCGTTGTCGAGTTCGCGCCGGTACCGCTCGAAGTCGGCGTACCGCTCGTAGGTCGCCTCCGGGTCGCCGTCCGCGCGCTCGAACAGCGCCGTCGGCGTCAGGAAGGCGAGGACGGTGCCCTCGCTCCGCGCGGCGGTCCGAATCGCGGCGCGGGTCCGAGCGCGGTTCGAGTCGTCGGTCAGGACGACGGTGGTCACGGTGCCCGAGAGCCGCGAGATTCCCGCGCGGACCGAACCGTACAGCGGGTCGCCTGCGATGCGCTCGACGTACGGGTCGGCGGTGCCGAAGAACGGTCCCAATCGGTCGGCGTACGCCGAATCGTCGCCCCGGAGGAGCCGCGACCGCTCGCGCGCCACGGCCGGGGAGGTCCGCGCTGGCGTGCGGTCGGCACGGGTCGTCCCGTCGTCGGCGTCGGTCGTCGCGGCCTCGGCGTCGCCGCTCGCGTCGTTCGGCGCGAACTCGCGGAGTCGCCGCTCTATCGTCGCGTAGGCCTCCTCGTTGGCGGCGGGCGCGCGACTGGTCAGCACGCCCTCGTCGCCGACCGCGTAGAGACCGAGCGGTTCGCTCCGCTCGCGGGCGTACGTCACCAGTCCGAGCGCGAACTCCCGGAGGTAGTCGAACTTGGTCGCGCCCGACGGCCCGGCCGCCATAGCGGTCCGGCAATCGACCAACAGCGCCGTGCGACGCTCGGCGGTGGTCTCGTAGGTCCGGACGTACGCCTCGTCCGAGCGCGCGGTGGCCTTCCAGTCGATGTTTCGCACCGCGTCGCCGGGGACGTACGACCGCAGTTCCGCGAAGTCGAGTCCCGTCCCGCGCTCGCCCGTGTCGAGTTCGCCGTAGGGTGTCCCGATGGCGTCCCCGCCCGTCCCGACGTGGATGTCCCGCGGCGCGCGGGCGTCCACGGTCAGCGTCGCCGGGTCCCCGACGGCGAACTCGGCGGTGAACCGGTCCGACCGGTCGGTCGTCCGCACCGTCGCCCGGTCGAAGCGAAACTCGCCCGCCAGCGGGCAGTCGGCGGCGACCGTCGCGGTCGCCTCCCGGTCTCCTCTCTGGAGAGTCGTCCGGGCCTCGCCGTCGAGCCGGACGCCGACCGGCGCGTCGGTCTCCACGTCGAGCGCCAGCGGCGTCGGGGCCGGGAGCGTCGCTTCGAGGGTGAGGTCCACGGTGTTCTCCTCGGTGACGCGCTCGCGTTCGGGCGACTGCGAGACCGACAGCGCGGCGACGACCCCCGAGAGGTCGCGCACGAAGGCGTAGTGGCGCGCGACCAGCCATCCGCCGACGCCCGCCGCGCCGACGAGCAACAGCGGCTCGCCCAACAGCGCGGCCGCTCCGGCCAACGCGACGACCAGTCCGACCTCTCCCCAGTACCCGCGAGTAACCCCCATCGCAACCACGCACGACGCATCCGTAGTTCAAACTGTTGGTCGTTCGAGCGCGGAAAATCCAACCTGCTGTCGTTTCCGTCCTTAGACGCGGGTGACGAGGAGACACCGGCGCGGTCGCCGGTGACGCCAGCGAAGTCGCCGGTGACGGCAGGTAGCGACGAGTCGGCGGGGTCCTCCTCGTCCCGAGAGCGTGGTACCAAATGTCTAGCATACCCAACTGGTCCCCCAATAGAGGTATTACGCTCGCCGCAGTACCAGTGGTCTGTGAGGGGGGTCGATGGGGAGCGACTGCGGAGCGTCGCCGTCGCGCTGTTGCTGTTAGCCGCCGCGGCGAGCGGCGCGTCCGCGGCGGGTGCGTCCACGCCGAGCGCGTCCGCGTCGGAGACCGGTACACAATCCTTTGAGACAAATAAATATTTGCCCGGAACCGAGGAGTACGACTTTAGCATATCTAGACCCGTCTCCAAGGCGGGCACTCCCGCCGTCGGCGCGCGCGGTTCCGCAGTCGGCGCACAGGAGACGACTACGCCCGGCGGGAACGACACCGCGAACGCGACGGTCCGCCACCGAAACCCCGGTCGGGTCGGCGAGGGGTCGAACGCCAGCGACGTGGGGTCGTGGCTCCAAGACCGGATGGTCGAACGCCTCGTCCGGAGCGTCGAGGTGAGCGAGCGCGACGCCGACCGCGCGCGCCGCATCGTCGGCAACGATTCGCAGTTCGAGGAGTTCGCCGACAAGTACGCGGAACTGAAAGGCGAGTCGTCCGGCGGCGACCGGAACCTCTCGGACCTCGACGGCGTGGGCGCGATTCAGAGCGCGTTCCTCGCGGACGTGAACGACTACCGCACGACGCTCCAACGCTACCAGCGGGTCCGCGAGAACGGGACGACCGATCGAGAGCGCCGCCTCGCCCACGCGCTCGAACGCCGCCTGTCCGCGGTCAACCGCTCGGCCGCCGCGCTCCGGGAGAGTTACGCCAACGTCTCGTCGAGAGGAGCGGCCTCCTCGGCCGAGCGCAACGCCACGACGAACGCCTCCCGGCAAATCGAGGCGGTCCGCGAGGACGTGCTGACGACCCAGCGGACCGTCCGCGACCAGACGCTCGTCCGGACCGACCTCTCGGTCGAAGCCCGCTCGGCGAACCGGTCGTTCACCGACCGGGTGACGCTCCGCGGCCGACTCGTGACCGCGGCGACCGGGACCGCGGTCGGCCCGCGAAACGTCTCGCTCCGCATCGAGAACCGGACCGTCCGGACGGCGACGAACGCGACGGGCCACTTCGAGGTCGGCTACCGACCGACGCTCGCGTCGGTCGGCGACCGGACCCGCACGGTCCAGTTCCGACCGGCGAACTCCTCGCGGTACCTCCGGGACAACGCGACGGTCAGGTTCGGCGTCGAACGCGTCGAACCGGCGGTCGAACTCCGGGACTACGCCGAGTCGGTCGGGTTCGGCGACTCGCTGACGGTCGCGGGCACCGTCGCCGCCGAGAACGTCTCGACCGGCGACGTGGCGGTCGTGGCGACGCTCGCCGGCGTTCCGATGGGGCGCACCACCACGGCCCCTAACGGCTCGTTCGACCTGCGGACCGCGGTTCCGGCGAACGTCTCGACCGGCGAGCGCAGGCTCCGGGTTCGCCTCGCCGACTCGCGGTTCAGCGCGGCGAACGCCACCGCGGCGGTGACGGTCGAACCGACCCCGACCGACCTCTCGATGACCGAACTCCGGCGCGTGAACGGGAGCCTGTTCGTCTCGGGTCGGTTGACCGCGCGCGGTGCGCCGCTCCCGAACCGGACGGTCCAACTAGCCGTCGGCGGGACCGCGGTGGGCACGGTGACGACGAACGCGACCGGCGGCTACGCGGAAGTCGTGTCCGTGCCATCGTCGGTGAGCGACCGGCCGAACGCCACTGTCAACGCCTCCTACGCGCCGGTCGGCGAGAACCTACAGTCGAGCCGCGCTGACGCCACCGTCGCCTTCGAGGAGACCGGCGGGAACGGACTCGACTACCCGCTGGCGCTCCGCGTCGCGGGACTGCTCGGTCTCGCGGTCATCGGCGTCGTCCTCGCGCGACGCCTCGGCGGCGACGACTGGAGCCTCGGCGACGACGAGACGCCCGCGCCCGCGTCGGCGGCGTCGGACCTCTCGGCGACCGTTCCGGGCGACGCCGACCGGTCGGCCGACGCCCTCCTCGACGCGGCCGCCGAGCGACTGGATGGTGACGCCGCCGCGAGCGACCCCACCACGGACCCCGCCGACGAGGCGGCCTTGCTGGCCTACGCCGCCGCCCGGAAGCGACTCGACGGAGCGGTCGGGCGCTCCTCGGCCGAGACCCACTGGGAGTTCTACGCTGACTGCCGCGACGGCGGCCTCTCGGCGGAGCGCGCCGACGACCTGAAACGCCTGACCGAGACTTACGAGCGCGCGGCGTTCGCGCCGGAACCGGTCTCGGAGTCCGACGCCGCCCGCGCGGTAGCGACCGCGAGCGATTTGGAACCCGCTCGTCCGGGTCGCCCGTCGTGACGGTCCTCCGGGGCGTCATTTTTAATACCCGTCTGATTGGCATTGAGAGAGAATGACGGGGGACGAGACCGCGGGAGACCGAACTGACGGTGGCCGAGCGACGGGCGCACGCGGGGCTTCGGCGTCCGCGGGGACGCCGGACGAGACCGAGGAGTTTCGCGTTCACACGACCGACTCGCCCGACGACGGGGTTCGCGTGTTCGGCAGGCCGCTCCACGCGTCGGCCGAGCGACTGGCCGACGAGTACCGAAACCGAGACCTGTCGGACTTTCTGGCCGCCGAGGCGCGGCGGTCGTGTGGCAGTTACGTCCTCGCGGACTTCGCCGAGGAGGGCGTCCGACTAGTCACGTCGCCGGGCTACCCCGGCGGGTACGTCGCGCCGCTGGGCGACTCGACGGTGGTCGCCACCGTGCTGTCGCGCGCGCTGGAGTACGTACCGCGGGAGCGACTGTCGTTCGACCCCGACGCGCTCGAACGGTTCTACGAGCGCGTCGAGTTGCAGTTACCGTTTACGAGCGTCTTCGAGTCGATTCACCGACTCCCGCCTGCGAGCTACATCGACGTAGACGGCGGCTCTATCGCGGAGTTCCGCCACTTCGCGGGCCGGGGAGAGGGCCGTCCGGCGAATCTCGCGTCCGCGTTCGGAGAGATAGCGCGACCCGTCGCCGACGAGGACGTTCTCCTGCTGTTCTCGGGCGGCGTCGATAGCACGGCCTACTACCTCGCGCTGGACCGACACCGCGGCGACGGGGCGCTCGACCTCGCCGCCGTGGACATCGGCCCGAACGCGAACAACGTCCCCCGAGCGCGCAGGGTCGCGGACGCCGCGGGCGCTGAGTTGGACGTGTTCGACTACCGCTGGCCGCCCGACTCGGCGGCGACTCTCGACCGACTCCAGCGGAATCTGGAGCGCGACTTCGTCAATCCGTTCGCGCCGAGCAACGGCCTCGACGCGGACGACCGGTACGACATCGTCTGCAACGGCCAGAACACCGACGCCGTGGCGACGGTGGACATGAAGCGCCCGCAACTCTCGCCGGGCGCGTACCTCTACGCGACCCGCGACTTCGGCGGGTTCGCGTTCAAAGTCGCCAAGAACGCCCAGTTCACCGACCCGTACGTCGAGAGCGAGACCCTCCGACGACTCTACGCTCGCCTCGCGCTCTCGGTGCGCGACACCGACTTCGCGGCCGACCCGTCGGCCATCGGCTATCTGGTCGGCGCGGTCTCGTGCATGCGCCCGACCTTCGTCGCGCCCGGCGACGACGAGACGGCGACCGAGGAGGTCGGGACGCTCCTCGCGCGGACCCGCGAGTCGGACCTCCGGACCGCCATCGACGTACTCAACTTCTACTACTACTCGCACAACATGAGCAAGGAACTGACGACGTTCCCGGTCGCCGACGGGACGCGGATGTCGTTGCCCGCGAACTGGGGACCGCTCGTCTCGTACTTCCTCGGCAAACGTCGGAGGTTTCGCGACGCTATCTCGCCCAAGCGCGAGATTTACGAGTACGTCGCGGACCGCCTCGGTCGAACGTATCAGGACGCCGCGTTCGACAGCGTGGCCGACAGGAAGCGCGAGATGGCCGCCGAGTCGGCGTACAAAGCCGACCTTCCCCTGCCCCTCCTCGGGCGCAACGCCGACCGACTCGACCCCGACGAGTCGCTCGTCGTCTCGATGGCGTCCGACGACGAGCTGGCGGCCGACCTCCGCACTCGCTACGAGTCCGCGCTCGGTCGCGTCGGCGGTACCGCCACGTACCACGAGGCCCGGAAGCTCCATCGCATCGTCAATCTGGAGGCGATACTCTCGAACGTGTACGGGTAGGTCTCGACTCCCCCGGCCGCTCCTCGCGCCGCGGCCCCCAACGCTTTGGTGGCTCGTCGTGGAATCAGAGGCCATGCAAATCGGGGGGCACGCAATCGGGACCGACCGGCCGACCTTCGTCATCGCGGAAGCGGGGTCGAACCACGACGGCGACTTGGAACAGGCCAAGTCGCTGATAGACGCCGCGGCCGACGCCGGTGCGGACGCCGTCAAGTTCCAGAACTTCCGCGCCGAGACGATGTACGCCGAGGAGGCCGGGAGCGTCGGGGACGACCAGTCGCTCCGGGAGTTCGTCGCCGAGATGGAGATGCCGTACGACTGGATTCCGGAACTGAGAGACCACTGCGACGACCGCGGCGTGCTGTTCATGTCCACGCCGCTGGACGAGCGCGCGCTCGACGAGTTGGACGAGTACGTCCCGGCGTTCAAAATCGCCTCGTCCATGCTCAGCCACCATCCGTTCCTCCGGCGAGTCGCGGAGCGCGACAAACCCGTCGTCGCCTCGACCGGTGCGCACGACCTCGAAGACGTGCGGAGCGCGCTCTCGGTCCTGCGAGACGCCGGAGCCTCGGAGGTGGCGCTCCTGCACTGCGTCTCGTCGTATCCGACGCCGCTCGAATCGGCGAACGTGCGCGCCGTCGCCACGCTCGCCGAGGAGTTCGACGTGCCGGTCGGCTACTCCGACCACACGACCGACCCGGTTGTCGCGCCCGCCGCCGCCGTCGCGTTGGGAGCCTCGATAGTCGAGAAGCACTTCACGCTGGACAGCGACTTGGAGGGCGCGGACCACTCCTTCGCGCTCGAACCCGACGAACTCGACCGGATGATAACCGCGATTCGGGACGCCGAGGTCGCGCTCGGCGACGGGTCGGTCGGCGTCGAAGCCGTCGAGCGCGACTGGTACGAGTCGGCCCGGCGGACGGTTCACGCGACCGAAGACCTCGACGCTGGCGAGGTCATCGAGGAGTCCGCCGTGTCGGCGCTCCGCTCGGGCGAGCGCGAGCGCGGAGTCGAACCCAAGTTCCTCGACGCCGTGGTCGGCCGGGAAGCGACCCGAGACCTCGACGCCGGAAGCGGTATCCGGTGGGACGACGTGACCGGCGACCCGGTGGACGAGTAGCGCCGGGCCGGTTTTCGCCGACCGCGGTTCTCACCCGAGTTCTTCGAGTCGGTCGGCGACCGCCGCGGTGCCGTCGCCGGAGACGAGTTCCCGGCCGCGCTCGAAGAAGGTCCGGCGGCGCTCGGCGTCGTGCAGTAGCGTCGAGACCGCGTCGGCCAACTCGCGGTCGTCGCCCGGCGCGACGACGAGTCCGGCGTCCCGCTCCCGGAGCGGGGCGACCTTCGGATACTGGTCGGGCGCTTGCGGGAGTCCGACGAAGGGCGTCCGGAGCGCGAGCAACTCGTAGACGGTGAGTCCGAGCGCCGTGACCGCGAGGTCGGCCTCGAACATCCGCTGCGGGAGGTCGTCGGGGTCCCGAACCACGTCGAACGTCGCGTCGGTCTCTCGGACCGCGGCGTCGATTTGCTCCTCGTTCTGGAATCCCGGCCCGACGATAACGTCGATTTCGAGACCGGTCCCGTCGAAGGCCCGGACCGCGTCGGGGGTCGCGTTCCCCACGTCGCTCCCGCCCATCGTTATCAGGCCGCGCTCGGGCGGGTCGCGCCACGGCACCTCCCGGTCGGCGAGTCGCCGGAGGTCGGCGTCGAGGAGGTAGTAGTCGCTCCCGACGCACCAGTCCGGCTCGTCGCCCTCGAACTCGTAGTCCTCGACCGTCGCGTAGAGGTGGCCGTTGACCACGAGGTCGCAGGCGACCGTCCCTCCCTCCCCGTCGAGTATCAGCGCGAGCGGGAGCGCCGCCGAGAGGTCGCGCTGGGTCTCCAGTCCGACCGCGCCGCGGTCCACGACGAGGGCGTCGATTCCCTCCTCGCGGGCCGCATCGAGGAGCCTCGCGGCGTCCTCATCCGCTTCGGATTCGTCGTCGTCGGCTTCCTCCTCGGTCGGCACCGAGACGACCGCCAACTCCTCGGCGTCGCAGACGCGCTCGACGCTCTCGGGAGTCTTCGACAGGTAGGTCACTGCGTGGCCTCTGTCGAGCAGTTCCCGCGCGAGAGTCCGCGTCCGGACGAGGTGGCCGAACCCCCGTTCCGGACCGCCGTCAGCACGTAGGCCGAAATGCATCGTCTGGTGTCCGACCGTGACCTCGAAATAGCTTCCGCTCCCGCCGACGCGCCGAACAATTTTGTCAGAGCTTACCGACTGTTAACGCTCTGCAATACCGGTTAACGATTCAATTACAATACTGGCTCCCGTCGAAGTGCGTCCCATGTCGAGTTCACGAGGAGGCCCGATAGCGTGAGCGACCGTCCGGCGAGCGAGCGACCGGAGATACCGCTGTTCGAAATCGCGTGGGACGAACTCGATGTCGAGAACGCGACGGACTCCATCACTCGCGGCGGCTACTGGGCGAAAGGCCCGTACGTCACCGAGTTCGAGGAGAAACTCGCGGAGTACGTGGGATTGGACCACGCCGTCGTCGTCAACTCCGGGACGACCGCGCTCGTGACCGCGCTTCGAGCGCACGGGGTGGGTCCGGGCGACGAGGTGGTCGTCCCGTCGTTCACGTTCGTCGCCACCGCCAACGCCGTCGAGTTGGTCGGCGCGCGGCCGGTGTTCGCCGACATCGAGCGCGAGACGTACGGTCTCGACCCCTCCTCGGTCCGCGAGGAGCTAACCGACGAGACGGCCGCGCTCCTACCGGTCCATCCCTACGGCACGACCTGTCGAATCGACGAGTTGGCCGCGATAGCCGACGACGAGGACCTCGCGCTGGTCGAGGACGCGGCCGAATCGCTCGGCGCGACGTTCGATGGCCGGTCGGTCGGCACGTTCGGCGATTCGGCGGCGTTCAGCTTCTGCCAGAACAAGGTCGTCGCCACCGGGGAGGGCGGCGCGGTCCTCACGGACGACTCGGAAATCGCGGAGAACGCCCGCCTCTACCGTTCGCACGGCCGGGAGTCCACCGACTACTTCGAGTCGAGCGGGAGCGGTCGGTACCCCGACATCGGGACGAACGTCCGTATGGCGGACGTGGTGGCCGCCATCGGCTGTGCGCAGATGGAGAAAGTCGAGGAGCTAATCGCCGGGCGACGCTGGGCGGCCGACCGGATGACCGATGGCCTCGCCGACGTGTCGGGCGTCGAACCCCACCGCGGACTCGGCGACTCGACGCACGTCCGCCAACTGTACACGGTCACGCTCTCCCCCGACGTGGACAGAGACGGCGTAATAGACGCGCTCGACGCCCGGAATATCTCCTCGAAGATTTACTGGGACCCGCCGGTCCACCTGACCGACTACTATCGCGGGCGCTACGACTACGACCCCGGCGCGCTCCCGGTCACGGAGGACGTGGCCGGACGAGTCCTCTCGCTGCCGATTCATCCCAACCTCTCGGCCGAGGAGGCCGACAGAATCGTCGCGGCCGTGCGTGCCGGGGTATGAGTCGTCGGGCGCTCGTCTTCGCCCGCTGTCCGTCTTCGTCGTACGGTCGTCTTGGTTCCGTCTCGACTCACTTCCGTCTCTGGACGCTTAACCGAAGTAACAGCGACCGAGAACGACGAAAACCACCGATACTCTACGTTCATTCGGCCAATAACAATGCCCGCGTTTGTGGTTACGTGGGACGACCCCGGAGATGACCGCTATCGGCTCTGTCTGGGGGAAATACGAACGATGACACTCGATAATCCGAACGATATGACCGTCTCGGCCGACGCGTCGCTCGCCGAGACGATGCGGACGATGGATAGAGTAGGTACCGGTTTCGTCGCAGTGGTAAACGACGACGGTCGCTTCCGCGGGACCGCGACCGACGGCGACATCCGTCGGGGTATCCTCGACGGACTCGACCTCGACACGGCTATCGCCGAGGTGACGACCGAGGACTCCGTCGTCCTGAACGCCGAGGACGTATCCGGCGACGTGTCCGGCCGACTGGACCTCGAAGAGTTGCGACGACGCACCTCCGACCACGAGACGCTTATCGTCCCAGTGGTCTCCGAGGGCCACGTCTTAGGCTTCGAACAGGTGGACCGTAACGGACGGGTCGTCTCGAACCAATCCGTCGAGGCGGGCCGGAACGTCGAGACCGTCCTCGTCATCGGCGGGGCGGGGTACATCGGGTCGGTCCTCTCTCGGGAACTCCTCTCGGCGGGGTACGACGTTCGCGTCCTCGACATGCTCCTGTACGGCCGTCAGGGAGTCGAAGACCTCGCGGACGACGACCGGTTCACCCTGATGGAGGGCGATATGCGCTCTATCGCCGACGTGACCGAAGCGATTCGGGGCGTCGATGCGGTTATCCACCTCGGCGCGCTCGTCGGCGACCCGGCGTCGAGCATCGACGCCCAGAAGACCTTGGAGATGAACCTTCACGCGGTCAGACTCGCGGCGGGTATCTGTAAATACCACCAAGTTAATCGGTTCCTATTCGCCTCGACGTGTAGCGTCTACGGTCTCGACGAGGAGAACGAGCTGTTGACCGAGACCTCGGAGCTGAATCCGGTCTCGCTGTACGCCCAGACGAAAATCGACTCCGAGGAGGCGCTGTTGGACATGGCCGACGGGAACTTCTCGCCGACCATCCTTCGGATGGCGACCATCTACGGTCTCTCTCCTCGGATGCGCTTCGACCTCGTGGTCAACATCCTCTCGGCGAAGGCCCACGACGAGGGCCGGATTCCGATATTCGGCGGCGACCAGTACCGGCCGAACGTCCACGTCGCGGACGCCGCGCGGGCCTACATCGCCTGTCTGGAGGCACCGATTCAGGATGTCTCCTCGGAGGTGTTCAACGTCGGGTCGAACGCCCAGAACTACCGCGTCGAGGAGATCGGCGAGATGGTCTCGGAGGTGTTCCCGGACGCGACTATCGACCACCAACCCGAGAACGAGGACGACCGGAGCTACCGAGTGGACTTCTCGAAGATTCACGACCGACTCGACTACGAGGTCCGGCGGACGATTCCGGACGCCGCCCGCGAAATAAAGCAGGCGCTCGCGGAGGGTCGGTTCCCGGACTACACGAAGACCCGGTACAGCAACTACAAGACGCTCGAATCGGAACTCGACGCGGCCGAATCCTGACCGCATGACTACCCGTCCAAGCCACTCGACGCTCGACGGACAGCCAGCGAGACGACCGGCTCTCGGCGCGGCGAGTCTGCACGCCGAGGAGAGACCGACGCCCCAACCCGAGGCGGGACGATGAGCGAACAGGGCCAGAAGTGGGCCGGTGACGCCGGAGTCGAGTACACCGAGCGCAACCCCCACACGGTCGACGACCTCGAAACGCTCCGCCGGGAGCAGTACGGCCTCACCCAGTCGGAGATATACCGGGACCTCCTCGGCGACGTTGACCGCGACGCCGAGATACTCGAAGTCGGGTCGAACGTCGGCGTCCAACTACGGTGTCTCCGGCAACTCGGCTTCGAGAACGTGGTCGGTATCGACGTACAGTCGTACGCGATTGCCAAGTCCCGCGAGTACTCGCCGGATATTCCCGCCGTCGTCGGCGACGCGAGCCGACTTCCCTTCGAGGACGACGCGTTCGACCTCGTGTTCACGAACGGCTGTCTCGTCGCCATCCCGCCCGAACTGCTCGCCGACGTGCAGTCCGAAATCGTGCGGTGTTCGCGCGAGTACGTCCTCGGGTCGGAGTTCTACGCCGACGAGTACGTCGAAATCGACAGCGATCACGACGAACAGCTCTACTGGAAGACCGACTTCCGGCGACACTACCGGGAGAACCACGACCTCGAAACGGTCCGGTCGCGGTTCCTCCACTACGACGAGACCGACAACAAGGACGAGATATTCCTGCTCCGGAAAGCCGACGCCCGAACCGACGACGAGACCGACTCAGCCTAGCGGTTCGAGCAACTGCTCGTCGTACAGTCGGCGGACGATGGGGACGAGTTCCTCGACGGTGCAGTCGCGTTCGTCCGCGATTTCGACCAAGTCGTGGTCGCCGTCGCTGTACTGGAGGACGAGCAGGACGCGCTTGAGGAACTGCTCCTCGGAAAGCTCCTCGACCCCGGTCAACTGCCGGGTCTGGTCCGACCAGTCGCTGACCGTCGGGAAGAGGTCGTGCTTGCTCAGCATCGGTTCGCCGTAGGGTTCGAGGTTTCGCTGTCGCCCGGCGTGTTCGAACTCCCACAGTCGGTCGGCTATCCAGTCGGCGCTCTCGACCAGCGACTCCAACTCCACGAACTCGCGGTCGTCGGCCGACGTGTGGTACTCGTCGTACTCGCCGTAGACGGTGCGCGCGACCTGTCCGACCGGGAGGTCGAACCCGGCCGAGCAGTACTGGCGCTCGTCGGAGCCGAACATCTCGGCGAACGGTCTGGTCTCGACCGGCTCTCCTCGGCGGGCGCGCTGTTCGACGAGCCTGTCCAGCAGGGCGTCGTCCTCCCGGCTTCGCTTGTAGCTCAGGTTCGGCTCCGGGCCGCCAAGGCAGGTCAACACCAGTCCGCCGACGACGCGTTCGCGCAGGTGGTCGCCGTAGCGGTGGAGGTACGCCAGACTCCCGATGGTCTCGGGGCAGAGGACGAACCGGTAGGTGTACCGTCGGTCGTCCCAGTCGGCGATGCGGTCGTAGAGCAAGGCCATCACGAGCGGACCGCTCAACTCGTTGTTCGCCATCGAGGGATGGCAGAGGTACGAACTCAACAGCACCTCGTCGTCGGTCTCGCCGTCGAGGAGGGCGTGGCCGTAGTTCAGTTCGCCGTCGACGAACTCGCTGTCCACGTAGGCGTGGTACTCGCCCTCGGGCATCGACTTGCGGACCGTCTCGGGCACGCAGAACCCCCAGTGGCGCTCGTAGTAACTCGTGACGTACGGAATCGCCTCGGGCACCCCCTCGCTGGAGTAGAGGTGCGACTGTAACTCCGACAGCGACACGTCTCGGTCCACCGGCGCGGAGTAGTTGACAACCGAGAGGTTGTGGTCCTCGAAGTCGGCGTACACCTCGTCGTCGGGACCGACGAGTCGCGCCTCGCGGATATGCCACTCGTCGGGAATCGTCCAGTCGAACACGTCGGTTCCCGAGGGGACGCCCTCGACTTCCAGCGGGAACTCCTCGCCCAGTATCCCGAGGCTCTCGCGGAGGCCCGGCCCGGTGATGCTCCGGCATATCGGGTATAGTTCGTCGTACAGTTCTCGCACGCGTTGCTCGTCGTCGGCGTCGGTTTCGTGTCCCATATCCTCCCCGGCGGTCGGAGACCGCCTACGACTCCTGTCGTCATCCCCGGTGTTATATTTACTCCCGGCCGACTCGTCGCGGCCGCGTCAGTAGTTAAGCCACTCGATGCCGTGGGTCGGTACCGACGCGATGCCAGAACGCACCAGACAGATAGACCTGTGGGACGGCGAGTTCGGTCGGCGATACTGGGAGCGCCATCCGACCACCGTCGAAGGCTTCGACCGACTCAGGACCGACCAGTGGGGGTTCGGCCAGTCGGACGTGATGGGAGAGTTCCTCGACCGCGTGGACCGCGACGCGACGGTCCTCGAAGTCGGCTGTGGCATCGGTATCCAACTGGAGATACTCCACGAGATGGGGTTCGAGAACCTGTACGGCGTGGACGTTCACACGGGCGGTCTCCGCCGGTGTCGGCGCGACCGTTCCGAGATAGAGGTGCTGAAGGCCACCGCGACCGACCTCCCGTTCCGAGACGGCGAGTTCGACCTCGTGTTCACCAACGAGACGCTGGTGACGGTCCCGCCCGAGTCGGTCGATGCGGTGATAGACGAAATCGTGCGGTGTTCGAACGAGTGGATTTGGGGGCTGGAGTTCCACGCCGACGAGTACACGGAAATCGAGTGGCGCGGGGAGGAGCGAATGCTCTGGAAGACCGATTTCCTCGCTCGTTACCTCGACCGCCACGGACTCGACTGCACGGACGAGCGATTCATCGAGTACCGGGAGAACGACGACCTCGACCGGGCGTTTCTGCTCCGGAACCCCGAGTGAGCGCGTTCGTTCACTTCGGGTCGCCGTTCACTCCGAATCGTACTCGGCGAGCGCGCGCACCATCCGCAACTCGAACGGTTCGTCCACGTCTATCGACCGCTCGGGCGGCATCTCGTAGCCCACGGTGTGGTCGGTGTAGAAGCCGTCCGCCCGCCGGAACGCCTCGACCGTCGCGGCGAACACCGCGCCGTTCGGATAGTAGAGCGTCGGCAGGTCTTGGCTCCGGGGCACCTCGCCGTCGGTCCAGAGGTAGTCGCCGTCGAAGAACTGGCGGAGTCGGTCGTCCTCCTCGTAGACGGCCCACACCGGCGGCGTCTGGTACTCGGTGACGGTTGTCACCGAGTCGGCGTCGGTCTCGCGGAGGCGTTCGAGGGCACCGTCCACGTCCGCGGATTCCCGGAGCGGCGTCGTCACCTGAATCATCGCCACCGCGTCGAACGTCTCGCCGCGCTCGGATTCGTACCACGACAGCGCGTGGTCGATAACGTCGGTACTACTCGCAGTGTCCGTCGCCAGTTCGGCCGGTCGCTCGAAGGGGGCATCCCCGCCGAACTCTCTGGTGACGCGACGTATCTCCTCGTCGTCCGTCGAGACGACCACCTCGTCCAGCGCGTCGGCGCTCTCGGCCTGTTCGACCGCGCGGGCGACCATCGGTTTGCCCGCGACCTCGGCGAGGTTCTTGCGCGGGACGCGTTTGGACCCGCCGCGCGCCGGGACGACTCCGAGGACAGAATCGTTCATGTGACCGTCCGGGGTACGACCTACTGTCCAATAAGTCCGGCCGCCAGCCGCCGACTCCGGTCGAACCTCGCAGACTCCGGTCGAACCCCGCCGACGAAGCCGAGGAGACCGACCGGGAACGCCGAACTCGGTGGAACGCCGAACCCGGAGGTACTGTTTTACGCGATTCCGTCGTGATGGCGTCCATGGACGAGGCCGAACTCAAGGCGTCCCACGAGTACGTCTACGACGGGGCGCGCATCGTCAACCCCGAGAACCTGACGCTCGGCGAGGAGGTCGAGATAGACGACTTCGTCTTCCTGAACTGCGGTCGGCGCACCGAACTCGGCGACCGTTCGTGTCTCCACGCCGGGACGCGGGTCGTCGGCGGCGGCGAGTTGGTCGTCGGCTCGGACGTGGCGGTGACGTACAACTGTGTCCTCGTGACGCGCTACTCGAAGGCGACCTCGCACATGAGTACGCGCGTCCCGAGCGAGGAGCGAGACGACGTGATGGCCCCGATAGCGGTCGGCGACGAGGCCTTCGTCGGCTCGAACGCGGTCGTGATGCCCGGCGTCACCATCGGCGAGGGTGCGGTCGTCACCGCCCTGTCGTACGTAGACGAGGACGTGCCGCCGTGGACGATACGCTATCCGAACGGCGAGTTACGGGAGCGCGACGAGTTCGAACCGTACTCGGCCGGTCGCTGAGCGGACCGCTCGCCGGGTTCGAGCGTTCGAGGAGGTGACGCCTTCTCGGACGTTCACGTCCGCCGGACGCTCACGTCTGTTCGGGCGCTCTCGGCAGTGCTGGCAGGGCGGGGTCGCCGCTCGTAATCCGCTCGACTATCGCGTCGAAGTTCTCGTTTCCGGGCTTCAGTTGGTCGTGACTCACGCGAGCGTCGGCTATCTCCTGTGAACTCCACACGCCGACGAACGGGAACTCGAAGTTCTGGTGGACGAACGAGAGGTAGGCGTACCGCCGGGCGCGCGCCCGCATCTCGTCGGTCATCGACAACTCGTCGCGCTCGGCCAGCAACTGCTCGTACTCGTCTCCGGTCGTCGGGTCGAACGTGAAGCCGAAGCCTCGGTACGGTGCCCTGTCCGCGACGACGACGGGCGTCCCGTCGTACGCCATTTCGAGGCCCGTCGTGGAGGTGAACACGAGTCCGAGGTCCACCTCCGCCATCAACTCGTACGTATCGACCTCGGTGTCGGGCGGGAGGAGTTCGACGTTCGAGGGCGTGCCGTCGTACGTTCGCTCGACCCACGCCGCGACGCTCTCGTTGGTGTCGCGCTGGTACTCCGAGGGGTGGGTCTTCAGGACTAACTGCACGCCGTCGGCCGATTCGAGCGCCGCTATCGTCGTCTCCAGCCAGTCGTACGTGTTCTCGAAGGGGAGGTCCGCGTCGCCGAGTTCCATCGACGCGTCCCACAGTAGGTTGGTGAACAGGCCCACGACGGTGTCGTCGCCTACATCCACCGACACGTCGCTCGTGGCCGAGAAGTTCATCGACCCGTCGCCCGTCTTGCGCTGGGCCATCACCGCCGCGATTCGCTCGCGGCGCTCGTCGCCGAGTTCCCGCGCGAGGAACTCCTCGGTCGCCGCCGAATCCACGAAGTGGGGCATCGGACTGCGGTTCTCGGCCCGCCCGAACATCAGCGACCCCGCTTGGAATCCGACCTCTTGGACGTACCCCGGCACGTCGTGTCGTTCGGCCACCGCCAGCGGGACCCCGCCATGGACGTACACCGACTCGTTGACCACGACCGCCGAGAAGTTCCGACGTTCGAACAGGGTCTCGTACACGTCCACGAGTTTCATCGCGTCCCGGAGGTACGCGAGGTATCGCTCGCGGTCCGGCGACTCGGTCAGGTCTACCGAGTAGCGCCGGAAGAACTTCCGGGTCGTGGCGAGCGCGAACTCCGAGACCGGAACGCCGCGATACGTCACCGACCGGATGTCGTCGGGCTTCGACGGCGGGTCGTACGACGGCGGCAACACCTCGCTGGTGGCGATGGTGTCCAACCCGAACGCCTCCGTCGTCGCGGCGCTGAGTCGCTGGCAGAAGTCACACACGTACGACTCGTCCCAGTCGAAGGACCGATACAGACACGTCCCGAGGTCACAGGAACCGCCGTCGCTCGCACACCGGAGGACGGTCGGTCGGTACCCCCGCGTCCGGAAGGCGTGCGCGAGGATGGCGGCCCGGAAGGTGACGCCCTCGTAGCCCGGAATCATCGGGAACAGCACCGACCCCTTCACGTCGTCGTCGTCCAACTCGAAGTTCCGAATGCGCTCGTCCACGCCCCGGAGGTGGTCGGTGTTCGAGAGACCGACCGATTCGTCGTAGAGTTCGAGCGTCCGCGTGCCGAGTCCGGCCTCAGAGAGACCGCGGAAGAGTTGGCGGGGCAATTCGTTTAGTATATTAGTCATGTTTGCCGTCTTCGACTCTGTACAAGAGTCCCCGAGATAAGCCTATGGGCGGGTCGTTCCGAGCGTTTCCCGGCCGGGGGACTGCTGTGAACCGGCTACTGGCAGACCGACGCGGTCGAGGTCCTACTGCTGGACCGAGTAGAGCGAGGCGTAGTTCCCCTGCTCTTCCAGCAACTTCTCGTGTGGCCCCTGCTCGGTGATGCGGCCGTCCTTCATCGCGTAGATTCGGTCGGCGTTCGTCACCGTCGAGAGGCGGTGGGCGACCACGAGGAGGGCGTGGTCGCGCTCCATCTCCTCGATACCGGCGTGGACGCGCTGTTCGAGCGCGGTGTCGAGGTCGCTGGTCGCCTCGTCGAACAACAGCAGGTCGGCGTCTTCCAACAGCGTCCGGGCGATGGCGATGCGCTGGCGCTGGCCGCCCGAGAGGCGCACGCCGTCGTCGCCCAGCATCGAGTCGTAGCCGTTCGGCATCTCGTCTACGAACTCCGTCACCTGCGCGATTTCGCAGACGCGCTCGACCTCCTCCTGCGTCGCGTCGCGGTTCCCGACCGTGACGTTGTACCGGAGCGTGTCGTTGAAGATGTGCGGATTCTGGCGGACGACCGACACCCGCGAGCGCCACTCGTCTACGTCCACCTGCTCTATCGGCGTGTCCTCGGCGAGGATGTGGCCCTCGTCGGGGTCGTAGAGCCGCGTCAGCAGGCTCACGATTGTCGATTTCCCGGCCCCGGAGGGACCGACGAACGCGACGAACTCGCCGCGCTCGACGCCGAACGACACGTCGTCTACCGTCGCATCGTCCGTCTCGTAGGCGAACGACACGTCCTCGAACGTCACGCGGTCCACCGGCTCGGGCAACGTCTCGGTGGCGGGGTTCGGCTCCTCGCAGTCGTTCAACTCGTCCATGTACTCCTGCGTCCGGACGAGGTGCGGCAGGTTCCCCTCGGCGTTGTAGACGTAGTCGTTCAGCGCGCTCAGCTTCGGTCCGAGTCGGAACATGGCGAACAGGAAGACGCCCAGTCCGCTCAGCGAGAGCGACGAGAACGTGACCGCGAAGTAGATGAGACCGAACACGGTGACGGCGACGGTAAGCTGGTACAGGTTGTCGATGCCAGCCTTGTTCCGCTGGAGCGTGATGAGCGAGTCGGCGTACTTGTCCACCGAGGTCCGAAACTGCGCGAACAGTTCGTCGCTCATTCGGAAGAGCTTCACGTCGCGGATTCCCTGCGTCCCCGCCTGCACGACCTCTTGGACCTCCTCGTTGGCGTCGGCCACGCGGTCGCCCACCGCGTACCCCGATTCGAGACCGTACCTGATGACGGCGACCGAACCGCCCAACACGACCGCGGTCATGACCGTCAGGGTCGGCGCGAGGTACATCGCGATGGCGAGGTAGACGAGGCTGACCAGCGCCATCTCCACGATGCGCACGACGTACCGAATCGACCGCCCGGCGTAGCGAGCCTGCGTCACGACGGCGTTGAGTATCTCGTCGGACCCGCGCCGGTCGAAGTACGACACTCGCGCGTCGAGCGCCGCGTCGAACAGTTCCGTCTGGAGGTACCGGATGTAGTCGGTCTGGAGCGCCGCCCGAAGCCACGCGACGAGGAAACTGGCACCGTAGCGCGCGACCATCACCAACCCGACGCCGAGGATGATGTACTCCAGCGTGAACGGCACGCCGAGGAACTGATACGCGCCGTAGAACGCCCCGAGGAGTCCTTCCGGGTTCTGCGGCGGACTGCCGCCCGAATCGACCTGTTCGAGAATCGGCACGAGGAAGCTGAGTCCGACTCCCTCCAGCGCCGCCGCGACCATACTCAGCGCGACGATGGCGAGCGTCAGCGCCGGTCGATAGGTCACAACGTCGGTTAGCGACCGCAGTCGCTCCCGCTTCGACAGGTCCTCAGACATGCTCGCCCCGTTTCTCCCCGAGGCTCTTCGGCGGCCCTCTCCTCGGGGCGACGCTGGTCGGCGTCTCTCTCCTCGGGACGACGCGCTCCGTCTCGTCGCCGCGAAGTCCGCCGCTGGCGACGGGCGGTCCCTCTCTTTGTCTCCGTCGTTTTCTCGTTGTCACTCCCATCTTCCCCACCTCGGCCGATACGATTTGTTCAGGCTATCTCCGGTCTTGAGTGTTGTGGCGCGGAGTTCGCTGGCGCTCGTCCCCTCACGCCGTACCTCGAACAAACCGTACGTCGAACGGACGTGAAACGACCGGCGGTCGGTGGACGAGTAGGGCCTCCCTCGGAGGCGTAGATTTATGGCCGTCGTTGTCGAATTCGGTTGTCGTGTTTTGGGAACTTTCGGACAAATACCTGCCGGAGAAGCGTTCTATGGTCGATTTCGCGGACGACGTTCGAGGAGTCGCCGACCTCCTGTACGACGTGAAGACCGACGCCGTTCGGTCGCTGACCCACCGGACCGTCGAACGGTCGCCACCCCCGTATCCGGAGTTGCTGTTGCTCTGGCAGATCGGCCGGTTCAGAACGTACCGGTGGCGACTGCGCGACGACGAAGCCGAGGACCCGCTTCCGGTCCCGTTCCGACGCCGACTGTGGCTCTGGCGACGCGGGTTCACGCCGAGTACCGACCTTCGGTACGACCTCGATACGTACTCGCTCTCGGACTACGTTTCGGACTTCGAGCAGTACGTTCTGGGTCGTCCCGTGAACCATCCGTGGAAGAATACGCTGGACGACAAACTCTACAACCACCTCCTCATGGAACCGTACGACGAGCATCGGATGGAGATGTACGGCATCGTGGACGGTGGCGACTTCTATCCGCTCGACTGGACGGCGAGCGAGGAATCGACTGACAGCGGACCGTCGTACGAGAACTGGCGGAACAACACGTCCGCCAACGGGGCCGCGGCCGCGCGGGTGGACGACCGACTCGACGCGGAGGGAACGGTCGTCCTGAAAGGAAACAGCGGGTGGGGCGGAAAGGACGTGCTAATCTGTTCGAAGGAGGACGGAACGCACTACGTCGACGGGGAGTCCCGGTCGAGAGGTGAATTCGAAGAGACGATTTCGACGCTCGACGCGTACCTCGTCTGCGAGTTCGTCGAGCAGGCCGACTACAGCGACCGACTGTTCCCCGACGCGACCAACACGATTCGCGTCCTGACGCTGTGTGACGACGAGGGAGCGTTCGTCCCGGCCGCGGTCCACCACATCGGAACGGAGGCGTCCAAGCCCATCGACAACATCGACCGAGGCGGCATCGCGGCGTGGGTGGACGTGGAGTCCGGCGAACTCTCCGCCGCCATCGAGGAGGACGGAATCCGCATCGACCGCCGAGCGACCCACCCCGACACGCAGGCGCGAATCGAGGGGACGACGGTTCCCGGTTGGCCGGAGATACGCGAGCGCATCGCCGACATCGCCGAGTCCCACGCGTTCACCCCGTATCTCGGTTGGGACCTCCTCGTGGACGATTCCGGCGACTTCACCGTCGTGGAGGTGAACAGCGTGCCGGAACTCAAGACGTATCAGACGTTCCGCCCGCTGTTGCGCGACCGGCGAACGCGCCGGTTCTTCGTGGACCACGGCATCGTCTCGGCGTCCCGATAGCTTCGACCCCGAGTCGGCCGACTGGATGTCGGACCGGCGTCGGACCAATGTTAGACCGGTGTCGGACGGCGTTGGACCGGATGTCGGATCGGTTGTTCGACCTCGCGTCAGTAGAACCGCCGACCGCGGTCGAGAAACTGCTCTACGTCGCTCCTGTCGGGTAGCGAGTAGTACGACCCCTCGTCGGGGTCGATAGGTGTCGGGTCCACCTCGCCGTCGCGGAGGCCGCGGAGCGCGTCGAGCAGGAGGTCCGAACCGCGCTCGGCCACCCGCTCGTTCAGCGAGTGGAGCGTGTCGTCGTCGCGTATCGACAGCGGTCGCTGGACCAGCACGTCGCCCGTGTCTATCTCCTCGTCCATCAGGTGGACCGTGACGCCGGTCTCGGACTCGCCGTTTCGGAGCGTCCAGAAGCTCGGTGAGACGCCTCGATACTCCGGGAGGAGCGACGAGTGGAGGTTGATAGCGGCCTCGTCGGGAACCCCGAGGAGTCCCGACTCGAACTTCTGAGTCGCGGCCACCGAGACCACCACGTCGGGTGCGAGCGACTCGGCGTACCCGACGTACTCGGGGTCGTTCACGTCCGCGACGTGGCGGTACTCGATGTCGTTGCGCTCGGCGAGCGTCCGCGGCGAGTACGCGCTCCCGCGGCCGAGTCGCCGGTTCGCGGCGTCGAGAAGCGCGTGCTTGGCGTAGAACCCGACGTGCTTGGCGAAGACGCGCGGCCCGAACGTGCGGTAGAGCCGCCACGCGAATCGGGGCGTACTCTCGGTGCCGAGCGTCGGCGACATCGCGGTGATGCCGACGACGCGAACGTCGTCGGCGTCCAAGACGCCGCGCAGGAACTTCGGGACGTAGTAGTACTCGTCCACGGTCACGACGAGAATTTCGAGCGGGTCGTCGGACTGGTCGGCGACCGAACCGTCCGACTCCTCGGTGGCGAGCGCGTCGGTCGATATGCGCTCGCTCGCGTCGCTCATACCGGGACCTCCCGCTCGCGCTCTCGCAGTTCCGCGGCCGTCCGCGCGTAGAGGTCGCTCATCAGTCCGAACTCGTAGCCGCGGCGTTTCAGTCGCCCGACGAACCGGTCGAACGTCGCCGGGCCGTCGTACTTCCGCCGGGCGTACACCGCGCGATAGGGCCGCGAGAGGTCGTCGTACGACTCGGGCACGAACAGGTCGTGCATGTGGAAGTCGAAGACGACGACGCTCGGGGGCCGCCGCGTGGCCAACTCCTCGTACGGTCGTCCGAGGAGTTTGAGGTACGAGAGCGCGACCGGGACGCGGAACCGCGGGGAGTACACCGTAAACGGCAGTTCGACCACGCCGGTCGGCACGTGGCGGAACGGGTACGGCGACTCGCCGGTGTTGTCGAACCGTCCGGGGTACCACATCGGGAAGAGGTTCGCGCCGAAGGACACGTCCTCGGCGGCCAGCGTGGCGTACTCCGCCGAACTGGCCTCGCCGTTCGGGAACCGATAGCCGAGCGGTTCGGTCCCGAACCGGTCGCGGACGCGCTCGGCACTCTCGCGCACCTCGAAGCCCACGTCGGACTCGTCGGTCCGGGGGTGGGTGTGGGAGTGTGCGTGGAACTCCACCGGCACGTCGGCCTCGGTCAGTCCCTCGACGGCCTCGGGCGCGGCCTCCAGCACTTCGGTCTGGAGGAAACACGAGACCGGCACGTCGTGGCGCTCCAGTATCGCCGCCAGCCTGTCGGTGTGGCGGGCCGCTTCGTAGTCGTTCCGTTCGAGCGCGGTCCCGTAGTCGCATTCGAGGTCGAGCGTCAAGTAGACGGTCCGCTCGACGGGCCACTCGTCGAGATGGTCGCTGTCGCCGTCGGTCACGGTTCTGTAGTTTACGAATCCACACGTTAGCGTTGCGGCCGCCGGGACCGCGCTTCGACCCTCCGTGGTGAGCCAATCCAAACCGCGCTTCGACCCTCGCCGGGGACAACACACATGTACACTTCGACCGTGACTCTATCGAGATGTGTGGAATCGCGGGGGTGTACGGTGAGGCGAACCGAGACACCCTCTCGGAGATGCTCGACTGCATTCGACACCGCGGGCCGGACGAGGAGGCCGCGCACGTCGCGCCGGACGTACCGCTCTCGATGGGCGCTCGACGGCTCGCCATCGTGGACCTCGCGGGCGGGTCGCAACCGAAGACCAACGAGGAGGGCACGGTATCGGTCGTGTTCAACGGCGAGATTTACAACCACGAGACCCTGCGCGAGCGACTGACCGCCGAGGGCCACGCGTTCGAGTCCGCCTGCGACACCGAGGTGCTGGTCCACCTGTGGGAGGAGTACGGCACCTCGATGCCCGAACTCCTCGACGGGATGTTCGCGTTCTCGCTGTGGGACGACGAGACCGAGACCCTCTTTCTCGCGCGCGACAGGCTCGGCATCAAACCGCTGTACTACGCCGACGAACCCGAGCGATTCGTGTGGGGAAGCGAACTCCCGGCGCTCCTCGCCGCGGGCGTGGACCGTCGCCTCGACGAGCGGGCGGTCCGCAACTACTTCGCGCTCCGGTACACGCCGTGGCCCGACACGCTGTTGGATTCCGTGCGAAAACTGCCGCCGGGATGTTCGCTGACCGTGACCGACGGAGAGGTCCGGCGGGACCGCTACTGGCGGCTCGAACCCACCGAGACGACGTGTAGCCGGTCGGAAGCGACGCGCCGAGTCCGGAGCCAGTTGGAGGAGGCGGTCGAGCGACGCCTGATGGCCGACGTTCCGCTCGGCGCGTTCCTCTCGGGCGGTCTCGACTCGACGGCCATCGTCGGTCTCGCGGACAGAGCGATGGAGGAGCCGGTCGAGACGTTCTCGGTCGGGTTCCGCGGCGCGGAGTACGACGAGAGCGACGAGGCGCGATTCGTCGCCGACCACTTCGGCACCGACCACCACGAGACCACCGTGGACCTCTCGTCGATGGACGTGTTCGGCGACGTGGTGCGCCACTTCGGCGAACCGCTCGCCGACCCCGCGACGCTCCCGACTACTATCCTCTCGGCGTACGCCAGCGACCACGTGACGGTCGCGCTGACCGGGGAAGGAGCCGACGAGCTGTTCGCCGGGTACGACTACTTCCACCAGTTGCGACGACACCGCGAGTGGCTCGGCGACCTCCCGTCGCCCGTCTACGACGCGGCCTCGGTCGCCAGCGACCTGACCCCGGTCGGCGACGACTACCTCCGGTACTTCGCGGCGTTAGAGTCCGACGAGCAGACGCTCACCAACTGGCTCCGCGGCTACGGCGGTGTCGCTCCCGAGTCGTACCTCCGCGGCGACCGCGAAGGTGAGCCGGACCGCGCTGGCGACGGCGAGGGGGAGTCGGCCCTCGGCGGCGTCCGCGAGGGCGAATCGGGCCGACCGCCGGGCGACAGTCTCGACACCGTCGTCGCCGAGTCGATGGGACCGAACGGCGACACGCTCCGGCGACTCTCGTCGTACTACATCCGCCACTGGCTCAGCGACGACTTGCTCTACAAGGTGGACCACGCCAGCATGGCGGCGTCGCTCGAAGCGCGCGTCCCGTTTCTCGACCACTCGCTCGTGGAGTTCCTGCACGGTCTCCCCTCGGAGTACAAGACGCAGGGCGGCGACTACAAGCCGTTGCTCGGGGCCGCGGTGCGCGATGTCGTGCCCCGGCGAGTCCGGAGTCGGTCGAAACACGGGTTCGACGTGCCGGTCGCGCGGTGGTTCCGCAACGACCACGAGGCCATCGCGCAGTGGCTGACCGACGAGCGCGTGTCGGCGACGCCGTACCTCGACGCGCCGAGCGTCTTCGAGTTGTGGGCGGCCCACCGGCGCGGCGACGCGAACCACGACGACGAACTCTGGCGGATTCTCAACTACGTCGCGTGGTACCACGAACACGTCGCACAGTAGTCGCTCGTCGGAAACGGAGCCGAGGAAGGAGGCGCGCTCCCGACAGCCGAGGAGACCGGTTTCGCCCGGCACAACGCTGAAATAGCGCGTCGTCGAACCCTGCTTCGTCTCGCAGTCGCCCTGTCGAGACGGGGAACGATGGGAACGCAGGCATCTACACCCGACCACCGAGCGGAGCGCGACTCGCCACTGCCGGAGGTGTCGGTCGTCGTCGTCGCACTGAACGCCGCCGAGACGCTGGAGGAGTGTCTCCGGTCGCTCTCGAACCAGACTTACGACCGGGACCGGTACGAGGTCGTGGTCGTGGACGGCGGTTCGACCGACGGCACCAGAGCCGTCGCCGACGAGTACGCCGACGAACTCGTGGACGACTCCGGCGGGTCCATCGGGCACGGTCGCAACGCGGGCGTGGCGGCCGCCAGCGGCGAGTATATCGCGTTCACGGACGCGGACTGTCGCGTGCCGAGCGACTGGCTCGAATCGCTGGTCGAGCGGTTCGCCGAGACCGACGACGAACACATCGCCGCGGTCGGCGGGCCGAACTGGACCTTCGAGGAGGACTCCCGGCTCTCGAAGGTCATCGAGGCGATGCAGGAGACCGTCTTCGGGTCGGGACAGGCCTCACAGGCTTACCGGGTCGGCGACGTGCGCCGGGTGTCGAACATGCCCGCCTGCAACGTCCTCTACGACGCGGCCGTG
This sequence comes from Halorussus salinus, assembly GCF_004765815.2. Taxonomy (NCBI): domain Archaea; kingdom Methanobacteriati; phylum Methanobacteriota; class Halobacteria; order Halobacteriales; family Haladaptataceae; genus Halorussus; species Halorussus salinus. The sequence continues at coordinate 250,279 of NZ_SBIS02000008.1, read as the reverse complement.
TTCGAGGACCACTCCTTCGCCGACATCAACGTCGGGGAGGACGCGGAGTTCCACCACCGACTCGCCGGACGGGGCTACGAGTTCCTGTACGACCCGACGACCCCGGTGGACCACCACCGACCGGGGACGCTCGGCGAGTTCGTCTCGAAGATGTACTCCTACGGCGTGGCGATGGCGAAGGTCAGTCGCCGTCACGGGCGGCCGCTCCGGTGGTACGCGGTCCTCCCCTCCGCGGCGCTGGTCTCGGCGGCGACCGGGAGCGTGGTCGCCCCGCGAGCGGTCCGGCGCGGTTTCCCGGCGGGGCTGGCGGCGTTCCTCCTCGTGGCCGGGTGGACCTGCGCGTACGCCTTCCGGCGGACGGGCGACCCCCTCGCGCTCGCGGTCGTCGCGCTCCTCCCGCTCCAGTATCTCGTTTACGGGGTCGGGTTCCTCCGGGGACTGGTCGAGTCGTAACTCGTCCCGCTCACTCGTCTCTCGTAACTCGGAACTCGCCGACTCCGACCTCGTACGTCGCTCCTCGCTGACTCGTACTTCGTAACTCGTCCTTCGAAAACTCGAACTTCGTAACTCGGTTCGAACGTTCGAACGACCGTACTCGAACGACCGCGCTCTCACGTCTGGGTCTGCGGTATCGCCTCGCGGTGGACCTGCCGAAGTTGCTCGGCGTGTTGTTCCCACGTCCAGCCCTCTTCGAGGAGTCGCCGGTGGCCACGCTCGCCCATCCGGCGGAGGCGGTTCCGGTCGCCGACCAGTTCCGCGAGGGCGCGTTCCAGCGCGTCGGCGTCGCCCGGCGGCACGAGGAGTCCCGTCTCGCCGTCGGCGACCTGCTCGGGGATGCCGCCCGCCGTCGAACCGAGGACCGCGGTCTCGCTCGCCATCGCCTCGTAGATGACCGTCGGGCGACCCTCGCCGTAACTCGGGAGCAACAGGAGGTCGGCGGCCGCGAACCACTCCCGGAGTTCGGGCGTCGGCACGCTCTCCAGCAGTCGGCCCGCGACCGGCGACTCGGCCAGCGCGCGTTCGAGGTCGGCTTTCAGGTCGCCCGTGTGGGCGATGCAGGCGAGTTCGGTCTCGTCGTCGTCCAGACGCGGCAACACGTCGATTATCTCGCCGACGCCCTTGCGCTCGATGAACTGGCCGCAGAACAGCACCAGCGTCGTCTCGGGGTCGATGCCGAGCGAGGCGCGTATCTCGTCGCGGCGCTCGGTCGGGAACCGGTCGGGGTTCGCGCCGATGGGGAGGAGCCGAATCTTCTCCTCGTCGGTCAGTCGCGTCGCGCGCTCGGCGAAGTCCTCGCTCACGCAGAGGACTTCGGTCGCGTAGTCGAGCGTCTCGGCGATGCGGTCTCTGACCGCGTTCGAGAACGTCTCGTAGTTGAGCAGTACGTCGCCGTGGGCCACGACGAACAGCGGGAGGTCGCGCCGTCTGGCGTACGGGAGCAGGCCGTAGCCGTCGAGGTATATCGACGCGGCGTGGACCACGTCGGGTTCGGGGAACGTCCGGGCGGCGTAGCGACTCGCGCGCTTGGCCAGCGAGTCACCCGAGAGGTGGTAGAAAAACCGCTTGGGGAGCGCGTAGAGAAACCGCGGGTGGTGGACCGGGTACTCGTCGAACGACTCGACCGTCGGGACCTCGCCGTACTCCGAGTAGGGGCCGACCGGCGGCGCGAACGGCGTCGGCGACAGCACGTCCACCGCCGCGCCAGCCTCCTGTAGCGCCTCCAGCGACCGCTGATTGAACACCGTCCGATACGGGTGGACGCGGGTCGGGTGTTGGACCGCGCCCGCGAGGACGCGGTACGACTCGTCGCCGGTCGTCGCGCGCTGTTCGATAGTCATCTCTGTCCGGCCACCACGTGCGCGGGCAAAAATCTCCGGGCAGGAGCGCGGCGGTCGCGCTCGGTCCCGCGGCGAGAGCGCGGTGGACGTGCGCCCGCCGGGATGGCTTTAGTCGAGGCTCCTCGGTCCTTCGCCCTGAGAAAATTCTATATCACTGTCTGAGAACGACATAGATGTGGAAAGATATTATATACCTATTTCAAGAATGCCGTTGTATTGCTTGCGGCTCGCCGTAACGTTCGCGCCGTGCGTTCGCTCCCCCTGAACTACTCTCGTACGCTCACCCTTCTACGAGGAGTTCGTACAACTCCTCGTGGGCCGCGACCATCCGCGAGATGTCGAACTGCTCGCTCGCACGCTGGTAGGCGCGCGACCCCATGCCCTCGGGGTCGTCCCGCGCGACTTCGAGCATCGCCTCGGCGAGACTTTCGCGCGACCGCGGCGGGACGAGTCGCCCGACTTCGGGAGTGACGGTTTCCTCGATGCCCGAGACGCGGGTGCCGACCAGCGGGAGTTCCGCGGCCATGGCTTCGAGCGCGGTTAGCGGGTGGCCCTCGTACAGCGACGGCAGGACGAACACGTCCGCCAGCGCGTAGTAGGGGTGTATCTCGGGGACCTTCCCGGTCACGGACACGTGGTCTTCGAGTCCGAGTTCGGCGACGCGCGCTTCGAGCGCGTCGCCGAGCGGCCCGTGGCCGACCACGACGGCGTGGCTCTCGGGCAACTCCGACGCGACTCGGTCCATCGCTTCCACGAGGAGGTGCTGGGCTTTCTGCGGGACGTACCGCCCGACGTTCAGGAACACCGGGCCGTCCGAATCGAGAGTCGCCCGTAGCTCCGACGGGACCGCGGCGCTCCGGACCTCGTCGTTGAACCCCGCCACGTCGATACCGTTGTGTATCGTACTCCACTCGGTCGCGTCGAACGGCGACGACTGGCTCTCGCGGACCGCGTTCGAGACCGCGACCTCGCGGCTATCGAGCGGTCGGGTCGCCTGCTCGACGGCCCGAATCGCCCGACCCCACTCCGCGGTCACATTGTGGTGGGTGGCGACGACGGCTTCGACGCCCGCCGCCCGTCCGGCGAGTCGAGCGACGACCATGGAGTAGGGGAGGTGAGCGTGGAGTACGTCGAGGTCGTAGCGCGCGAGTGTCGAACGCGCGCGGTTCAGGTCCCGCGGGTCGGCGATAGAACCCACGTCGAGGTTCACGACCGTCGCTCCGGTCGCTCGAAACTTCGCTTCGAGGTCGTCGGGACCGCCAAGTCGGAATACCACGGGCCGTCTGTCACCGTGTCGAATCTGGCGCAACAGCATCGTCTCCGCACCCCCGGTAGAGAACGTCCCGACGAGATAGCCAACGTTCATGGCTCTGAGCCTCGCCGTTCTCCGAGAAAAAAGTTCGTCCGGCGGTGGCGGGGTCGGCTTCCGTCGCGGTGCTGGCGGCGTCCGGGGCCTCGCAGGCGGTGGCGACGACGAACGGTCGCCCGACGCGACGCCGACTTCGCCGGCGGAGCGTCGAAAATCGGGGGGTCAGACCGAAGAAATCTCAATGCAGAGAAGAAGATTTATAAGCTATCTCTTCACTCTGCTCAACTGCACGCGAGCTACCAATGACGACTAACCACGGATACAACACGCCGACGAAAGGGACAGATGACTGGGACGTTCCGGTCAACGAGAACTTCGAGAAACTGGACACCGGCGTCGAAATCAGGGACGCCGAGTCCAACCGCGGCGACTACGACCCCAAGCAGGGTGCGAAGTTCCTCGCCACGGACTCGAAGAAGGTGTTTCTCGGAGACGGCTCCCAGTGGAACTACCTCACGACCCTCGGCGGTATCGAGGGCGACATCTACGTACAGGACACCGAGCCGAACGGGAGTCAGGGCGATGTCTGGATAGACACGAGCTAGCTCTCCACTATGGCTACCTATTTCGTCGCACCTGACGGCAGTGACGGCAACGCGGGCACGAAGGCGGACCCGCTCGGGAGCATCGAGGCGGCGGCCGACAGCGTCGGTCCCGGCGACACCATCTACCTCCGAGGAGGGACGTACGACCGGAGCAGTAACGTCAGCCTGAACGGCTCCGACGGGACCGAGAGCGACCCCATCGTCCTCGCGGGCTATCGGGACGAACGCCCGGTGATTCGCTTCGACGGTCCCGACTCCGGCGGCTGGAGCGCCTACGACGCGGGCGGGGTGAGCCTGAACGTGGCTCACTGGGAGATACGCAACCTCACCGTCGAGAACAGTCCGTACATGGGCATCGTCGCCGACGGCTCTTCGAACCACCACAACACGTTCGCCGATTTGGAGGTTCGCAACTGCTACCTCGTCGGCTTCGCGCTCTACAACGGCGCGCACGACAACCTCGTGACGAACGTGACTGCCCACGGGAACGTGGGGAACGCGGGCGACGCCGACGGCATCCAGTTCTCGGACACGGCGCGAAACACGCTCCGAAACTCCGTGTCGTACGGGAACTCCGACGACGGCGTGGACCTGTGGGAGAGCGTCGATTGTCGCATCGAGAACTGTGCCTCGTTCGGCAACGGGCTGAACGGCGGCAACGGAAACGGGTTCAAACTCGGAGGGAGCAACGGGAGCGCGACCTCCGGCGGCCACGTCGTCCAGCACTGCCGCGCGTACGACAACTCCTACAACGGGTTCAACCACAACGGCGCGAACAAGACCATCGAAGTGTTCAACTGCACCAGCTACGACAACGGCGGGCAGGGCTACGTCGCGTGGGACAACGGTAGCGACGCGACCCACGTCTACCGAAACTGCATCGCGTATCAGAACGCGAACGGTGCCGTTGACACCGGCTCCGAGGACGAGGAGACCCGCAACACCTGGACCCTCGGTATCGGCGACCCGCAGTTCCGGAGTACGGACCCCGACGCCGACGGGTTCCTCCGGCCCGCGACCGACAGTCCCGTGGTCGATGCTGGCACCGACGTGGGACTCGACTACGCGGGCGAGGCCCCCGACCTCGGCGCGTTCGAAGCGCGGAGCGACTCGACGGGACCCTCCGGCCCGGTCGTCCGCCACCACGACGGGTCAGGGTGGCGCGACGCCACGCTCAAGTACCACGACGGAAGCGGCTTCGTCGAGGCGCAGGTGAACCGACTCGGTTAGCCGGGGACGCGGCGCGCGAATCGGCTCGCCAAACCGGTCGCGCGCGAGCGATAACCGGTCCCGCCGAAACTGGGACACGCGCCCAAACGCTTTTGCGAATCGCTGTTTTCTCTGGTTTCCAATGACCGCGACCGAGGCCTCCGACCGCCTCAGCGTCTGCGTCGTCTCGCTCATCGCCTACACGTACTTCCGGGACGTAGACGACATCTCGCCCGGCGGTGCCGAGCGACAACTCTACCTCTTGAGCCAGCAACTCCGCGACGAGTTCGACGTTCACTTCGTGGTCGGCGACTACGGCCAACCGAAGACCGAGCGACGCGACGGCGTCACCCTCCACCGGGCGTACACTCCGACCGACGAGCGGGCGGCCTATCGCCGATTCCCGGACCTCGCGCGCCTGTTCGACGCGATGCGGCGGGCCGACGCCGACGTGTGCGTCTTCCGGGGCGACCGCCTCAAGGCGACCATCACCTACGCCTTCTCCCGACTCCTCGGTAGCGCATGGGTGTACAACCTCGCCGTCGATTCCCACGCCGAGTCCGACGCCGACCGCACCGACCCGCTGGCGACGGCTTTCCGGCGAGTGATTCGGGACGCCGACGGCATCGTCGCCCAATCGCCGCGCCAACAGCGCCGCCTCCGGGAGTCGTTCGGCGTCGACTCGACGGTCGTCCCCAACGGGTATCCGCCGGTCGAGGAGGATACGTCCCGCGCAGACGCCGACGAGGAGACCGCCGAAACCGACGCTCACTCCGCCGCCGACGGCGAGTTCTTCCTCTACGTCGGCCGCATCAACCGCGACCAGAAGCGCCCGCACCTGTTTCTGGACCTCGCCGAGCGCCTGCCCGACGTTCGGTTCCTCCTCGTCGGCGCGGAGGAGAACGACCCCGCGTACTACGACGAAATCGCCCGCCGCGCCGACCGACTCGACAACGTCCGGTTTCCGGGGAAGGTGCCGCCCGACGAGATTTACGACTACTACGACCGGGCGTACGCGCTGGTCAACACCTCCGCGCAGGAGGGGTTCCCGAACACGTTCCTCGAAGCGTGGCGCAGCGGGACCCCGGTCGTCAGCCTCGACGTGGACCCCGGCCGCTTTCTGGGCGGCGAGTCGGTCGGCTACGCGGACGGCGACTTCGAGCGCCTGACCGCAATCGCGCGGCGACTCGCGGACTCGCCCGACCTCCGGGAGTCGCTCGGCGAGCGCGGCCGCGACCACTTCGAGGAGAACTTCCGCATCTCGGTGACGGCCGAGCGATACGCCGACGTGGTTCGGTCGTCCGCGGACGCCGCCGCGGAATCGACCGACCGGGGGGCAGACCCCGAGACCGGGGAGCGTTCGAGCGTCGGACGCTCGCCGAACAGCGCCAGTGGGAGTAATCGCCGATGAGCGCCAAACGAGTCGTTGCCTCGATGGCCGGTCTCTCGTCGGTCGCGCGAGACGAACGGTTAGAACGCGTTCAGCGACTGCTCGTCGGCGTGACAGCCCTCTGCACGCTGGCGATGAGCGCGTGGATAGCGATTACGCCGCCAGCGACCGACTACGAGGTGCTGTACCGGGCGTACCCCGACGCGTTTTGGGCCGTCGTCTCGGTCGGTCTGATGGCCGCCGTGGTCGTCTTTCTGGTCTCGGCGGCGCGCCGAGACGGCTACTGGCGCGTCGCCCTGCTGTTCGTCTGCGTCATCTACGTCCTATTCAATCTGCTCCCGGTATTCCGCGGGTGGGCGATGTACGGACGGAACGCCGCCGACGTGCTGTACCACGTCCACTACACGAACGAAATCCTTCGCACGGACCACATCCAGCCGTACAACATCTACCCCGTCGTCCACCTCCTGCTTGCGGAGTTGCGCTTCGTCGGGCTTCCGGTGCGGGCGTTCTCGCCCCTCCTCTCGGCGTTCTTCAACCCCGTGTACCTCCTCGGCGTCTACCTACTCAGCCGACAGTTCGTGCGGAGCAACCGGGTCGCGGTGGCGACGCTCGCCTGCGCGGTTCCGCTCCTGTACTCGAAGTTCCACCACACGCTCCACCCCGCTATCTTCTCGTTCATGACGTTCCCGGCGTTCTTGTTCCTGCTCGTCAAGTACCACGACACGCGAAACCGTTCGTACCTCGGGCTGGTCGTCCTCGTCGCGTCGTCGTTCGTCTTCTTCCACCCGGTCACGTCGCTGTACGTCGTCGTCGCTCTCTCCGTCTCGCTCGTCGTGCGGCGCGTCTACAGCCGGACGCTCGAACTATCGTTCGACGACAAACTCGAAGTCGGGATACTCGGCTTCGTCTTCGTGACGTGGCTGGTCTGGTACGCGCACTTCGAGTTGATACGCGACTACGTGCGCACCTCGCTCGGGTTCACCGAGAGTTCTCACTCGACGGTCGCCCAATCCTACGGCGTCTCGCAGGTGAATCGCGCCCACAGCCTGCAACAACTCGCGCTCGGGTTCGTGGACAAGTACGGACCGATATTCCTCATCTGCGGGTTGGCGGGCGTCGCCACGGTGGTCGCGGCGGTTCGGTTCTGGCGGCGCAGGGCGGAGTTCTCGGAGGTCTGGCTCTCGTCGCAGTTCTTCGTCGGCGCGGCGATGGCGGTCGTCACCATCGTCACGTACGTCATCGCGTACAACCCGGTCCGCAACTCCCGGTACATGATTTTGATGGCGACCCTCCTCGCGGGGTTGCTGGTGTACCGACTGCTGACCGCGACGGTTCTCGACGACGAACCCACCGTCGCCACCCGCGACCGTCTCCGGCAGGTCGCCCTCGTCGGCGTCGTCGTGTTGCTCCTCGTCGCGGTCCCGATTTCGGTCACGAACTCGTACCAGCTCCGCCAGCACATGACGTTCACCGAACGGGACGGCACCGACTGGTTCTACGACCACTACGAACCGGAGGGCGTCGCGGTGTCTCACGACGTTTCGTTCAAGATGGGGGCGTATCTCGGCTCGGGAACGACCGAGGAGGTGTTCGATAGTTTCGGTCCGCGGTCGCCGATACCGAGGTACTTCGGCTACGGGTCCAACGACAGCCTCCGGGGCGTCGTCAACGGGACGCCGACGTACCTCGTCACGAAGGAGTACGACCGCGAGTACTACGAGTCCCTGAAGGAGTTCAACCAGCGGCGAAACGTCGTCTACACTAACGAGACCGTCGCCGAACTTCGGGCCGACGTGGCCGTGAACCGAATCTACGCAAACGGCGGGTACGCCGTCTGGTCGGTCGGTCGCTCCGAGAACACGACGACGGCGAGCGCCGCGGGCGCACTCGCTCCTCGGCCGCCGAGGAATCTCGCGGACGCTTGACCGGTCGCTGACTCCGAGGAAAGAGTCAACTGGGTCCGGTAACTACCACTGATGGGTTGGTGGGATGTCACGGAGAAAATTTCTCAAAACGGTAGGTGCCGTCTCGGGGCTACTGGGGGCCGGAAGCGTCCTCCGGAGCGAGTTCCGCGAGCCGTCCGACTCGAATCGGGAGGCCACGGGTCCGAAGCCAGCGGAGGTCGGAGAGGCGACGCCTCGGAGACAGTCGAACGAGAACGCAACGTCGAACGCGGACGAAACCACGAGCGGGGAGGACGACTCGGCGGACTATTACGTCGCTCCCGACGGTGACGACTCGGCGTCGGGGACGAAGGAGAACCCGTTCGAGACCCTCGAAGCGGCCTTCGAGGCAGTCGCCGCGGGCGAGACGATATTCCTCCGCGGCGGCGTCTATCGGTTCGACCGGGCCATCAAACTCACCGGCGTCGGCGGGACCGAGGAGAATCGAATCACGCTCGCGGGCGTGCCCGGCGAGTGGCCGATATTCAAGTTCGACGGGCCGACCCCCGGTGGCTGGTCGGCCGACGGAAGGGACGGCGGCGGGCTGAAGTTCGCCGACGCGGAGTACCTCACCGTCCGGAATCTCGTCGTCCGCGACAGTCCCTACCTCGGAGTGGAAGTCACTTCGTCACGCCACAACGTCTTCGAAAACGTGGAGACCCGAAACAACAACCTCACCGGGTTCGGTCTCTACGACGACTGTCGGCACAACGTCCTCCGGAACGTCACCTCGGTGAACAACTTCGACCCGCAGAACGGCGGGTCCGACGCCGACGGTATCCAGATCGAAAACTCCAGAAACAACAGGGTCGTCGGCGCGAAACTCTTCCACAACTCCGACGACGGACTCGACCTCTGGCGAAGCCGGTCGATAACCGTCGAGGAGTCGATGAGTTGGGAGAACGGGTACGGCCAGCGCGGCAACGGCAACGGGTTCAAACTCGGGGGCGGGACCCCGAAATCGGGCGGTCACGAGGTCCACCGGAACGTGGCGTTCAACAACGGTATCACCGGATTCGACTACAACGAGGCGGGCACTTCCATATCGGTGGTCAACAACACCGCGTGGAGCAACGAAACCAACTTCACGTTCTACGACGCGCCACACGAATTGAAGAACAACATCTCCTACGAGGGCGAGGTGTCACTCGGCAATGCCGTCGAACACACTCACAACACGTGGGACTTGGGCATCGAAAACCCCGGATTCGTCAGTTTGCTTCCGGTCGACGACCTGTTTCTGCACCTGCACTCCGGGAGTCCCTGCGTCGGGGCGGGAGTCGACGCCGGACTCGATTACGCGGGGGAGGCCCCCGACCTCGGCGCGTACGAGTTCCGCCGCGGATAACCGGTCGAACCTCGTCGCCGCTAGTCGATCGACCTCGGCGGCGCGTCCCGTCGCACCGACTCCGGAGTGGAACTCGTTCGGTCTCGCCGTATCGAGGAGTTACGAGCGCGTAACGACCGTCACTACGGACGGTCCGACTCCTAACGGCGCGTTAGACCGCTCGCCGGTCGCGTTTGCGCCCGCTTTCTTATATCGCCGCGCGCCGTCTACTCCTCGGAATGGAGTCGGACCAGAACGACCTCCGAACGAGGCTGTATCGGTTACGTCGGTCGTCGCTCGATCTCGCCTTCGTCGGCGTCCTCGCGGTCGTCGGGTGCTTCGTCGTCGTCTCGTCGCGGACGGACGGGTCTTGGCTCGAACCCCTGTTCGGTCTCCCGCTCGTACTCTTCCTGCCGGGCTACGCCCTCTCGGTCGCGCTGTTTCCGACGAGGACCGGAGTGGTCGCCTCCTCGGGCGAACACGGCGCGGAGCCGCCGACGGTGGTCGATGGGGTCGAGCGAGTCGTCGTCTCGACGGTCGGGAGTATCGCGGTCGGCCCGCTACTCGCGCTCGCGCTCAACTACACGCCGTTGGGTATCCGACTCGTCCCGGTGATGGTCTCGATAGCCGGGTTCACGCTCGTCGCGGCCGCCGCCGGAGCGTACCGGCGACAGAACGCCGACGACGTGCAGGCGGCTCGGTCCGTCACCGACGAGCAGACGATACTCTCTCGGGCGAAGTTCGCGCTGTTCGACGGCGGGGGAAGTCCCGCGCTGACCGTACTGGTCGCCGTGAGTCTGCTCGCCGCGGGGTCGACGGTGGTCTACTCCGTCGCCGACCCCGACCGAGGAGAGACGTACACCGAGTTCTACCTGCTGACGGACGACGGCGACGAGTTAGTCGCCGACGAGTACCCCGAGCAGTTCCGGTACGGCCACAACCAGTCCGTCGTCGTCGGTCTCCACAATCGGGAACAGCGGACCGAGGAGTACGGCGTCGTCGTCACGCTCCAACGGGTCGGGGACGACAACTCGACGGCGACGGAAACGCAGGTACTCCACCGATACCGGACGGAGTTGGCTCCAAACGAGACCGACGAGGACCGACTCTCGCTCCGGCCGACGCTGACTGGCCAGCGGCTCCGACTCCGGTTTCTCCTCTATCGGGACGGAATTCCGGACCACCCGACCGCGGAGAACGCGTATCGGGACCTCTACCTCTGGGTGTCGGTCAGAAAGTAACTATTTCATTCGCCCAAAAACCGCTCGAAAGACTCTGAGAAAGCGATAATCGGGACTACTGGGGATTACGACGAATTACGCTCGGCCACGTGACTCGTTCTCACGGCGATGTATTGGGAAATTCACTCAATAACAAAGCGGACGTGCGACGGAGGGCAAGTCCGATGGAAGAGTTCGAAGTACAAAACGACGAGACCCTTCAGCGACCCGCTATCGGTGTCGTGGCCGACGAAAGTAACGCGGACGCTATCGTCCGAATCGTGACCTTGGCGAGAGAACACGGCCACGAGGCCATCGTCGCTCACGGCCGAGAGACGCCGCGTTCGGCTCGGTTAGCTCGCCGACTCGGGGCCGAGACGGTGTGTCTCGACGAGCGACGGGCCGACGAGGGAGCATTCGAGCGGTTGTTGACAGTTACTGCAAAGGCGCGGGGGTTTCCGGGGCTGTTGTTCCACCCGGACACCGATTCGTACGTCGATTACGACCAGCGAGTGGAGGGTCGAGAGTCCGATTCGGAGTACACGCGTCTCGCACCGACCCACCGGCGCGGGTCCGTCGAGGAGACGGACACCGTCGTCGCTATTCCGGCCTACGACGAGGCGGACACTATCGAGTCGCTCGTTCGGAACGTCCGGAAGTACGTCGATACCGTCGTCGTCGTAGACGACGGGAGCGACGACGGGACGGCGGACCTCGCGCGCGAAGCGGGGGCGACCGTCGTCGCACACTCGCGGAATCGGGGGTACGGCAAGGCGCTCCAATCGGCGTTCGGGGAGGCCCACAGGCTCGGCGCTGACCGGCTCGTCATTATCGACGGCGACGGTCAGCACGACCCCTCGGACGTTCCCGAACTCCTCGCCGAGTTCGAGGACGGCGACCCCGACGTTGTTATCGGCAGTCGGTTCGTCGCCGGGTCGGAGACCGACTTTCCGCTCTATCGGCTGTTCGGACTGAAGGTTATCAACCTGCTCACCAACTTGAGCTTCGGTTTCCTGCGCCGGGAGTCGTGGATTAGCGACACGCAGTGTGGCTTCCGCGCGTACGGGCCGAGAGCTATCGAGTCCATCGCGCGCGACGGCGCTATCGGCGACAACATGGGCGCGAGTACGGATATCCTCTATCACGCCAGCGAACGCGGCTACGACGTTCGAGAAGTGGGGACCGATGTCGAGTACGACGTGGAGGACGCGAGCAGTCTCCACCCCGTAAGACACGGGCTAACTATAATTAACAATTTGTTGAAGACCGTCGAGCGAAAGCGCCCCGTCACGGTCATCGGTATCCCCGGTTTCGCGGTGGTACTCGCCGGGTTCGGGTTCGGTTATCTGACCCTCTCGAACTTCACCGCGACGGACGAACTCTCGACGGGTCTGGTCGTCCTCACGGTACTCCTCGTGATGGTCGGCTCGGGTGCGTGTCTCACCGCGGTCATCCTGCACTCGCTGGCGACTCACTTCGAGACGATCGACGACACCACGTAGGGACGAGACCGGTTGCCGCCTGACGTATCCTTTTGGTCCCGGCCCCCGACGGTCGGCGTATGGAGTACACCACGCTCGGCGACACCGGCATGGAGGTCAGTCGCATCTGTCTCGGCTGTATGAGCTTCGGGTCCAGCGACTGGCGGCCGTGGGTGTTGGACCCCGAGGAGGGCCGCGAGATAATCGACCGGGCCATCGACCTCGGCATCAACTTCTTCGACACCGCGAACATGTACTCGAACGGCGAGAGCGAGCGCGTACTCGGCGACGCCCTCGACGGACGCCGCGACGAGAGCGTCGTCGCCACGAAGTGCTACTTCCAGATGGACGACGACGACCCCAACTCCGGGGGCCTCTCGCGGAAGGCCATCGAACAGGAGTTGGAGAACTCGCTGGACCGCCTCGGGATGGACACCATCGACCTCTACCAGATTCACCGCTGGGACGACGACACGCCTATCGAGCAGACGCTTCGCGCGCTCGACGACGCGGTGCGACGCGGGCAGGTCCGGCATATCGGGGCCTCCTCGATGTGGACCCACCAGTTCGCAGACGCGCTTCACACCAGCGACAGCCTCGGACTGGAGCGGTTCCAGACGATGCAGAACCACTACAACCTCGCGTATCGAGAGGAGGAACGTGAGATGCTTCCCCTCTGCGAGAAGGAGAACGTCGGCGTGATGCCGTGGAGTCCCCTCGCGCGGGGCTATCTCACCCGGCCGCACGACGAGATAGACGCGACCACGCGCGGCGAGACGGAGGAACACATGTACGACCACCCCTACCGCGAGGGCGGCGGCAAGGAGGTAAACGAGCGCGTGCAGGAACTCGCCGCCGAGAAGGGCGTCACGATGGCTCAAATCTCGCTGTCGTGGCTCCTGCACAAAGACTGGGTGGACGCGCCCATCGTCGGCACCACGAGCGTCGAGCATCTGGAGGACGCGGTGGAAGCCCTCGACATCGACCTCTCGGCCAGCGATTTGGCGTACCTCGAAGAACCCTACGAACCCGTACCGGTGTCGGGTCACGACTGACGGTCCGGAGCGCTCTCGCCGACGAGACTCCGCTCTCGGTCGTACCAAACAGCTACAACCGCAGGGGGCCTTCGCTCCGGTATCGAGATGAGCGTACTAGTCGAATTTTCGATAGACAGCGAGGATTTCCTCCTCGGGCGCGTCCTCTGCGGCCCGGAAGCGATGACCTTCGAGTTGGAGCGCATCGTGCCGACCGGCGGCGCGGTCATGCCCTTCGTCTGGGCGACCGGCGAGGAGTTCGAGTCGTTCGAGGCGAACGTCACGGACAGCGAGGCGGTCAGCGAACTGTACGCCCTCGACAAGGTGGGCGACCGCGCGCTGTACAGAATCCGGTGGCGCGAACCCCACGTCGGTCTCGTGGAGGTCCTCGGCGAGACGGACGCGACCATCCTCGAAGCGCAGGGCAACGGCGACCGGTGGCAGTTCCGCCTGCGTTTCTCGGACCACGACAAGCTCTCGGCGTTCTACAACCTCTGTACGGACAACGACTTCCCGGTCCACATCGACCGGACCTACACCCTGACCGAGAGTACCGAGCGGGGCCACCGACTCGGCCTCTCGGGCGACCAGCGCGACGCGCTGGTGCTGGCGCTCGAACGGGGCTACTTCGACACTCCTCGGCAGGCGACGCTGGTGGACCTCGCCGACGAACTCGACATCACTCAGCAGGCGCTCTCGGACAGGGTTCGCCGGGCCAACGAGAAGGTCCTCCGGTCGGTGCTGCTGTCGTCCGCCACCGACTTCGACTGAGTTCCGGCGGCGATATCGTTCGCGTTCCGGACGGGTTATAAAAACGTTGTACTGACAGCAACAACCCGTTTTCCGTCGGGACCCGACCGCATCGAACAGAACGTGCAACGGAACGTGTCTCTCGACGGGCGGAGCGACAGCGAGCGACTCGACGGAGAGCTGTCACTCCTCGCCGTCGCCGAGTGTCGATACGTCTGTTACTACTTCGGGCGCAACTCCGACGACGAAGCGACGCTCGGCGAACTCGCGGAGTACGTCCGGCGACTCGACGCGCCGCGCGTTCCCGACTCCCGCGCCCGCATCGCGGCGCGGCTCCACCACCTCGCGGTTCCCAAGCTGGACGAGGCTGGCGTGGTCGCGTACGACGAGGAGGGAAACACCGTTACGTATCGCGGGAGCCAGACCCTCGAATCGCTCGTCGCAGTGACCGCCGACGACGAGTGCGACGCGTTAGCGTGACCGACCCCGAGACTTGGCCCGACGAACCGTCGGGCAACGCCACCGACGCGGCCGCTCGACTCCCGCTGGTGATGTGTCGGCAGTGCGGATACTTCGTCTCGGCCAAGCGCGAGGAGGGGTCGCTGTCGGCGCTCCGACCGGTCTGTCCGGAGTGCGGGGGCACCGAGTTCAAGGACGTGCGCGAGGAGTGACGGGTCGCTCTCCGCTCCCGCCGGTCGCGGAGCGCCGCGTTCGCTGGTCGGCAGAGTAATGGAACTGTCGGCGGAACGTCCCGTCATGGACACCTCCCCGCCGACCGGCGTCGGTTCGGACCGCCTCGCCCGCCTCGCGGCCACGGTCCCGACCGAGGCCGACCGACCGGCGATAGCGGTCGAAGCACCCTACTCGGGCGACACCATCGGAACGATTCCCGCGGGCACGGACGCGGACGTTCGCGCGGCCGTCGAGCGCGCCAGCGAGGCCCAACTCGCGTGGGCGGAAACGTCGGTCGAACGTCGCGCCGAGACGATGCTCCGGTTCCACGACCTCGTGTTGGACCGACGGGGCGACCTCCTCGACGTGGCGCAACTCGAAAGCGGGAAGGCCCGCGTGGACGCCTTCGAGGAGATACTGGACGTGGCGACGACGGCGCGCCACTACGCCTACCGCGCGGCGGACTACCTCGAACCGGAGCGCCGGAAGGGCGCGTTCCCGCTCGTGACGAAGACGACCGTCCACCGCGAACCGGTCGGGGTCGTCGGGATAGTCTCGCCGTGGAACTACCCGCTGACGCTGGCGATTTCGGACGCGATTCCGGCCCTGCTGGCCGGGAACGCGGTCGTACTCAAGCCCGCGAGCGAGACGCCGTTCTCCGCGCTTCTCCTCCGGGACCTCCTCCGAGAGGCCGGAGTCCCCGACGACGCGTTCCAAGTCGTGACCGGCACGGGGAGCGAGGCGGGCGGCGCGGTCGTCGAGGAGGTCGACTACGTCTGTTTCACCGGGAGTACCGAGACCGGTCGGACCGTGGCCGAGCGGGCGGGCGCGAACCTGACCGACTGCTCGCTGGAACTCGGCGGGAAGAACCCGATGGTCGTGCTGTCCGACGCGGACGTGGAGAAGGCCGTCGAGGGCGCGATTCAGGGCTCGTTCACCAACGCGGGCCAACTCTGCATCTCCTTCGAACGCCTCTACGTCCACCGGGATATCTACGACGAGTTCCTTGACCGATTCGTCCGGCGGACCCGCGGGCTGGACCTCCGAGGAGCTTACGACTACGGGCCGGACGTGGGGTCGCTGGTCGGCCCGGACCAACTCGGAACCGTCGAGGAACACGTCGCGGACGCCGTGGCGAAGGGCGCGGACGTGCTGACCGGCGGCCGCGCCCGGCCCGACATCGGGCCGTACTTCTACGAGCCGACGGTTCTGGCGGGCGTGACCGACGAGATGAAAGCTGGCTGTGAGGAGACCTTCGGTCCCGTCGTCGCGGTCAGTTCCTTCGACACCGAGACCGAGGCGGTCGAGTTGGCCAACGACTCGGAGTACGGCCTGAACGCGAGCGTCTGGACGGAGGACGGCGAACGCGGCCGCGCCCTCGCCCGCGAAATCGACTGCGGGACGGTCAACGTCAACGACGCCTACGCCGCGGCGTGGGCCTCCGTGGACGCGCCGATGGGCGGGATGAACGACTCCGGATTGGGTCGGCGACACGGCGACGAGGGGTTCCTGAAGTACACCGAAGCCAAGACCGTCGCCCACCAGCGCGGGCCGACGTTGGGCGCTCCTCGGGGCGTCCCCGACGGGTGGTACGCCAAGGCGATGGCGTTGTCGCTCCGCGCGATAAAACGCGTTCCGGGGGTTCGCTGAATGGCCAGCGACGCGTCCGCTGACGCGACGAGGAGCGACGATTCCACGGCGGCCGACGACGCCGAGTCCGTCTTCGTCACGGGCTTTCCGGGCTTTCTGGGGTCGGAACTGGTCGCGCGCCTGCTGGACAGGTACGACGACGATGTGGCGATTCGGTGTCTCGTGCAGTCGAAGTACCGGGACCTCGCCGAGGAGCGCGCCGCCGAACTGGACGACTCGCCCGGCCGAATCGAACTCTACGAGGGCGACATTACCGAGGCAGACCTCGGACTGAGCGACGAGAGCGGGGACGCCGCGAGCGACGACGACTACGCCGACCTCGCCGCCGACGCGACCGAAATCTACCACCTCGCGGCGGTGTACGACCTCGGAGTCTCGCGCGAAGTCGGAATGGCGGTCAACGTCGAGGGGACCCGCAACCTCCTCGATTTCGCCGAGCGAGCGCCCGACCTCCGGCGGTTCCACTACGTCTCGACCTGCTACGTCAGCGGGCGACACGACGGCGTGTTCACCCACCGCGATTTGGACGTGGGCCAGTCGTTCAACAACCACTACGAGGAGACCAAGTTCCTCGCCGAACGCGCGGTCCAGCGTCGGATGGACGAGGGGCTACCGGCCACCGTCTACCGTCCGGCCATCGCGGTCGGCGACAGCGAGACCGGCAGGACCCAGAAGTACGACGGGCCGTACAACGTCTTGGGTCTGCTCGACCGCCAGCGGGCGCTCGGCGAGCGGGTCGCCGACATCGGCGGGAGCCTCGCGGGTCTCGGCGAGCGCGTCGGTGGAATCGCGGATTTCGACTCGCTTCCGGCGGTCGTCCCGGTGTTCGGCGACCCCCGCGATTACGAGGTCAACGTCGTGCCCCGCGACTTCGTGGTCGAGGCCATCGACCGACTGAGCCGACTCGACGCGTCGGCGGGCGAGGTCTACCAGCTCTGTGACCCGAATCCGCCCACCGTCGCGGGGATGGTCCGGGCGTTCGGCGACGCGCTCGGTATCGGGATTCGGACGATTCGACTCCCCGGCGGAGCGAGTTCGGCCCGGCGCGCGCTCGAATCGGTGCCCGGTCTCGCGTCACTTCTCGGGGTCCAACCCGCGGTGCTGGACTACTTCGTCCACCCGACGAGCTACACCGCCGAGAACGCGGTCCGCGACCTGCGCGACACGGGGGTCTCGTGTCCGCCCTTCGAGAGCTACGCGGACCTCCTCGTCCGGTTCTATCGGGAGCATCCGGACGTGTCCGCGGACGCGATGGTCTGAGACGCCAGTCTGTCGGCTTCTTCGGTCGCCAAACGCTCCCGTCACCTGTCGAACTGTCTTCCAACAAGAATTTATAGGTCTCATACGAAGACTGCCCCCATGCGACGCCGCGAATTTATCGCCGGTACCGGCCTCGTGGCCGCCTCCGCCCTCGCAGGGTGTACCGGCAGTACGTCCCCGCCGCCCCGCAAGTCGAACGTGTTCGAGTCCATCGAGGCCCACGACGGCAAGATTCAGGTCGCGCTGGAAGACTCGACGTGGGTCGTGTCCCGCTACGACGGCGGGAACCAGAACGACCTCGCCGACCCCGGCTCCGTCGGCGCGCTCGCCCCCGTCGGAAGCGCCCGCGCGAAAGGCAAGGGCGGAGCCGGTGGGCGCGGCGCGACCGGCCGCGCCAACGGCGGGTACAGAAGTGCGCCCAAGACCGGCCACGGCCGCGCGTGGTGGCACGGCGGCGCGTACGCCGACGACTGGTACGACGACCACGACGACGAGGTCACGAGGTACGGCGTCGGCGTCGCCGCGCTCGGCGTGGCCTACCTCGGGAGCGACTTCGAGATGGAAGACGACGCGCCCGGCGCGGGACCGGTCCCGTGGGACTGTCAGGTCTCGGACCCCAACGGCACCGAAACCTGTTCCATCGAACGCGACGGCTGGTACCGCGTCGGTGCCGAACTCGAAGGGAAGAACGGTCACGACTTCGAGTGGGAATGTGTGGACATGAAGGTAGACGACCAACTCACCGGGGACGGCTACGAAGTCGAAAAGCAGTGGAAGGTTTCCCCGCGGATTTAAGTTCACAGAGTACGCCGCTTCTGCCGACGCGACCGGCGGCCCTCGTCCGTCGGTCGGCCCTCCTCAATCCATGCCGAAGGTCGCCGCGCGCACGAAGACGCTGACCCTGCTCGCCATCACGTACGTCGTGTCGTTCTGTAGCTTCGCCTACGAGTTCGTCTACTCGGAGCTACTGACCGTGATGTACGGCGGGACCGTCACCCAGTACGTCATCACCGTGGGGCTGTACTTCTTCAGCCTCGGTATCGGGTCGGCGCTCTCCGACGACTTGCAGGCCGACGCGCCCTCGAACTTCTTCCGGACCGAGGTCTACCTCGCGGCGGTCGCGCCCGCCGGATTCATGCTCGTCGTCGGCCTGAACAGCGTCGCGCTTCCGACGGCCGTCCCCTCGGAACTGATATGGGTCGTCGCCCGACTGCCCGCGGTCGCGGTCGGGTTCCTCTCGGGGTTCGAACTCCCCCTCTTGACCCGGATGGTCGAAGCGGTCGAAGCCTCCGAGGAGACCGACCGGGCCGCCGACTCGGCGGGACTCCTCCCGACCGCCGTGACTTCGGGAGCCAGTCGGCTCTACGGTCTCGTCCTCGGCGTCTTCGGCCTGTTCTGGACCGTCGAGCGCACCGAGGGCGAGCGGAGCGGTCTCTCGGTCGTGCTGGCGATGGACTACGTTGGCGGCCTGTTCGGCGCGGTCGTCTACGCGAAGGTGCTGTACCCCCAACTCGGTCTCGTACCGACCATCTTCGTGCTGGCCCTGCTGAACGGCGTGGCCGCGCTCGCGTTCGCCGCTCGGTTCAGCGAGCGTCCGTGGGGCCTGTTCTCCGGCGACAGCGAGCGCCGAGCGTTCGCGAGCCGCGAGTCGGCGACCCTCCTCGTGGTCTGTCTCCTACTGACCGCGGGGTACGCCGGAGCGGTCGCCAACCACCGCCAAGTGGACCGCGAGGTCACGGAACTCTACCTCGAACAGCAGGTCGAATCCGAGTACGCGCAGGGAGCGATGGACGCCGAGGTGACGAGCCAGTGGACCACCGAGTACCAGCACGTCTGGCGCTACCAGCGGACGTGGACCGGCGCGGGGGCGAACCCGTACTTCGCCAACGAGACCGAGGAGTGCCTGCGGATGGGTTCGGCGGTCCAACTGTGTGAGAGTTGGGCTGACTCCTACCATCAGGGACTCGTGGACGTGCCGATGTCGCTGTACGACCACGACTCCGAGACGAAGGTGTTGGTCGTCGGCGGCGGCGACTGGATAGCCATCGACCACCTCCGGGAGTACAACGTCACCGTGGACCACGTGGACTTGGACGGCGAGTTCATGCGTCACGCGAAGAACGAGTCGTTCTTCTCGCGCTGGCACGACGACGCCTACGAGTACGACCGCCTGAACACCACGGTCGGCGACGGCTACGCCTACCTCAAGGACACCGACGAGAAGTACGATTTGGTCCTGCTGGACATCCCCGGCGCGACCGACGACGACCTGCTGACGCTCTACTCGAAGGAGTTCTACGGGTCGCTCCGTCGCCACCTCACCGACGACGGCGCGGTCGTGGCGTGGGCCTACTCCCAGTACGGCTACCCCCAACACCACAAGGCGTACCTCAACACGGTCCGGGCCGCCGGGTTCGACCGCTACGCGCCCTACTGGGCGTGGGAGGACGTGGACCGCGACGGCGACCGCGAGCGCGTCGAACAGTTCTACGTCCTCGCGCCCGGCCAGCGGTCGGCGTTCCCGGCCCCCGACTCGTCACGCGCGACCGACTACCTGCGACGCCACGGCGACCGGTATCGAGACCTCGACTGGCGCGCGATACCGCGCTACCGCGGCGTCGAAGTCAACTCGCTGTTCGACCCGAACTACGACCTCCTCGTAGACACTTGACCACTCCCCGACCAACTCATGCCACAGAACGACTTCTCGACTCACGGCGACCGCCCGAAACTCCACTTCGCGTACGCGACCAGCGAACCGAATCTGGACGCCTTCGACGTGAAGCGCGTCGTGCCCAGCGACCTCTGTGGCGAACCCGCCGCGCTGACGGTCATCGGCGAGTCCCACTACGTCGGCGTCCCCGCGCTGGAGTTCCACGAGGTCTGTTCGTGCAAGCCCGTCTCGGGCGACTCGACCGCGGTGACGCCCCTCGAATCGGGCGTCGAACGCGAGTTCGCCTTCGAGACCGACCGCCTGCGCGTCGAGACCGAGGCCGAAGTCCGACCCATCGAGGAGTTCCCCGGCCCGGACGGGACCGACGCCGCCTACCGGTTCGGCCCGGACGCGTGGACCACCATCAAGTTGAACTCCTCGCCGGAGTCGGCCGGGACCGACGAGTCGGCTCCGACCCCGGCCCCGGACTCCTCGGCGACTTACGAGACGTACCACACCTATCCCGAACACGACCTCGCGGTCTACACGTTCACTCGATTGTATCCTGCGCGACGAGCGCACGAAGCGCCAGCCAGCAGAAAACGGACTGCCGACGGCGCTTCCCGCTCCGACGACGATTCCAATCCCGACCACGACACTTCCCACTCATGACGAACCAGCCAGATTCCTACGACGGCGACGTAACGCTCACCGGCCACGAAGACGCCCCGGTCGCGCTCCGGGACCCCGAGGACGTGTTCCTCCGGACCGACAGCGTGGACGGCGACCTCGAAGTCAGGAACGCCGAGTACGTCTTCAGCCACCAACCGACCGGCGACGCGAGTCCCGGCGACCCCGAGACGGTGGTCAGCGGCGACCTCGGCGACGGCTACGCCGAACCCGGCGGCGTGACCGGCGACGCGGTGGTCGCGGACGCCGAGGACGTGTTCGTCGCGGCCGGGACCGCGAGCGGCGACCTCGCGGTCGTCGCGCCCGAGAACGTCTACTCCGACGACGTGGACGCGCCCCGCGACCCCGACGACTACGACGTGTCGCTCACCGGGTGGAAGCAGTCCGGCACGGCCAGCGACCCCGATACTGGCGTTCGCGTCTCGGGCGCACACCACGACGTGACGGTCGAGAAGGCCCGGACCGACCTCGACGTGTACGTCGTCGGCCACGACCACGACGTGGAGATTACCGGCCGAGGAGCCTCGGTGTCCGTTCACCTCCTCGGGTACGACAACACCGTCACGCTCGGGCCGTACCTCTCGGGCGAAGTCGTCGCCGACACCGGATTCGACAACGAGGTCGTGGAGGAACCCTACCCGGTCGAGGAGTTGATAGAGACCTCGAAGGACGAGGCGTTCGACCGGGCCGGGTTCGGCCGCCGGAAAGTCACCTATCAGGTGCCCGCCGAGGGCGACGACTGGTGTCCCAACTGCGGGGAACCCGCCGACGCCATCGTGGCGCGCCACCAGATGGAGGCGTTCTTCGTCTTCGGCTACCCCCTCAAGACCTACGACCAGTCCACGAACCCCGCCAAGGAGTGCGAACACTGCTCGCGGAGCGCCTTCGACGCCAGCCTCTCCGAACGCGAGCGCAAGGACGTGCTGAAGTGACCTGCGTTCGGTAGCTCCTCGACTTGGAACAGCGCCGACGTGACCAAATCTATATATCGGTGGGGTGAGCAACGGACCGTTATGACTCTCGTCTCCGCGTCGCCCGCGAATCGACCTCGGTCGGCGGGCCGACCGCCACTCGCCGACCGGCCCTCCTCGCCGGAACACCATGGCACGAACTGAAGAACGCACGGCCGCCGACTCGACTGCGACCTGTCGGTACACCTTCGACCCCGCGAGACGGACCGAGGCCCACCTCCAGACGACGTGGGAGTGTCCTCACGACGCCTACGGCGACAGCGACTACTGCTGTTTCCACATGTCTCGGGACGAACGCGCGAGCAACGACGTGTCTCCCGACGAGATAGTCGAGCGCATCAAGACCAACCTCGAATCGGGCGACGTGCGCGACAACGAGTACGTCGGTGCCGACCTCCCGCACCTCTCGCTGACCTATCAGGACATCAACGGCGGGACCAACCACGTCCTCAACTTCCAGTACGCCGACATCGAGGGGTTGGACATCACCCACGGTCGCCTCGAACAGGGGTTGAACCTCCGCGGAGCGACCGTCGGCGCGCTCAAGTTCGAGGGCGCGACGTTGGGCGGTCTCTTGGACGCCGACGGCCTGTCGGTCGAGGGCGTCTTCGCGGCCTACGAGACGACGTTCCGCGAGGACGTGAGCCTCGAAGGCGCGAGTTTCCACGGCGAGGTCGATTGCGACGAGGCGACGTTCGCCGACGACACGAGTTTCGCGGGCGCGACGTTCCACGGCGTCGCCCACTTCCGGAACGCCGAGACGACCGGCACCAGCCACGTCTTGGACGACCACGTCTCGTTCGCTGACGTGGAGTTCCGCGACGACGCGAGTTTCCGGCAGGCGACCTTCCAGTACGTCACCTTCGAGAACGCCGGGTTCCGCGCCGAATCGGACTTCGAACACACGGCCTTCGAGGGCGACACCCGATTCGGCGGCGTCGTCTTCGACCGGATGGCCGACTTCGACGAGGCGCGGTTCTACGACGACGTGTGCTTCGAGGAGGCCCGGTTCAAGGCGTTGGCGGAGTTCCGCGGCGTCGAGTTCGAGGGCGGGAGTCGGACGACCAACGACGACGTGACCTTCGAGGCCGCCATCTTCGAGGGCGAGGCCGACTTCAAACTCGCGCGCTTCCGGTTCGCCGACTTCAAGGACGCGTCGTTCCGGGGGAAGTTCAACCTCGACCGCGCGCAGTTCGACGCCCGCGCGGACTGTCACCGCATCGAGGTGGGCGGGGCCGCGACGCTCGAACGCGTCGAGTTCCGCGACGGCGTAACCTTCGACGGGAGTCGGTTCGACGGCGACGTGGTCGGCGTCGAAGCCGAGTTCCACGGTGACGCCGACTTCGTGGACGTGACCTTCCGCTCGCGGGTCCGGTTCACCGAGGCCCGCTTCTTGGAGGACGCGACGTTCCGCGAGTCGGAGTTTCAGGACGCCGCCATCTTCCGGGGCACCCTCTTCGAGGGCGAGGCCAAGCACTTAGAGGAGAACGCCTGTTTCGACGAGACGACCTTCGAGGCGCTGGCGGACTTCCAGTCGTCGAGTTTCACCAACGGCTCCTTCGAGAGCGTGACGTTCCACGACGAGTCGGACTTTCGCGAGTCGGAGTTCCACAACGGCGTCGAGTTCCGGGTCCTGTCGGGCGGGAGCGCCGATACCTACGTCGATCTGACCAAAGCCACCGTCGAAGGCGGACACGTCGTCATCGCGGGCGATACCGCCGTCATCTACGACCTGACGAAGGCGACCATCGGCGATGTCAGTTTGGAGAGTGAGGGGAGCGAACACGAACTGCTGGACCACTTCCGGTTCTGCCTGACGAACTTCGACCACTTCGACTTCAGCGACCACCACGCCTATCTGGAGCGCAACGACTGGAACGTTCACGGGTTCCTCGGCGACGAGTCGTCGGGTCGTTACGACGTTGAGATGACCAGCGAAGTGGTCGAAGAGACCTACCGGAAAGCCCAAGACAGCGCCGACGCGGTGGGCGACACGCCCGCGATGCGGGAGTTCGAGTTCAAGCGGTACTTCTACAACCGCCGGAAGAACCTCGACATCGTGTTGCGCGAGTACTCGCTGAACACGTGGGGTCGCGCCAAGAAGGCCTCCAGCGTCGGACTTAACTTCTTCATGCAGTTGACCTGCGGGTACGGCAACCGCCTGCCCCGCATCGCGGTGTGGACCTTCCTCCTCCCGGCGGTGTTCGGCGTCCTCTACGTGCTGGGCGGCCCGCTCCAGACGCAGGCCGGTGTCGTCTGGGAGGCCGAGCAACCGGCGACGACGCTCTTCGAGGGACTGTACTACAGCTACATCAGCTTCTCGACCATCGGCTACGGCGACATCGGACCGGTCGGCTGGCTGGCGAAGATTCTCGCCGCGGGACAAGGGATGTTGAACGGCCTGTTCTTCACCCTGCTGACGTTCACGCTGTTCAAACGGGTTCTGGGCGGGAGCTGAGGCCGTAACCGACTTCTGACGCTCGATTTCCGCGTCTCCGTTCGCGACGCTCCAACGACGAGTGTGAGCGGCGGGTCTCCTCGCCAATAATATTTCTATATTCCAAAGTTTTAAATTATAGTAGTAGGGTTAATTATTCGCAGTGAAAGATACGAATTCAAATACCGTTTCTCGACGTAACGTTCTCCGTTCGCTCGGAGTCGCTGGAGCCGCGACCGCCACCGCAACCGGGGTCGGCCCCAGCGACCTGCAAGTCTTCGGCGATGCTCGCGCACAGAAGAGCGCCGCCGACCGGACGCTGGTCGTCGAGGCCAGCGGCGAAGTCACCTACGAGTTCAGCGTCACCGGTCTCCTCTCGGCCGTAGACGCCCCCGCGAGGGGCGTCAAACTGGGCACCGCGAAGGCGTCGCTCGAAGGCGGACGACACGAGTTCTCCTTCACCGGCGAGTTCACCGAGTTCGAAGTTGACGGCGACGCGAACGTCACCGTCGACGGCCGTCCGTTCGACTACGAGTCGTTCCCCCACGAGACGCTCGAAATCGTCGCCGACGGGTCGGTCTCCTACGACGTGTCCGCGAGCGGCGCGCTCGAAGTGAGCGAGGGCACCGCGACCCGACGCGACGACCGACGCGTCGAGGGAACGCTCTCGGGCGGTTCACACGTTCTCTCGTACGCTGGCGAACTGACCTATCTCGACCTCGACGGCGACGCGACGCTCGTCCACAACGGGACGGAAGTCGCGTCCGACACGCCGCTCCCGCTGACCGACCTCGGCGAGGCGACCGTCGAGGCCCGCGGCGAGTCCTACGAACTCACCTTCGGCCACGACGCCGCCGTGTCGGGTGACGGAACCGCGACCGCCTCGGGCCGCGCCGTCGTCGAATCGCAGGCCAAGGGCGGCACGTCGACGGTACGGTACATCGGCGGGTTCGTCTCGCTGGACGTTCCCGGCGTGGGGAGCGTCAGGTCGCCGCCGGGGTCCCAGCGACTCGAACTCGAAGCCACGGGTGACACCGCCGCGGAGTTCACTGTTCGCACCACGGGCCAGTTTGCGAACGGCGAGCGCGCTCGGGAGGTTACCGTCGAGGGCGGCGAGATAGACCTCGTCTCCGTTACGGGCCGACCGACCGAAATCGTCGTCTCGTCCTCGAAAGGCAACCGGAGCGTCACGGTCTCGCTCGACTACGGTGCCGACGAGGAGCGCGTCGATAGCTCGGTCGCGCTCCAACTCGCCGCCGAGATGGAGCGACGCGAGAAGGTCCAGACGCTACTCGGGGCCGCCTCGGAGTACGGCCGCGTTCGCCACGACGCTGGCGGCATCACCGCCGTCTCCCCGCCCGAGGGGAGCGAGTACATCGACCGCGAGACGGTCGTGTTCGACCTGACGGACCTCCAGCGCGGCGACGGTGCGCAGGTTCTGGCGACCGCGAGTGCGGACGCCACGAACGGCTACGCTAGCTACGAGTGGAAGACCTCTGACGGCTTCACCAAGCAACAGGAGTTCGACTCCTTCGACGGCCAGAGCGTCGGCACTCAGTCGGCCGACAACACCGTGTTCGAGTCGAACGCGTTCATCGAGTCGTACGGCGTCGAGGAGAACGGGGTCAGCGTCGCCAGCACGGGCGCGACGCTCGCGACGACTTCGGTCACGTTCAACGTCGATGCGTTCCGGACCGCCCACCAACAGGCGGGCGACCAAGTGCGGACGCAGGGTCTCTGGAACGACTTCTGGGGCGCGGTTCAGGACGCCATCAACTGGTGTACGAACGCCTTCTCCAGCGTCGATACCAAGGACTTAGAGGAGATCGGCGGCGACCTCGCCATCACGTCTCACACCGTCAAGTTCGACCTCGCCGAGGAGCTTTCCGACGAGGGCGACCTCCCCCGCGGGTTCAAGGGCGCGACGTTCCTGTGGACTTCCGCCATCACCTTCGCTCAGACTGACGCCGCGAAGCAACTGCTCGATCACGGCTACATCGACTCGTGTTCGGGCTGTGCGGCCGCCGTCCAACTGGGCTGGGATATCGGCTGTAGCTACGCGAGTCCGTACATCTGCGGCGCGGCGGGCATCGCCAGCGGCGGCGTCGGACTGGTCGCGTGCGCCACGTTCGTGAGTCTCCTCTGTAACCTCCCGAACACCGAGGAGAACGCCGATTGGGTCTGCAACGAAGCCGGAGCCTGCTGAATCGGGACCCCGCGTTCCGTCTCCGGGTCGCGTTTCGGTGTGGCGTTTCGACTCCTTCTTTGCTCGCCGACCAGCAGGTTCACTCGCCGACCAGCAGGTTCACCAGCGGGTCGAAGTCGAGGAAGAGACCGATACCGACGAGGAGACCGAGCGTCATCGCCACGGTGTACACGATAGGCGGGAACCGTTGGGGTCCCGACGTAGCCAGCGGGTCACCCATCACGCCGACGAGATACGCGAGGCCGACGAGGCCGCCGCCGAAGTACAGGAGCGCCGCTTTGAGTCGCTGTTCCATACCGCTTTATTTCGCGGTCGAAAACTTAAATGTAGCTGCCGTTCGGGGCGCGATGCTCAGGGGTCGACTTCCTGCCACTGCACCTCGTCTGCGTCGTCGTCTTTCAGCAGCTCCGGCGTTCCGAGCGGGAGCGACCCGAACAGGGCGTAGTGGACCGCGAAGCCGAGTCCGACGAGTCCGACCAGTGCGTACAGTCCGCGCTTGAGTTTGGAGGCCATGCCCCGGCGTAGGAACCGCCGGTAAATGAGAACACCGATTGCGACCGAATCGGAGACGCAGTTCGCGGGCGGGCGGTGATAGCCGAGCGGGCGAGGAGCCAAACGCATTTCCCGCCTTCGGTCGTAGCCTCGCGCATGGCAGACGACAGAAGCGACCTCCGGACCGCCGCAGAGACGCTAAGCGACGTGCGGGACAGTATCTCGGACGACGAGACGGCCGACCGACTCGGCTCGTTCGCCGACCAACTCCGGTCGATGGCCGACGCCGACCGAGGGCCGGACCACGGCCGACTCGACCGCGTGATGCACGGGCTTCGAGAGATTTCGTCGGCGCTAGAGGGCGAGGAGTCCGTGCATGTCGAGTCGGCCCGCGAAGAGGTCCGGTCGTACCGCGAGACGGTCGAGGGAGTGTAAACTCGAACTGGGGGGGAATTTTAGTCATCGAATCGACACAACCGGAACGGTACAGCGACGACAGCGAAGCGGATTATCGCCGACTCCGACGAGTCTACCGCAAAGCACCGCACCGCGACTGCGGGCCACACCCTCCCCAACCGATTGCGCGTCTCGGTCGCTTCGCTCCTTGCGATGCTCATCCCTCACGCGAACGGGCGTGGCCACGAGCGGCCACGCCCGCACGCGCCGGACGGAAAATCGGTCGGGCGCGAGCGTCCGGGAGTCGGTCGCATCGGAGCGTCCGGGAGTCGGTCGCATCGGAGCGTCCGACGCGCCGCGCTTATTCGAGGTGGTGGTAGTCCAGTTCGTACCCCGCGTCGAGGGCTTTCTGCACCTCGGGCGAGGGCGCGGCCACCTCGCGGGTGAAGTGGTCCATCCCCGTGTCGCCCCGGCGGAACAAGATGTTCCGTCGCCACGCAGGCGACTTCTCGGGGTAGTCGGTCCGGAAGTGCGCGCCGCGGGACTCCTCGCGGACGAGCGCGCCCCGGAGGAGACCTTCGGCCAGCGTCAGCATGAACGCGAGGTCGAGCGCGAGTTCGAAGTCCTCGCCGGTCCGGTCGCCGACCACGCGCACCTCCGCGGTCCGGTCACGCAGGAGTCGGAGGTCCGCGAGGCCCTCGCGGAGCGAGTCGCCGTCACGGATGATGCCCGCGTGGTCGTCCATCAGCTTCCGCAGGTCGGCTATTAGTTCCGCCGGTCGCGTGTCGCCGTCGGCGGCTTCGAGGTCCGCGAGCGCGCCCATCGCGCGCTCGGCGTACGCGACCATCCCGCTCGGGAAGTCGGCGTCTGCCGGGTCCGCGTCGCCGAGGTCCGGGGCTTCGGGGTCGCGCTCCGCGACGTGGCGGCCGACCACCGGAGCCATCGCCACCGTCTCGGCCAACGAGTTCCCGCCGAGGCGGTTCGCCCCGTGGACGCCCGCCGCCGACTCGCCGACGGCGTATAGACCCTCCACGCGCGTCTCGCCGGTCGTCCAGTCGATGTCCACCCCGCCCATCGTGTAGTGGGCGGTCGGCGCGATTTCGACGGCCTCCTCGGTGATGTCCACGCCGAGCGACGCGAATCGCTCGACCATCTTCGGCAGGCGCTCGCGCACGTAGTCGGCGTCGCGGTGGCTGATGTCGAGATACACGCCGCCGTTCTCGGTGCCCCGGCCCTCCCGGACCTCCCGAGCGATGGCGCGGGCCACCACGTCGCGGGCGTCGAGTTCCATCTGGTCGGGCGAGTATCGCTCCATGAACCGCTCGCCATCGGCGTTGTAGAGGCGACCGCCCTCGCCCCGGACCGCCTCGGTCACGAGGCGACCGGACCACTCCTCGCCGTAGCGGTTCCCGACCATGCCGGTCGGGTGGAACTGGACGAATTCGAGGTCCATCAGGTCCGCGCCAGCCTCGTACGCCAGCGCCGGGCCGTCGGCGGTGTTCTCGTCGTCACGCGACGAGTGGCGGCCGTAGAGCGCCGAGAACCCGCCCGCGGCCACGACCACGCTGTCGGCCGCGAACAGCACGAAGCGGCCGTCGGTCAGGTCCACCGCGACCGCGCCGTAGACGCGCTGGCCGTCGCTCAACAGGTCCGTGACCATGACGTTCTCGCGGTACGGAACGTCGAGCGACCGGGCTTTCGCCACGAGCGCGTCGAGGATGGCCTCGCCGGTCCGGTCGCCGACGAACGCGGTCCGGCGGAACGACTGGGCACCGAAGTACCGCTGATTGATGCGGCCCTCGTCGGTCTTGTCGAAGTTCGTCCCCCACTCGTCCAGTTCTCGGAGTCGGTCGGGCATCGCCTTCGTCACCGTCTCGACGGCCACGGGGTCGTTGAGGAAGTGGCCCTCCTTCAGCGTATCCGCGGCGTGAATCGTCCAGTCGTCGTCCGGGTCGAGGCTCCCGAGCGAGCCGTTGATGCCCCCGGCGGCCCACGTCGTGTGCGCGTCGCCGTGGTCGCGCTTGCCGACGACGAGCGACTCGACGCCGCGCTCCGCGAGTTCTATCGCCGTGCGGGCACCGGCCGCGCCCGCACCGATTACCAGCACCGGGACCGATACCGTCTCGTAGTCGAGCGGTCCGTCGCCAGACCGTCGGTCGCCGCGTCGCCGGTCGTCGTCTCGCCGGTCGGTCCCGCGGCCTCGCTCCTCGGTCGGGGCGATGCCGCCGTACGTCTCACCGGCAGGTCTGTGGTATGTCATTCGATATCCCCACCCGTCGCTCCGTGCGACGGTTACGTTCGGAGGTTAGTATCGAGACGAGATAAGGAGTTCGTGGTAGTCGATAACAATGTGGGGATTGCCCCGAACCCACCTCGCTCGGAGGAGTCCGCTCAGTCGGCGGTCGCGGTCTCGGTCGCCTCGGACTCCTCGACCGGCCGCAACTCCGCGCTGAAGTGGCGTAACTCGGCCATCTCCGGTTCGTCGGTGATTTCGAGGCCGGAAATCTCGCCCGCGTCGCGGCGCTCGGCGACGCGCTCGAACGTCTCGGCGACGTGTTCGAGGTGGTCCGCGCCGTAGGTCCGGCGGGGAAGCGAGAGGCGAACCAGTTCCGGGCGGTCGGTGTCGGGGAACGCGAAACTCCCCAACTCGACGCCCCGGACCGCGCCCTCGCGGTAGAGTTCACAGACCAGCGCCTGTCCGGGGAATCGCTCGGCGGGAATCTCGGGCAGGAACTCCGCGGCGTTCACGTAGACGGCGTGGCCGCCGGTCGGGCGCTGGACCGGCACGTCGCGCTCCGCGAGGAGGTCGCCGAGTCGCCGGACCTGCCCCACGCGGTCGGCGACGTAGGACTCCTCGACGGCCTCCCGGAGGCCGACCGCCATCGCCTCCAAGTCCCGACCCGCCATCCCGCCGTAGGTGGTGAAGCCCTCGTAGAGGATGGCCCGCTCGCGGGCTTTCGCGTGCAGGTCGTCGAGTTCGGGGTCGTCCCGCAGGGCGACGAAGCCGCCGACGTTGACCAGTCCGTCCTTCTTGCCGCTCATGACGAGCGCGTCGGCGTACGAGAGCTGTTCGCGCGCGACCTCGGCGACCGATTGGTCGGCGAATTCCGCCTCGCGCTCGCGGACGAAGTAGGCGTTTTCCGCGAATCGGCAGGCGTCGATGACGAACGTCGCGTCGAGTTCGTCGGCCAGTTTGCGGGTCTCGCGGACGTTCTCGACGCTGACCGGTTGCCCGGCCAGCGAGTTGTTCGTGAGCGTGAGCAGGATTGCGGGAATCTTCTCCTTTCCCACGTCGTCGGCCAGTTCCCGGACGCGCTCAACGTCGATGTCGCCAGCGAAGTCGCGGTCGCTCGACAGGGCCTCGGCGTGAGGACAATCGACCGGTTCGGCCCCGTTGTTCGAGATGTGAGCGCGCGTGGTGTCGAAGTGGGTGTTGTTCGGCACGTAGTCGCCCTCGGAGACGAGCGCGCCGTAGAGGACGTTCTCTGCGCCGCGACCCTGATGGGCGGGCAGGATTCGCTCGAAGCCCATCACGTCGGCGACGGACTCCTGCAAGCGGTCGAAGCTCTCGGACCCGGCGTAGGCCTCGTCGCCCGACATCATCGCGGCCCACTGGGACTCGCTCATCGTCCCGGTGCCGCTGTCGGTCAGGAGGTCCACGAACACCGCCTCGGAGTCGAGATTGAAGACGTTGTACCCGGCCGCTTCGAGTTGCGCTTCGCGCTCGTCGCGCTCGGGGAGGCGAATCGGAGAGACGACCTTCGACTTGTAGGCTCGCATGGTCGGTGGGTCGGTCTCGCGCAACGTATTGCTTCCGGGACAGTTATGGCTTCAGATGGCCGCTTGCGGTCGATATCCGCCGAATCTGCACATCCGACTCCGGACTCATGCCCGGACGGACGACCCCCGAACCACCGGTGGCGTTTCCGGCCTCGATTCAGTAAACGCAAACGTTTCGCCTCGCTCGATTTCAATTTATTACGCGCGGCGCGTCTGCCCGTCAGACCTAAACACGGCACACCTCTGGTAACAGCTAACATGTGCGACGACGCGTCTAGCGGAAGCGACGACGACTCCCCACCGTTCTCCTCGTCGCTCTCCGACAGCGACGAGTGGTGTATCGACCGATTGTTCGAGACGATAGCCGACAGGCGATCCCGATACGTGCTGTCGTTCTTCGATTCGGCGTCGGTGGACGCGGTCGAACTGGACCGACTCGTGGATTACGTGACCGAGCGCGAAGCCGAGGAGTCCCCGGACGGCGAAGCGTCCCCGGACAGCGAAGCGCCGAGCGACGGCGAAGCGTCAACGGGGGACTCCTCGGCGGTCGAAAACGAGCGACACCGCCAGCGGGTCGCCATCGCGCTCCACCACAAGCACCTGCCGAAACTCGCCGAGGAGGCGTTCGTTGACTACGACTCGCGCACGAAGACGGTTCGCTACTGGGGCGGCGACCGGGTGTCGGCCTGTCTGGAACTGTACGAGGCGGCCGAAGACGGATGGCACCGAGACGAGAGCCATCGGGACGGGTGAACGGTCGAGATGCGCGAGCGAGTGGTTCGATAGGGAGCGGTCCGATGCGGAACGTTCGGAGGACGATTCGATGCGAGCGGCGCAGTGCTAATTCGAAACGGAAAGTCGGTAAGTATATGCAGGTCCGTCCCGTACGAACCGTTCCGTAGACGTACTCTATCGGTCCGCGATTTCGAGCAGTTACCTGTCGGTAGCCCATCCAGTGATACAATGTTCGACAGTGACGAGACGAACGACGGTCCCGCCAACTGCGGTCCGGAGACTCACAGAGTCAACTACGACCCGGCGAGCGACGCAAAGCCGAGTCACGCCCTCGTCGTCGGCGTCGCCGACCGGGCGGGAGTCGATCCGCTGGAGCTGAATCCGCTCCACGACGCGGTAGACCCCGAGTTGATAGACGAATTAGTCGGCGAAGACGGCCTACCGGAGGTGAACGGTCACGTCTCGTTCGCCTACGCCGGGTTCGACGTGACTGTCTATCCGAGCGGACTGTTCGAGTTATCGCCGGTCTGAAACGGGTCGCTCCTCGGTTCGAGACCGCCAGAAATCGACGGGCGAGACCGGAGCTAGAACCCGGACGGGAGACGTTTTCCGCGACCCGTACGACCGTGCTGACTTCTGTCAGTTTTGCGAACGCCGCTCACGTGGCGTCCGTTACTTGGTCTTCGTACCGTCCTGCCATGGCAGGACGGTTTCGGGTCGCTGCGGTTCTCCTTCGGGGCTTTGACCTCGTGACCGTGTTATCGGCCATTTAGTGTTCACCCCTAAGCCGTCTCGTCGTCGCCACTACGGACGGTTCGAGACTGCTCGTCCGGTGTGTCCCTCCGTCTCGCCGCAACCGTAGGTACGACGGGCGAGATAGTAAGCTTTTTTCGGGGTTTCGTGATATGTGTTACCACACCAAATTCCGCCGCGCCGATGCGTTCATGTCCGTGGCCGCGGAACTACCGATAGATGGCCGAATTTCCGCTCGAACAGCGGTTCGTCCTCGACACGTCGGTGTTCTTCGCCGACGAGATTCGCCGGGACGACGAGGAGCGCGAGGAGGCGGTACTGCGGTTGCTCGACCTGATAGCCGAGGCGAAACTCTCGCTCAACATCTCGTGTTACATCCCGCCGTCGGTTTACGACGAACTGACCGGGATGCTCCGGGACAGGGGCGTCTCCGACGAAGTGTTCTCGAAGCTCAACACGTGGGTCATCAAGAAACACCCCGCGCGCTTCGAGGTGATGATTCCGGCCGAAATCGTCTTCGAGTTCATCGACGAGATGAGCGACCGAGTGAACCGCGGGTTGCGCGTCTCCGAGGAGGCCGTCCGGGAAGCCCAAGCCCTCGACGGCGAACCCCTCGACGGCCAAGAGTACATGACCGACGTGGACCAGTTGGTTTCGGACCTCCGGGAGAAGTACCGCAAGGCGCTCCGGCAGGGCGTGTTAGACTCCCACGAGGACTTCGACCTGCTGGTGCTGGCGCGCGAACTCGACGCGGGCGTCGTCACCGAGGACGTGGGCATCGTCAGTTGGGCCGAGGACTTCGGCCTGCGCTACCTGCGCGGTCGGGACTTCCCGTCGCTGTTGGCGGAGTATCTGGACGCGAACGACCGAGCGGCGTGACCGGACGCGACGACCGGAGGTGGCGACGCCGGATAGCTCCTCGACGGACGGTCGGCCGAAACTGTCGGGAAGGACGCCGAATCCGGCGCGCCGGTCGAAAGCCACCATTCATTTCACGCGGAGCGTCCTACCGTCGAAACGATGAACTCACTCGAAGTCGGGGCTCGACTCGTCGCGGGGACGATGCTGATACTGGCGAACGGCTTCTTCGTCGCCATCGAGTTCGCGCTGACGCGCGCCCGGCAGTTCACCGAAGACGAGTTCGTCGACGACACCCCGGCGTTGGAGCGGGCGTGGGAGATGACCCAGAACTTGGAAATATATCTCACCACCTGTCAGGTCGGCATCACCGCGTCGAGCATCGCGGTCGGCATCGTCGCCGAACCCGCGCTCGCGGCCATCTTCGAACCGCTGTTCGCGAACACCGCGTTCGCGTCGGTCGGCGCGGGTGCCATCATCGCGTTCCTCATCATCAACCTCGTCCACCTGACCCACGGCGAGCAGACGCCGACGTATCTCGGCGTCGAGCGCTCCCGGATGGTCTGTCGGTACGGCGCGTCCCCGCTGTACTGGTTCCACTACGTCATCTCGCCGCTCATCACGCTCGGCGACACGGTAGCCAAGTGGACGCTCAAACTGTTCGGTATCGAGATGACCGGCGCGTGGCTCGAAACCGAGGAGGACGCCATCGAGTCGCGGGCCGACCTCCGCAACCGACTCGGTTCGGTCCTCGAACGCGGGGACCTCTCCGACGAGCGCCGGGACGAGGTGATGAGCGCGCTGTACGTCGGCGAGCAGTCGGTCCGCGAGGTGATGGTGCCGCCGGACGAAATCGTCGCGCTGTCCACCGAGGCCGACGCCGACGAGAACTTTCGGCGGATGTCCGAGCGACCCCAGACGCGGTACCCGCTGGTCGGGGGCGACCTCACCGACTTCGTGGGTATCGTCTACACGCCCGTCCTCGTGCGCCACCGCGAGATGCTGACCGGTGACGACATCGACTTCACGGAACTGGCCGCGCCGCCGATGACCCTCTCGCCGGACGCCGACGTGAGCGACGCCATCGACCAGTTCCAGACCGAGAATCAGGAACTCGCGTTGGTCGTCGAGGACGGCGATGTCGTCGGCCTCGTGACCGTGACCGACCTGCTGGAGACGGTCATGGGCGACATCGAGGACCCGCTCGACAAGGAACGGCCCGCGGTGGACGGGAACGCGTAGCCCGCCACCGCCCGCACCTTTTTGCATACCGATGCAGTAACCCGACAGGTGTATCACGACGTTCTGATACCGACCGACGGGAGCGAGGGGAGTGAGGCCGCAGTCGAACAGGGGGTAGCTATCGCGAGCGACCGCGGAGCGACGGCTCACTTCCTGTACGTGGTCGATATAGGAGAGGAGATGTCCGCGTCGGCCGTCGGTGCCATCGCCGACGACCTCGCGGAGACACACCGACAGGAGGCCGACGATGCGCTCGGTGATGGGGAAGAACGGGCCGAAGCGGCGGGCGTCGCCCACGAACGAGAAATCCTCGAAGGCACGCCCCACGAAGCGATAACCCAGTACGCCGACGACCGGGACGTGGACCTCGTGGTCGTGGGCGCGAGCGGCGAGTCGGGACTGACCGACCGTCTCCTCGGGACGACCAGCGAGAAGGTGGTCGGCTCGGCCGACGCCTCCGTGCTGGTCGCGCGACCGTAACGCGGCGAGGAGTCCCGACGACTCCTTCGCTGGTTCCCGACCACTCATTACTCCGGCGTGCGACTCACCGCCATGGACGCAGACGACGACCTCCTCGCGGTAGACGCCCGGCGACTCAGAGACGACATCGAGCGGAACGCCGCGTTCGGCGACATCGAGGCCGACGAGGGCCGCGGCCGGACCGTCCTCACCGGCACCGAACCCAACCGCGAGGCCCGCGAGTACCTCGTGGAACGACTCGAAGACGCCGGACTCGACGTTCGAATCGACGCCGTGGGGAACGTCGCGGGTCGGTGGACGCCCGAGAGCGTCGGAGTCGCGCCGGAGACCGATTCCGACGCGGACGGCGACGCCGACCCGGCACCCGTGGCGGCCGGGAGCCACCTCGATTCCGTCCCGGAGGGCGGCATCTTCGACGGCCCGCTGGGCGTCTACGCGGCGCTCGAAGCCGTCCGCGCGATGCAGGACGCGGGCCTCGAACCCGACCGCCCGGTCGAAGTCGTCTCGTTCACCGAGGAGGAAGGCCAGCGGTTCGCGTCGGGCTTGCTGGGGTCGTCGGTCGCGGTGGGCGAGCGGTCGGTGGAGGACGCCCTCGCGCTCGAAGCCGACGGCGTGGGCGACCGCGAGGGCACCGTCACGCTCGAATCCGCGCTGGAGACTATCGGTTTTCGGGGCGAGGGACTCCTCGACGCCAGCGAGTGGGACGCGTGGCTCGAACTCCACGTCGAGCAGAGCGAGCGGTTGACCGACGCCGGAGTCCCGGTCGGCGTCGTCACCGCCATCACGGGTATCACTCACTGCGAGGCGACGGTCCGCGGCGAGGCCAACCACGCCGGAGCGACGCCGATGGGCGACCGGACCGACGCGCTGGCCGCCGCCAGCGAGTTCGTGCTGGACGTGGAGCGGGCCGCGAACGAGGTCGTCGCGGCCGACAGCGAGACCGCCGTGGGGACGGTCGGCAGTCTCGACGTGCGCCCGAACGCGACCAACGTCGTCCCCGGCGCGGTCGAGACGGGCGTCGATATTCGAGACGTGGACCGCGACGCGATGCAGGAACTCGTCGCGCGCGCCGAGCGGAGCCTCGCCAGACTCGAACGCGAGCGCGGCGTCGAGACCGAGTTCCGTCGCCCGTTCGACCTCGAACCGACGCCGATGAGCGACCGGGTTCGGGACGCCGCTCACGACGCGGGCGAGCGGGCCGGTATCGAGACGCTGGACATGCACTCGGGCGCGGCCCACGACACGATGCACGTCGCCAGCGTCACGGACGCGGGCCTGCTGTTCGCGCCCTCGCGCGACGGCATCTCCCACAACCCGAAGGAGTGGACCGACTGGGACGACTGCGCGACCGCGACCCGAGTGCTGGCAGGCGCGCTCGCCGACCTCGCCGGGGCCGACCTCGGAGCCGAGTGAGCCACCTCGGCTACCTACGTCGTTCCAAGAGCAATAATTACTAACTGCAAAAGCAGGTGGAGAATTCTTCGAGTCCGTTCCGCGAGCGGCCCGCTCGCGGAGCGAACTCGCCGCGGGTCGGGAGCCGGTTGCCGCGCGTCGTAAGTCGAACTTAACCCCTCGTTCGTTCGACCGTAACCGTCGTATCCGAGGGTTACGGGCGTGAACGGCCGGAAACAGTCGCTTTCGTTTATTCGTCGGCGGGTACAGGACTCACGGGAGAATGACACGAACAGCGACGTTCGGAGCGCTCGTTTTCACAGTGTTGTTGATTACCGCCGGGCTGTCGGGCGCGGTCGGTGCGACGCCCACCCGAGGAGGGGCCGAGGCAGGACTCGCGGACTCCTCGGCCGCGCCGCTCGCGCAGGAGACGACGACGCAGGGCGAGGAGGCCAACGAGACGGCCAACGCGACCGTGACGTTCACCGACCAGCGGACCAACGGGTCGGCCGTCGTCGTGGACGAGGCGAACCTCTCCGACGGGGGCTACCTCGCAATCTTCGCGCAGAACGGGACGCTCCTCGGGAACTCGTCGTACCTCGAACCGGGCACCTACGAGAACGTGACCGTCCCGCTCAACACGGAGATAAACGGGTCGCAGGTCGTCATCGCCGCGCCGCACGTGGACACCGACGGCGACCGGCAGTTCGGCTTCAACGCCACGAGCGCCGCGGAGGTCGGTGCCGAGAACGCGACCGACCGGCCGTACATCGGCCCGAACGGCCTACCCATCGGCGAAGTCGCGTTCGTCATCACGGGCGACGCACCGCGCCGCACCACGACAGCCGCCGCGAACCGGACCACCACGACCGCCTGACCGGACCGCGGCGACCGACCGCACGAACTCGGTCCGACGCCGCCGGTAGCGCCGTCCCACGAACACTTACCTTTTCGACGCGCGACGGTTCGACCATGACGCTCCTACCGGACCACACCGAGCGATTCGTCCGCGCGATGGTTCCCGACCGCGACGACACCCTCCGGGAGATGGAGGCCCACGGCGAGGAGATCGGCTTTCCGACGGTCGGCCCCGCGGTGGGGTCGTTCCTCCGACTCGCGGCCCGGATGGTCGAGGCCGAGCGCGTCTTCGAGTTCGGTTCGGGGTTCGGCTACTCGGCGTACTGGTTCGCCGAGGCGCTCCCCGCGGACGGCGAGATAGTCCTCACCGAACACGACGCCGACGAACTCGACGATGCGCGCGAGTACCTCTCTCGCGGCGGGTACGCCGACCGAGCAGTTTTCGAGGAGGGCGACGCCCTCGAAACGGTCGAGCGGTACGACGGTCCCTTCGACGTGGTGCTGGTGGACTGCCACAAGGACGGCTACCCCGACGCGCTCGACGCCGTGCGCGGGAAGGTCGCCGAGGGCGGCGTCGTCATCGCCGACAACGCGATGGAGAGCGGGATTCAGGACTTCGAGACCATCCTCGCACTCCTCGAAGGCGACGACCCCGACGAGGTGGACGACCAGACGCGAGGTATCGCGGACTACCTCCTGACGGTGCGCGACGACCCCGAGTTCGAGACCGTCGCGCTCCCGCTCGGCGAGGGAATCGCCGTGAGTTTCCGCGGGGAAGTATCGAATTAAATATATTTTAGGGAGCCAGATTAAGAAATTTTATACGCATTAGAGGAGAAAAAGGGGTAGAGAACGGACCGATGGCTACAGACAGTGGGAGCGCCGGGCGCTCGGACGACCGTCCGGACGACGAGTTCACCGACTTCCTCAGCCTGTTGAACGAGTTCAAATCTACGGGCTGTACCCTCCTCGTCGTCGGCGACGCCCGGCGCGAACTCTTTACCCGCGCCAGCGCCAGCCTGTTCGGCAATCCCGAGACGCTACGCTATCGCCTGCTGGCGGTGACCGACGCGAGTTCCCGGAGCGTCGAGCGGCGACTCCCGAGTCCCGGCGACTCGCCGTTCGCGCTGGCCCGGACGACGAAGATAGCCAACTACGAGGTCACGCCGCGGTCGGTCGCCGATGCGGTACCCCGAAGCGAGGAGTTCGACGACATTCCGGAGACGCGCGTCACCGACGCCGAACTCGGCGGTCTCCGGTCGGCGCTCGTCTCCGGCGTCGAGGAGTTCGCCCACCGGGCCAGCGGTCTGCGTCCCGCGGAGTTGCGCGTCGGCGTGGACTCGGTCGGAACCTTGCTCGACCACCACGGCGAGGCGGTCGTCCGGGAGTGCTGTCGGGCGGTCGGCCGCCGGGTCCGGGACAACGACGGGATGGCTCACTACGTCCTGCGGGACGCCTACGACAGCGACCGGGTGCGGGCGCTCGAACGAGAAGCGGACGCGGTCATCGAGATTCGCGCGGCGGACCCCGCGGCCGACGGGCGCGACGCCGAACAGCGGTGGCACGTCCCGGACCGCGGGACGACGACCAACTGGGTTCGGCTCTGACGGACCGACTGCCGGAGTTCGGTCGCTCGCTCTCAGCAGACGTGGCCGCCGCCGTCCACCCAGACGGTCTCGCCGGTCACGTACGACGCGTCGTCGCTCGCCAGAAAGAGGTACGCGCCCGCCAACTCGTCGGGGTCGGCCGCCCGGAGCGGCAGGTCGGGGGTCTCGCCCTCGGGACCCAACTCCGCGGCCTCCTCGGACCAGCCCTCCCGAATTTCGGTGGCGACCGGACCGGGCGCGACGGCGTTGACCCGCACGTCTTCGCCTGCGAGTTCGAGCGCCGCGCTCCGAGTCACCATCCGAATCGCGCCCTTCGTCGCGGCGTAGTGGGAGTGGTCCCACGCCGCCCGGCCCTGCGTGTCCGACGAGGTGTTGACCACGACGCCCGGCTCGCCCCGCGAAATCATGTCGTTGGCGGCGATTTGCGTTCCGAAGAAGGTTCCGCGGGCGTTGACCGCGTGGACTCGTTCGAATTCGTCGGGCGTGACCTCGCGGAATCGGGTCTTGGTGTAGACGCCCGCGTTGTTCACCATCACGTCCACGCCGCCCAACTCGCGGGCGGCCTCTATCACCGACCGAATCTGGTCGGGGTCGGACACGTCGGTCTCGACGTACTCCGCACGACCGCCCGAGTCTTCGATTTTCTCGTGGGTCGGGGTCTCCTCGTCGTCAGCTTTCGGCTCCTCGCGCACGTCCGCGTTCACGACCGTCGCGCCCGCCTCGCCGAACGCGAGCGCCACCGCGCGACCGATGCCCGCGCTCGCGCCCGTGACGATTACCGTCTCGTCGGCGAAGTCTGCGTTCAGATTGCCCATGCCGAACTGTCGGCCGCCGGGCGGTTGTAGGTTGCGGCGCGGGCCACCGCGTCGCCAGCGTTCACAGCATCTCCTCGGCGACCCACGCGATGACGCCGAGGACTATCAGACCGACGCCGAACGCCGATGTCGCGGGTTCCGGGAAGAAGAACAGCACGACCCCGACCAGAAGGAGCGTCCCAGCGATGCCCTCGCCGAGCCATCCATCGTCGTCGGTCGCGGTCTCGGCGTACTCGTCGCGCCGGTCGTCCTCGCCGACCTCGCTCTCGCTGGCGGCGTCGTTGGCGTCGCCGGTCGGCCAGATTCCCCACCCGGACGGCGACAGCGAGTTGCCGACGCCCGACGGGAAGAACGTGTCGTCGGTGGTCTCGTCGGTGTACTGGTCGCGGGTCGGTTCGTCCCCGTGGACCTCCTTGTACGTGTCGTCGTACTCGTCGTCGGTGTAGGGGTTGTCGCTCACGCGTGGAACGTGCGGACTGAGAGGGTTATGGCCTGTGGCCGA
Source organism: Halorussus salinus (assembly GCF_004765815.2). Lineage (NCBI taxonomy): Archaea > Methanobacteriati > Methanobacteriota > Halobacteria > Halobacteriales > Haladaptataceae > Halorussus > Halorussus salinus. The sequence continues at coordinate 209,721 of NZ_SBIS02000008.1, read as the reverse complement.
TTCGTCGGTTCGAGGCCGACGAATCGGCCGATATAACGCCCGAGGAGACCGACATCGCACCCGAGGAGGGCGTCACCCCACTGCGTTTAGTACCGCGAGGCTGACCCCGATGGTCACCAGCAAGACCCCCGTGATGGTAGTCGCGGGTTCGGGGAAGACGACGAGCGCCAGTCCGCCGAGGACGAGCGCCGTGACGATACCAACGTCCCAGAATCCGTCGCCTCTTCGGTCGTCGGACTCCTCGGTGGCGGCGTCCCCAGCGTACTGGTCGCGCCTAGGCTCGTCCCTGTGGACCTCCTTGTACGTGTCGTCGTACTCGTCGTCGGTGTACGGGTCGTCCGCCATATGGGTTAAATTGGGTTCTGAGGCGGTTATGGGCTATGGCCAAACTTGCTAAAGTTGAGGTGAGGTCATAATCCGTTGAAATCAGAAAATATATCCGGCACAAATATGAAAGTTTGTTCATGTTCAATAAGAAGAACATATTATTCTATGCAGGATTCTTTCTGATGACTCTACTAGGTATTATATGCTTTCTTTTAGATATGCCCGTTCTCCTCTCATTATTATCCTTTTTAGTAGGTGTGATATCGCTTGCAGGTGGTGAAAAAGAAAGGAAGCAATTAACGAGAAAAGAAAAACGTGTCGCAACATATGAGAGGATTCTCACCGAAATTCTCGGAGAGAAAGAAAATCTTGAGGAGGACTTGAGACAAATTAAAAAGAAAAATGAAGAGGTACAATTAGAGAAGCAACAAAAAAGCCAACGATTTAGTAACTTAAAGCGATTTCTCGAACGAAAAGGGATTGATCCTGCCTATATCGTTGAAGAGTATGGTGAGTCGCTCAAAGCTCCACTCTTGGTACTTACACATTTCAATTATCCAAAACACAACTCTGAGAAGGATGCTGAGTTCATTCATGATAATCTTGATAGACTTGGGTCTCAATCCCTCCAAGGTGCAACTAGAGTGATTCCACCGAGAAGTATTGATCAAGATATCGAATCTAAATCGGATTTAGAAAGTTGGTTTGAAAACGAGATATTAGGTGGTAGAGAAGATCTAAATTATAGGCTAGAGCTTTTGTCTCTTGTAAGTTTGAGTGAAGTATTTGGAAGAGATGAGTCTCGTGAAGACTCAAACGGCTTTGGTTCAGAGATAATTAATAATATATTTGAAGAAGATCCGGTAATCAAGACAAAGGATCTTGCTCATCTTCTTGATGAAACTGAGCGATTCTCCTTAAAAGATGAATTGAGAAAAAATATAATTCTTTTGTCTATACCGTATGCTTCTGAAAACCAGTTAGAAGAGATAATTCAGAATCAGATGGAAATTCAAAACGAGCTAGGGGATACGATACAGATATCAAATACAACTACGGATAAGATCGACGAAACACTTTCGAACTACAATGTCAGTAATACAGATGAACTATCAAAAGGAATTCGAGAAGAAGCTAATCAAGCGAAAGCGATACTAGAGTCGTTGGAATAATATTACCGCCGACTGCCCGGTCGCGGCTCGACGTGGGGTTTCGCCATCAAGTCCTCGAATCGCCGGTCGTCCAGCCACTCCAGCAGGGCGGCCAACTGCTCGCTCGCGGCGTCGAACAGCTCCGCGCCCTTCTCGGGCGTGGCATCGGTTTGGTCGCCCAAGACGCCGTTCTCGGTGTTATCGATGGAGTCGTAGAAGTTGCGCGCGCCGTGGACGTAGGCGTCGTCGCTGTTCGTCCAGTCCACGAGACCGCCGTCGCGGGCGGCTTCGAGTTGGTCGGTCTTCACGTTCTCGGGGTCCAGATGCATCATCATCGCCGTCTCCTTCGGGCCGCCGTGGGGACCGTTCGTCTCGAAGAGGTCGTCCACGAGGTCCGGAATCGACTCGTCCCACATCCACTCGACGGCGTAGGCCACTTCCTCCTCGCGGAGTCTCCGACCGACCTCCCGGAGGTGGGTCTGGTTGCCGCCGTGGGCGTTGACGAAGACGATGCGGTCGATGCCGTGGTACGCGAGGTTGCGGGAGAAGCTCTCGACGTAGTCGCGGAACTCGGGGGCGTCGGCCCACATCGTCCCGTGGAACTGCTTGTGGTGGACGCTCACGCCGACGTTCACGGTCGGCGTGCAGAGGAATCCGGTCCGGTCGGCCGCCTCGCGGGCCAGTCCCTCCGCAATCGTGTGGTCGGTCGAGAGCGGCAGGTGCGGACCGTGTTGCTCGGTCGAACCCAACGGGACGACCGCCACGGACTCCTCGGCGACGTAATCTCCTAACTCCGGCCACGTCTGGTCTGCGAGGTACATACTGCTACGCTGTGGGCCAGCGAGTAAAGTTCTTACCCGCGGGGCGACATACTCGAAACGCGACCCAGCGACGCACGCGAGGCGGTTACCTCGCGGTAACCTCGTTTCACCGCCGTTAGCAAACGTATAATTCGATGGCGTCCCACGATTGGAACACGATGTCTGACTGCCTCGACGACGACGCCCCGCCGAGCGCGAAGCTAGTCGTCAAAGTCCTCGAATACAGCGACGACGCCCTGACACAGCAACAGATAAGCGACCGGACGCGGCTCTCTCCTCGGACCGTCCGGAGTTCCATCAAGCGACTGAAAGACCAGAACGTCATCGAGGAGCGCGTCTACATCCCGGACGCGCGCAAGCAGTTGTACGCGCTCACCGATTCGGTCGAGGAGTGCCTGAGCGCGAGCGAGGCGACGCCCGACAGCGCCGAAGCGGTCTGACTCGCGGACGAGCGGATAAGTCCGGAACTTCTTCTTCCCGCCCCTGCGTCGGGCCGCACGTGACCGAGTACGACAAACTCGTCCGCGACGACATTCCCGAGATAATTCGGGCGAACGACGAGCGACCCGTGACTCACGTCGCCGAGGGCGACGAGTACCGAGAGCGCCTCCGCGAAAAACTCTTCGAGGAGGCCGCCGAGTTCCGCGAGAGCGGCGACCCCGAGGAGCTAGCCGACGTGCTGGCGGTCGTCGCCGCGATTCGAGACGCCGAGGGGTTCGACGCCGAGGAAATCGACCGCCTGCGCGAGGAGAAAGCCGACGAGCGCGGCGGCTTCGAGGACGGCGTGGTGTTGGAGCGAGTGGAGTAGAGCGAGCAGAGTAGAACGAGCGGGTCCGGGGCCGCCGTTCGGTCGCTCCTCGTCAGTCGTCGGCCGAAGGATACTCGCGGTCGAGAGCCACGTCCACGTCACTGTCTTCGAGCGGCGCGCCATCGACTTCGTGAGTGCCCACCGGCGGGCGGTTCACCTCGGCCGCGAACGAGTCCGCCACGTCGGTCCCGCCCTCGATTTCGGTCATCTCGCCGTCCGCCTCGCGGGCGTCTTGGTCGATGCGCATCGAGCAGAACTCGACGCCGCACATCGAGCAGAATCTGGCCTCCTTGTAGTTGTCGCCGGGGAGCGTCTGGTCGTGGTACGACCGGGCGCGCTCGGGGTCGAGCGCGAGGTCGAACTGGCGCGACCAGTCGAACTCGTAGCGCGCTTCCGAGAGCGCGTCGTCCCAGTCGCGCGCGCCCTCCCGGCCGTTCGCCACGTCGGCGGCGTGGGCCGCGATGCGGTAGGCCGCCAGTCCCTCGCGCACGTCCTCGGCGTCCGGGAGACCGAGGTGTTCTTTCGGCGTCACGTAGCAGAGCATCGCGGCCCCGGCGCGGGCCGCCTCGGTCGCGCCGATGGCGCTCGTGATGTGGTCGTAGCCCGGAGCCACGTCGGTCACGAGCGGGCCGAGGACGTAGAAGGGCGCGCCGTCGCAGACCTCTTTCTGGCGCTCGACCTGCGATTCTATCTCGTCCATCGGGACGTGGCCCGGCCCCTCGACCATGACCTGCACGCCCCGGTCGCGGGCCACGTCGGTCAGTTCGCCCAGCGTCTCCAACTCGGCGAACTGGGCGTCGTCGCCCGAGTCGGCGAGGCAACCGGGCCGGAGTCCGTCCCCGAGGCTGAACGTCACGTCGAATCGCTCGAAAATCTCGCAGATGGCCTCGAACTCGGTGTAGAGGGGGTTTTGGCTCCCGTTCTCCTCCATCCACTGGGCGAGAATCGACCCGCCGCGCGAGACGATGCCGGTCTTCCGGCCGTCGGTCAGCGGCAGGTGTTCGGCGAGAATCCCCGCGTGAATCGTCATGTAATCGACGCCCTGCCGGGCCTGCTTCTCGATTACGTCCAGCAGGAGGTCGGGCGTGATGTCGGCCACCTCCTCGACCTGTTTGACGGCCTCGTAGATGGGGACCGTGCCGATTGGAACCGGCGAGCGTTCGACGTTCGCCTTCCGGATTCGGTCCAAATCGCCGCCCGTGCTGAGGTCCATCACCGTGTCCGCCCCGTAGTGGACCGCGGTGTGAAGTTTCTCTACCTCGTCTTCGACGCCGCTCTCTTCCTCGCTGTTGCCGATGTTGGCGTTGACTTTCGTGGCGAACTCCTCGCCGATAATCATCGGGTCGAGACGGTCGTGTTCGACGTTCGCCGGAATCACCGCCCGTCCCGCCGCGACCCGCTCGCGGACGAACTCGGGGGCGACCTCCTCGCGGTCGGCGACTCGCTCCATCTCGGGTGTGACCGTGCCCTCGCGGGCGTCTTGTAGTTGCGTCATGAATTACTAGGTTGTACCACTAGATAATAAAATTCGGGGATGGGGTCTCGGCGTCGGTACTCGTCACCCGAGACGCATCGTCCGGTAGTACGCGGCGGCGGTGGCGACGCCGACCCCGAGGAGGTACGCTGCGGCCCATCCGAACGGTTCGAGCGCCACGCTCGCGGAGAGTCCCGCGTCCACTGCGGCCTCAGTCGCGAAGTGGCCCGGCAGATACGCCGCGAGCCGGTGGGGGTCGCCGACCATCGGGTTCTGGAAGAAGAACACGTCCACCATCGGCGCGAACAGCAGGAGGTAGACCCCCGCGAGTCGCGAGAGGACGAGGCCCGCCAGCGTGCCGACGAGTCCGTATGTCAGGCCCGCCAGCACCGACGCGACGAGGAACCAGCCGACGCGCTGTGGTACCACCTCTATCGAGAGAACGCCGAGGGCGACTCCGGCCGCGACCGCTCCCGCGACCGCCAGCAGGCCGACGCGCGCCGCGAGCAACTGCACCGGGCGGTAGCCAGCGACGACGAGTCGGGCGTCGGCCGACCGCGCCGCCGACATCAGGAACAGGCCCGCGATGCCGCCGACGAGCGCGCTCGTCAGGGGCACCAGCAGGACGCCGTAGAGTTCCGACGAGGGAACCGTGACGACTCCCCGTCCGGCCAACTCGACGGGGACCGACGACTCGGGCAGGAGCAGGACCAAGACGCCGACGAAGTACGCCGGGAGGAACACGAGCAGGGCGAGCAGGACCGGCGTCCGGGCGTACTCGCGCAGACCCGACTCGAACGCGGTGGCGATTCGTTCCGCCGAAGTTCGAAGCGCCGAATCAGTCCGACTCACGCCGAGACACCTCCGTCGCTCGACCCTCCTCGACCCGCGCTCCCCTCGCCCGTCACTCGGACGTAGACCGCGAGTGCCAGCAGGAAGACGACGCCGAGATACGCGGTCCCCAGCAGGGCGTCGCCGGTCGCGACCGTCCCGTCGAACACCGCCGACTGGAACACGTCGTGAGGGTAGTAGAGCGGGAGGAGGTGAACGACCGGCGAATCGACGTTCAGTAAGCCGCTGGAGAGGAAGTCGTCCAAGTCCACGAGGAACACGAGAACGAGCGAGCCTTCGAGAGTGCGCGGCAAGAGTGCGCCCACGAGCATTCCGATTAATCCGTAAATCAGCGCGGCGAGCGTCAGCGCGCCGAACGCCGCGAGCGGCGCGGCGAGTTCGACCGACCACCAGAGGACGCCGATCGAGACGGCCGCGACGAGGAGACCCCCGAGACCGACCGCGGCCAGCCGCGAGGCGAACAGTTCCCCCCGGTCGTAGCCACAGATGCCGAGTCGCTCGTCGGCCTGCACCGCGCCGATGCTCTGGAAGAGACCGAGGATGCCCGCGAGGAACGCCGACGCGTAGACCGCGCCGTTGACCCGGCCCATCGCGGCCACGCTCGCGGCGTCGAACCGCGGGAACTGCGGGAACGCTGACATCGCGGTCCCGTAGCCCTCCACGACGACGAGCGGGAAGGCCACGAGTAGCGCGACGTTCAGCGGCGTCCGGACGAACGCCCGGACGTGCGAACTGACACCGACCCGGAGCCTACGGAGGCGACCCGCACTACTCGCACGAGTCGCCGCGTTCGGCGTGTCAGGCATCGGTTTCGACCCCCTTCGACGAGGTGTCTGCTCGGGTGTCGCCTCCGGACGAACTCGGGTCTCGCGGGTCCTCGGTCGGCGCGTCGGCTAACTCGTCGTCGGTCACGTCGCGGAGTCGGCCCTCCTCCAGTTCGAGGATGCGGTCGAACCGCTCGCGCTCGCTGACGAAGTGCGAGATGACCGCGATGGCGATGCCCCGGTCGGTCAACTCGTCGGTCAACTCCCAGAACGCGAGGTAGGTCTGCCAGTCGAACCCGGTGTACGGTTCGTCCAGAAACAGCACGTCGGGGTCGGCCATGACCGCGACGCTCAGATTGACCTTTTGGCGATTCCCGCCGCTCAACTGGTCTATCCGGTAGTCGAGGAACTCGTCGAACCCCAGTCGGTCTGCGAGTCGGTCTCGCGCGTCGCGTATCTCCTCGTCGGTCATGCCGTAAGCCGTCCCGAAAAGCCGGAACGTCTCGGCGACGGTCAGACGGTCGTACAGTAGTGGGTCCTGCGGACACCACCCGACCACGCCGTCCGCGACGACCTCGCCGTCGTCCGGTTCGAGCGCGCCGACGAGCGTCTTCATCAGCGTGGACTTGCCCGACCCGTTCTCGCCGACGATGCCAAGAATCTCGCCAGCGCGAACGTCGAGGTCCGCGCCGCTCAGGACCTCGACCGCACGGGTGAACGGGAGCGGCGAGTCGTAGGTCTTGGTCAGGTTCCGCCCGCGAACGACGACTTCGGCTGGCAATCGGTCGTCGTCGGGCGTCTCGGTGCCGTCCCGAACTCGTTTTTCTATATTCGACATATACCGAATATTCCGTATGACGCGATTTATTGGTTTCGGTGACGTAAGGTCGAGCGATGACAGACTCCGACGGAGACGCCGCCGAGACCGACGGCCCGTCCGACACCGCCCCGGAAGCGAACACCGGAACTGAGTCGGGCACTCCTGCCGACTCGGACGCGACCGAACGAGCGCGCGAGGAGGTCGTGGAAGCGATGGCCCGCGCCGCGGAAGTCTACGGTATCAAGCCCAGTTACGGCCGCCTCTACGGACTGCTCTACTTCGCCGAGGAGCCGCTGTCGCTGGACGAGTTGGTGGCCGAGAGCGACTACGCCAAGTCCACGGTCAGCACCGCGATGTCCGCACTGGAGCGGTACCACTTCGTCCACCGCCGGTCGATTCCCGGCGAGGGGAAGAAGGCTTACTTCGAGGCCGATACCGACTTCTGGTACGTCTTCCAGCAGTTGCTCAACCAAGAGGTCCGAAGCGAAGTGAAAATCATGACGCGGGCGCTCGACGAGGCGGCCCAGACGCTCCGGGAGGCCGATTCGGAACGCGCGGACCGCGACTTAGAGAAAGTCGAGCGACTCCTCGCGGTCTACGAGAAGGGAGACACCGCCTTGGGCGTCCTGACGAGTTCGTCGTTCGACCAAATCATGTCCGTCCTCGGACGGTTCCGGTCGAGGGAGTAGTCGCGACTCATCGAACGAGGAGTCGCAATTCATTCGGGGAGTTACCGACACTCTCTCGGGGAAGTGACGGCCGCGGACCCCAAGCCCAATATAGCATCCGGCGAAAACCACCACTGAATGGACACGTGGAAGCGCCGGACCGTCTACTACCTCTCGACGCTGGCCGTCGTCATCCTCACCTTCGCGATGGCGTACGACTACGGGATGTCCGTCTACGAGGACCACCACCAGCCCTTCTACAGGTCGTTACAGGTGGTCATCGAGACGTTCACGACGACAGGGTACGGCTCGGACGCGGGGTGGGAGACGCTGGAGATGAACGTCTTCGTCATGGTGATGGACTTGACGGGCGTCTTACTCATCTTCATGGCGCTTCCGGTGTTCGTCGTGCCGCTGTTCGAGGAGGCCCTCTCGACCACCATCCCGACCGCGGTCGAAGACCTCGAAGACCACGTCATCATCTGCACGCACTCGCCGCGGGCCGAGGCGCTAATCTCGGAGCTGGAGTCGTGGGACGTGGAGTACGTCATCGTGGAACCCGACCGCGAGGAGGCCCTCGAACTCTACGAGTCGGGCCACTCGGTGATTCACGGCGACCCCGAGTCCGTCGAGACGCTGAACGCCGCGAACTTGGCCGGAGCGACCGCGCTGGTCGCCGACGCCAGCGACGAGGTGGACGTGAGCATCGTCCTGACCGCCCGCGAGGCCGAGGCCGACGCGCGCGTCGTCAGCGTCGTGGAGGAACCCGAACACGAGACGTACCACGAACTCGCGGGCGTGGACGAAGTGCTGTCGCCCCGCCGACTCGTCGGCGAGAGTCTGGCGGACAAGGTGACGACCGCCGTCTCGACGGAACTGGGGAGCGCGGTCGAAATCGGCGAGGACTTCGAAATCGCGGAGCTGTCCATCCAGCGCGGGAGCGAGTTGGTCGGCCACACCCTCGCCGAGAGCGGCATCCGCGAGCGGTCGGGCGCGAACGTCATCGGCGCGTGGGTACAGGGGGAGTTCGACACGCCGCTGTCGCCCGACGTGGAACTGACCGCCGGGACGGTCCTGCTGGTCACCGGGCGACAGGTCCAACTCGAACGCCTGAAGAAGCTCACCCGGTCGCAGGCCCACCGACCCCGACGGGGCACGGTCCTCGTCGTCGGCCACGGCGAAGTGGGTTCGACCGTCACCGACGCGCTGGCCTCCTCGAACATCCCTTACACCGTGGTGGACATCGAAGACAAACCCGGCGTGGACGTGGTGGGCGACACGACCGAACCCGAGACCTTGGAGGAGGCCGGAATCGAGGAGGCCCGGACGGTCGTGTTCACCATCGCCGACGACACGCTCACGGGCTTCGGCACGCTGGTCGCGCGGGACCTCAACCCCGGCATCGAGGTGTTGGCCCGCGCCGAGGAGACCGAGAACGTCCAGAAAATCTACCGCGCTGGCGCGGACTACGTGCTGGCGCTGGCCACTGTCTCCGGTCGGATGCTCGCCTCGACCATCCTCGAACGCGAGGAGGTCATCTCGATGGACAAGCAGGTCGAAATCGTCCGGACGACCGCGCCGGAGTTCGCGGGCCAGACCCTCGCGGAGGCCGACGTGCGCGCCCGGACCGGCTGTACGGTCGTCGCCGTCGAGCGAAACGGGACGATTCTGACCGAGGTCGGCCCCGACTTCCGGTTCCGGCGCGACGACGACGTAATCGTGGCCGGGACCGACGAGGGCGTCAATCGGTTCACGACGCTGGCGAACTGAGCCGGAAAATTCGCTCGCGAAGTACGACCGCGGACGGTCAGCTACGAGCGGGAACACCGTCGTTCCGGGCGGTCGAGTTACCGGAGAGTAGATATCCCATCGCGACGAGGGAGACGGCGAGGAGTTCCACGAACGGCATCCATCCCGGAAGCTCCCCGTGTCGCAGACCGAGGGCGTACGCCAGAATCCACGTCGCCGAGAAGACGAGTACCGGAATCCCGACCGAGGAGACGGAACCGTCTCGCCGGAGGAAGGCCAGTCCGAACAACGCAGTCCCCACGACGTACGGTAACGGACCGAGAAAGAGTAGAGACGGCGAGTCGGGGAGCGGAGCGAGGAGCGCGCTCAGGAGACCGCCGAAAAACAGAATCGGCGCGAGGGTCATCAGCGCGCCACCCGCGACTGCCAGCCGAGGAGCCTCGGAACGCAGGCGGTGATACAGGCCGAACAACGCGACGAACGGGAGTCCGAGTCCGAAGCCGACGAGTGCGAACTGTCCGATAGAGACGACGACGCCAGCCCACTCGGGCAGTCCCGGTCGGACGGTGACCCCGACGAAATCCGGAAGCGCACCGACCGCGATCTGGACCGAGAGGACTCCTCCCGCGATCAGGAGCAGGAGTCCGGTCTCCCTTTCGAGCAGTTCCCGTAGTTCCGAGCGAATCATCTACCGACCTCTCCCTACTGCTCGACAATAAACATTTCTCGATTTACACGAGCGGGCTGGCCAGCGATTGCCGGTCCCCGGTCGGCGTCAGGGCGACGCTCCGGGAGACTCCTCGAAACGGAACTCACTGCTCTACGCCGTCTCTGCCGTCACCAGCGGCCACGACAGCCGAATCCACGCGACGAAGATTGCCGCGCCGACGGTCTCGGGAATCGCCAGTCCGGGACCGACGCGCAGGCCCGCGGCCCACGCCAGCCACGAGGTGACGTGGGCGACGCCGAGCCAGATGGCGACGAGTCCGAGCGTGGTGTCGTCACCACGCTCGGGGACGGGACTCCTCGGACCGGCCCGGACGAGTCCGGAACCGTACAGGAACAGCCCGTAGGTCACGCAGAGATACAGCGAGATTGCGGCGGGCGCGTGGTAGGCGGTCCCACTCGGGAAGACGCCGACCAGTCCCATCGAGACCGCGGCGAGTCCGAACGTCGCGGTCCCGAGTCGGGTCAGGAGTCGCTCGGCCGCGAGCGCGACCCCCGCGACGTACGGGAGCGCGAGGAGGGCACCGAGAATCAGCCCGCCGTTGAAAATCGGTACGGTCCCCGCCCCGGCCCGGCCGAGGTCCGAGAGCGCGCTGTCGGCCCACGAGAACGACGGCGAGACGAGCGTGGCGAGGAGTATCGCGCCGAGCGTGACGACCGGCGCGGCGAGACCCGAGACGCGAGCGACGTTCCTGAATCGAGACACGTCCGGGAGTTTGGCGGGTCGGTATTTATATTCCCGTTCGACGGGTCGGATTCCGATTGCGTCGTCTCTCGCCGACCATCGAAACGGTCCGGAAAGCCCGGATTGGGCCGGAAAAAGCCGCGGTCGGCGTCGGAGCGAACCGTTCGGAGTCCGAGCGACGCCCCGAAGCCGTGAGCGGAGTGACCGTTTCGGCGGGCGGTTGTGGCGCGTTCGCCGGGCTAGGCTCTCTTTATCCCGGCGCAAGCGAAGCCTACCGTCACAAGATACTTACCGGAATTCGCCGAACGTCCGACGAACGCCCGCACGACCGTTCGAGAAGCGATTGTGCGGGAGGGGGCAGATGGGGAAATCATGACACGAACACGCAAGAGTGTACTGCTGACAGCACTGCTCGTCGTCAGCGCGGTGACGGCGGGCGTGACCGGTGGCGCAGTGACGGGAGCAGAGACGGCGTATCAAGCCCAAGACGACGGCGAGGAGTTCTCGGCCGTCGATTCCGGCGAAACCTTCTGGCAGGGCCAGTTCCTCCAGTTCTCGGCGAACCAGACCAACTCGGGCGAGGTCTGGGCGGTCCGGCGCGTCCAGAACGGCGAGGTCGGGTCGCTGGAGACCGAGGTCCTGCTGGACGGCTCCGGGTCGGCCATCTTCAGCACGAGCAATCTCGACGGCCAGTTCGTCGTCGTGAACGAGGACGATGAGCCCGTCGTCCTCCAGAACGGGAGCGTGCAGGGGACCGGGAGCGTCGGCGAGGCGAGCTTCGAAATCGCCAACCAGACGCTGAACGCCTCCTTCGCCGACCGTACCGTGCTGAACGACGACAGCACCGACGCGCTGACCGACCTCCGCTTGCAGTCCAACCGGGCGGGTTACGGCTTCTATCTGTTCTCCGAGAACCTGAGCAATCAACAACTCGCCGACGTTTTCGAGTCGGTCGAGGTCCGTGACGGCCGGGCGGTCGCCACGCGCGAGGCAGGCGGCAACGCCTTCTACGAGGCCAACTTCTCGGGCGTCGAACCCGGCACGTACGACGTTCGAGTCGTGACGGCCGACGGCACCGCACAGGACACCGCGAGCGTGACGGTCTCGGAACCCGTCGACGGCACCGCGTCGCTCGGTAACGCGACCTACACCGAGGAGCGCGGCGACGTGGTTCGGTTCAACGTCACCTTCGACGGGACCGATAGCGCCATCGTCCAACTCGGGTCCCGGCAGGTCAACTACCTCTCGCGGTTCACCGTCGTGGACGAGAACGGCGACGGCACCGCGACCGTCGAGATGAACACGTTCCGCGCGGGCATCTCGCCCGACTCGCCGGGCATCTCGGTCGTCGGCGAGGACAGCTACACCGACTTCCAGTTGGAGACCAACCCGATTCCGGGCCGCCTCGACGCGGCGACGTATCCGATTCAGTTGACCGTGGGCGCGTCCCGCACCGCGGTCGGGTCCATCCTCCTGACCGAACGCTCGACGGAGGGCATCCAGACGTGGACCGCTCCCGACCGGACGAACGTGAACACCGCGGCCCAGATCGGTGAAGTCGCGGCCCAAGACAGTGACATCGCGTTCCAAGACTGGGCCATCGTCCAAGTGCAGGCGTCCGGTCTCTACGGCTACGTGCAGAACATGTCGGACCTGAACAACAACCAGACCGGCGTCTCGATGACTCTGACGAACACCGGCGGACTGAACGTGCCGCCGACCGAGGTGCCGCTGAATCGGGGGCGACTCGTCGTGGACGAGTCTGGCAACCAGTTCTTCCTCGTCATCGACTCCGACAGGCTGGAGGAGGGCGCGCAGTACAGCGCCAACTTCACGATTTCGTCGGCCAACCCCTACGTCGAGGAGGGCAACGGGACTTCGCTCGTGAGCAACTTCACGGTGGTCAACCGCTCGACCTCGTTCGACCAGCCGGTCCAAGTCCCGGCGTCGAGCGACGCGACCGTCTCGGGCACCAGCACGCTCGCGCCCGGCACGGAGCTGAACATCGAGGCGTTCAACACCGGCCGGAACCCGTTCCTCAAGCGCCAGACCGCGACCGTCTCCGAGGAGGGCACGTGGGAAGCGACGTTCGACTTCTCGGACGTGCCGACGAACACGAGCGTCACGATGACCATCGACGAACCGCGGGCCCGCGTGACCGGCGTCGTCGGCGGTGAGGCCACCGGCCAAGCGGGCGGCGCGGCCGACGGCGAAGCGGGCGACCAAGACACCGGTGCCGCCGACGAGACCACGACGACGGCCGAGGAGACGGCGGCCGAAGAGACGACGACCGAGATGGAGACCGAGACCGCGGCCGAAGAGACCACGACCGCGGAGGGTGCTGGCGGCGCGGAGACGACCGAAGCCGACGGTGAGACGACGACCGAGGAGACCGCGACAGAAACCGAAGCGGCCGTCGCCGACGACACGACGACCGTCGCCGAGGCGGGGACCGCCCCCGCCCCCGGATTCGGCGTCGGTGCCGCGCTCGTCGCGCTCGCGGCGGTCCTGCTGGCTGGCGCGGCGTTCGTCGTCCGGCGGCGCTGACGACCGAGGAGTCTTCGTCGCTCTCTCCGCTTCGTTCTCGCGCGGGACGTAGAAGGCCGCGAGTTACCGACTCGTAACCGCGTAACTCGGGACTCACCGAACGGTCTTGTGCCGTCGCGTCCAACCGGGAATCATGAGTGAACGTGCCACGCCCCGCGAGGTGTACGAGTGCGGCGAGTGCGGCGGGGTTTCGTTCGGCGACGCGACCGCGTGTTGCGGCGAGTCGATGGAGTCCGTCGAAGCCGAACCGGTCGAGCATCCCGACCTCGCGGTCGTCCTCCGGGAGGTGTTCGGCATCTCCGAGACCGGTCTGAAGGTCTGTCTCTGCCTGATGGAGGAGGGCGAATCGACCGCGGCGGAACTGGCCGAGCGACTCGGTATCGACCGCAGCACGGTCGGCCGACAGGTGAACCACCTGACCGACGTGGGCGTCCTCGACAAGCGCCAGCGACTCCTCACCGACGGCGGGTACGTCAACGTCTACTCGCCGGTGCCGGTCGAGGAGGTCCGCAAGCGACTCACGGTCGGCCTCTACGCGTGGATGGACGAGGCGCTGGACATCGTGGAACACGTCAACCGCGAGAAGTTGGCGGCGATGACCCGCGCGGACGGCGACGGTCGGGCCGACGAGGGCGAGGACGGCGAGGCGAGCATCTACTGGGACGGGTAGGATTTCTGCGTTCCGCTCGGAGCCGACTCTCATGGACGTGCGACAGGTCGTCCCGCGGGACGCGGTTCCGAACGTGGACGACACCTGCGGTCGCGCTCGCCGCCGGATTCCCGGTCTCTCGCCGGAACTCACCGCCGCCGTAATCCGAGGTTACTCCACCTTCGACTCCGATTTCCACCTGAACGCACGCGCCGTTTTTTGCTCGCGGTCGCCGGATGTCACCTATGACCACGACCGCAGACATCGCCGACTTCGCGCTCGGTCTCGACTTCGCGGACCTGAGCGACGACACGGCAGACGAGCTAAAGAAGCGAATCGTGGACTCGCTCGGTATCGCAATCGCGGCGATGGACGAGCAACCGGTCGGCGTCGTCGGCGACACGGTGGCCGAGTTCGGCGGCGAGGGATGCACGCTGTGGGGCGGTGCAGGTAGTTCCGGGGCGACGACCGCCTCGCCGCCCGACGCGACGATGTACAACACGACGCTGGTGCGCTATCTCGACTACATGGACTCGTTTCTCGCGCCCGGCGAGACGCCCCACCCGAGCGACAACGTGGCCGGAATCGTCGCCTGCGGGGAGTACGCCGACGCCTCGGGCGAGGAGTTACTCGCGGCGGTCGGCGTGGCCTACGAGGTGCAGGCCGAACTCGCGTGGAACGCGCCGGTCCGCGAGCGCGGGTGGGACCACGTGACCCACACCGTCGTCTCCGCCGCGACCGGGGCGGGGACGATTCTCGGTCTCGACCGCGAGCAGTTGCGGTCGGCGGTCGGCATCGCGGGCACCGCGCACAACGCCCTCCGCGTGACCCGTACCGAAGGCATCTCGGAGTGGAAGGGCGTCGCGTCGGCCAACGCCGCCCGGAACGCGGTCTACTCGGCGTTCCTCGCCAAGCACGGCATGGACGGCCCGAAGAACCTCTTCGAGGGCCAGAAGGGGTGGAAACAAGTCGTCTCCGGGGAGTTCGAGGCCGACTTCTCGCCCGCCGAGCGCGTCCACGACGTGATGACGAAGAAGTACGTCGCCGAGACGTACGCCCAGTCGGCGGTGGAGGGCATCATCGAACTCGCCGAGCGCGAGTCCATCGACCCCGCATCGGTCGCGCGCATCCACCTCGACACGTTCGCTGGCGCGAAACTCATCATCGGCGGCGGCGAGGGGAGTCGCTACGAGGTCGAGACGAAGGCCCAAGCCGACCACTCGCTCCCCTACATGCTCGCGGCGGCGCTCCTCGACCGCGAGATGGGCAACGACCAGTACGACCCCGAGCGCATCCGCCGGTCGGACGTACAGGAACTGCTCAGAACCGTCGAGGTCGAGGAGGACCCGGAACTCACCGAACGCTTCGAGAACGGCGAGATGCCCGCCCACGTCACGGTCGAGACCGACGACGGAACGGTCTACCGCATCGAGAAAGACGGGTTCGAGGGCCACCCCAACGACTCGATGTCGTGGGACGCAATCGAGCGCAAGTTCCACGAGACCGCCGGAGAACGCTACGACGAGGCGCGCCGCGACGAGATAGTCGAGACCGTGTTGCAGTTGGAGGACCGCGACGTGTCCGAGTTGGTGGACCTCCTCGACTGAAGCCGAACACGTTCGGGGTAACTCCTTCTCGCGGGAGACTCGTCGTTCGAAGTATGAGCAGTGACACCGCCACCGAGGACCGGAACCACGACGTGGACCTCGCCGACGACGTGGAACCCATCACCGACCGCGTTCACGACAACTCGTGGTCGGCGAATCTCGAACAGCCTCACCACGCCGAGAGCCGGGACCTCGTGGTCGAGCAGGCCCGGCAGGCGGTCGAACACACCGCCGAGGGCAACCACGTCAACCTCGTCACGCACGGCGACCACGGCCACCCTGAGACGTACCTCTACGACGCGCTCTCGGAGGGGTTCGGCGGGCAACTCTCCGGGACGGACCTCTCGTGGGAGTACGTCGAGCAGTGTGGCTGTGGCGGCCACGTGACTCGGGTCTACGTGGAGTAGGGGGTTCGCTCGGTTCCTACTGGCGGACGTACAGCGTCGCGATGCCGAGGAGGATGAACAGGAGGCCCCAGTACAGCGAGTCCCACGGCAGTACCTTCAGCATGAGCGTGACGATGCCCGACGAGAGGAGCGACCAGCCGACCGTCGTTTGGTAGGTCATACGTCCAATAGGAAGTCGAGGCAGTTGGGTTCTGGGGGCGAACGACGCCGAGGAGCGCCCGCCGTTCTCCCGCTGGCCAACAGTAAAGTGCGGGTTCGTCGTACCCCGGACGGGAGATTGGGATGGACAGAGCATTCGACTTTCTGCACGTCAACGAGCGCGAATCGAAACCGCGGGAGAAGGGCATCACCGAGATTCGGGGGCCGTACTACGACCCGATGGGACCGCGGGAGTTACAAGACATCCTCGACACGATGGGCGAGTACGTCGATATCTACAAGTTCTCGGGCGGGTCGTTCGCGCTGATGCCCGAGGAGGCCGTCGAGGAGCTAATCGGCATCTGTCACGACCACGACGTACAGGTCTCGACCGGCGGGTTCGTGGAGAACGTCCTCGTCAAGGACCACGACAAAGTCGAGCAGTACGTCGAGGAGGCCGGAAATCTGGGCTTCGACATCGTGGAGATTTCGTCGGGGTTCGTCGCCATCGACACCGACGATTTGGTGGCGCTGACCGAGATGGTCCAAGAGAAGGGCCTCAAGCCCAAGCCCGAGATAAACGTCCAGTTCGGCGCTGGCGGGGCCTCGTCGGTCGAGGAGCTAGAGAGCGAGGAGGCCATCGACCCCGCGAGCGCGGTTCGGGAGGCCGAGCGCCACCTCGACGCGGGAGCCTACAAGATAATGGTCGAGTCGGAGGGCATCACCGAGCGCGTCCGCGAGTGGCGGACCGACGTGGCCTTCGAGATAGCCAACGAGGTCGGCGTCGAGAACTGCGTGTTCGAGGCGGCGGACCCCGAGGTGTTCGAGTGGTACATCAAGAACTTCGGCCCGGAGGTCAACCTCTTCGTGGACAACTCCCAGATAGTCGAGTTGGAGTGCATGCGGTCGGGGCTGTGGGGCAAGAAGAGTTCGTGGGGCCGGGTCACGTCGTACGACCGCGAGCAGTAGCGGTCCGGCACGTGTCAGACGCCAATCGCGTGACGAGAGAGGAGCGCGACGAGTTCCGGCGAATATCGTGTTTCATATATAAGTCACCCTTACTGGCCAAGGGTTTAACAAAAGGACTTACGTTCCCGGAGGTTAATTGCTACAGCATGATGCGTGTCGGAACAGAGAGGGGTGACGGTCGAAGCCACTACGGATGAACCTCAGTTATCAGCACGCGAACCCCGCGACCGGCGGCGGTTCGTATCTCCTTCGCTTTACGGACGCGACGCTCGACCGGACGCCCTGTCTCCTCGTGGACTCCGGCGTCGGCGTCGATCTGGACTCGCTTCTGGCGGACGACGAGTATCTCGCGGCGGTCCTGTTGACTCACGCTCACCTCGACCACTACGCCTCGCTGGCCGATTCGCTCCGGGACGGCGCGCCGGTTTACACCGCCGAAGCGACCGCGAACGTCCTCGAAAACGTACTGACCGAAGGCGAGAAGAACTACGAAATCGGCGCGACCGATTCGGTCGCCGACGCCATCGAACCGCTCGACGACTGGGAGACCATCGTCCCCGAAGTGGAAGTCGCGCCGGTTCCGGCGGGTCACACGCCCGGCGCGGCCGGATTCGTCGTCCGGTTCCACGACGGGTCGCGGGCCAACCACCTCCTGTTCACCGGCGACTTCACGATGCGCCGCGCGGCGGGCTATCGCGGCTTCCAGTCGGACCTCCCCGTCGATATCGACGCGCTGTTCGTCAACGTCTCCACGACCGACGACTTCGAGGAGACCCTGACCGACTCGCTGTTCACGCTCTTCGAACGCTCGCAGGCCGGGTCCCGCACCGTCGTCACCGCCAGCGCGCTCACCGCGGTCCACTACGCCTACCTGCTCGGCTACCTCGGCGAGGAGGTCGGCGAGTCGGTCCCGGTGACGCTGGCCGGGCAGGCCGCGAAACTCTACGCCGACTTCGGCTACGACGTGCCGAACGTCGAGGCGGTCCCGGTCTTCGAGTCGCCCGACGAACTCCTCGAACGCGGCACCGTCACCTTCGCCGGACCGGAGGTCCCGACCGAAGGGAGCGCGCGTCGCCTGTTCAAAACCATCGAGGACGACTCGTCGGCCACGCTCGTCCAGTTGACGGCGGGCGCGACCAACCCCGTCGAGACCGCCTCCTGCACCGTCTACGACTACGAAATCGTCAACCACCCCTCGATGTCAGTCATCGACGACGTGGTGTCGGCGCTGAACCCCATCCACGTCGTCGCGGGCCACGGGCCGCGGCGCGCGCTCCGGAACTTCCGGGGGCGCTACGACGAGCGGTTCGTCTGGGCCAGCGACGACGACCGCGAGCAGACCCTCTACGAGAACGGCCGCTGGTCGCCGCCGCCGTGGTTGAGCGACACCGCGGTCCAGTCCATCCGCGCGCAGGACTGGCAGACCAACGGTGCCCGCTTGGGCGACCTCGTCGCGGACGGCGAGCGGCAACTCCCCGAAATCGTCCGTGCCGACGACCCGGACCTCCAAGCGGAGGGCGTCGGCGTCGAACGCCTCGACGACCGGTTCGGCGCGAGCGAGGCCACCGCCCCGTCGGCGACCGCCGACGGCGCGAACTCGCCCGACGGAACCGCGGTCGCGGCCTCCTCGGCGGACGGTGCGACCGCGGCGGAGCGTGCGACCGGCGACGAGTCCGGGACCCACGCGGCGACCGAATCCGAGACCGGAGCGGCGGCCCGCGCCGGGAGTGACGCGGCGGCCGAGTCCGGGACCGGAGCCGACGCCGCCACCGGCGGCGAGGAGACCAGCGGCGAGGAGACCGGCGGCGACGGGTCCCTCCTCGGCGAGTCGGTGGCGGCCGACCACGACGCGGTGCAGGATAGCGAACGATTCCGCCGGGCGGTCCTCGGCCGCCTCGACGCGCTCTCCTCGGACGAGACCGGCGAGTCGGTCCGCGCCCGCGTCGTGGACGGCGGCGAGGACGTGACCCTCCTCAGACTGCTGGACGACGCCGACTTGGACCACGGCGACGAAGTGACGGTGGTTCTCTCCGACGACGAGTGAGCGGTTCGACGCGCTTTTGACGTGTTTCTATCAATCTTTAGCATAACTGTAGATTTCTTTGACGTTGCTATGTCTTTTTTATCTAATAACGGCACAGGATTGCGACCGCACGGCACCGCGACCGGACGGCGAGCCGATGCCGACGCCGAGGAGTCACCGTACGGCGACCGCACCGCTACCCTCGACCGCACTGCGACCACAACGCTGGCTATCGCCGACACCTCTCGAACCGCAACAGCACTGCTACGGCGAACCTCACGCCTCCCCAACCGCTTGCGTTGCTCGTCTCCGCTTCGCTCCGACGTGCGCTACTCAGCCCTCGCGCGAGAAGGCGCGGCCACTCCGGGCCGCGCCTGCACGCGCCGACCACAGTGGGGGAACCCGAGATTATCCCGCTATTCCGTGTCCCACCATTCCGAATCCTGCTACACCGAGTCCCGCCGACCCGAATCGCCCACACCTCTATGCCCGTGCCCACCCTCTCGGGAGGCATGGAGTACGAAACCGTCGGGGACGAGGAGGTCCCCAAAATCGGCCTCGGAACGTGGCGGCTACAGGGCGAGACCTGTCGCCGGACCGTCGAGACCGCGCTGGAACTGGGCTACCGCCACGTCGATACCGCCCAAGCGTACGACAACGAGCGACAGGTCGGGCGGGCCATCGCCGAGTCGTCGGTCGAGCGCGAGGAGGTGTTCCTGACGACGAAGATCTGGCCCGGCCACCTCGACAGGGACGCCATCCGGCGCTCCGCGGCGTCGAGTCTGGCGCAGTTGGGCGTCGAGCAGGTCGATTTGCTCCTCATCCACTGGCCGAATCCCCTCGCGTCCACCGCCGAGGTGATGGCCGGGTTGGAGGACTGCATCGACGCCGGGTTCGCCCGGCACATCGGGGTGAGCAACTTCTCCGTCGAGCAGTTGCGGACCGCGCAGGCGGCCGCCGACGCGCCCATCTTCACCGACCAAGTGCAGTTTCACCCCTACCAGCCACAGCGCGACCTCCGGGCGTACTGCCGCGCTCACGACGTGCTGGTGACCGCCTACAGTCCGCTGGCCCACGGCGGCGTCCTCCACGACGACGTGCTTCGGGAACTCGGCGTGGTCTACGGCAAGTCGCCCGCCCAAATCGCGCTCCGGTGGGTCGTCCAGCAGGAGGGCGTCGTCGCCATCCCCAAGTCCACCAGCGAACGCCACCTCCGGGAGAATCTGGAAGTGTTCGACTTCGAGTTGACCGACGAGGAGATGGTCCGAATCGAGCGCCCCTCTCGGCTCCGGACCGGCGCGTCGTTCCTCCGCGGTCGGTTCGGGGTCTGACGGCTGGCGGTTGAGTCCGACCGCCCTCACCGCGGAGTCGATAGGTTTTCGGTCGTCGCACTGACAGTCCCGGTCGAATGCCATCCCCGTCGCTCAGCCTCTTCGGCGTCATCCACGCCGACCGTCCGGCGAAGGTCCGGGCGGAGTTGGACGAGTTCGCCGCCGACGCCGACGCGCTGTTCATCGAACGACCCGAGACCGAGATAACGCTCCGGACGTTCGGCCGCGTGGCCGCCCGCACGCCGACGTTCCTCCTCGGGATGTTCGTCCAGCTCGTCGCGTTCGTACCGCTGTACGTTCTCCTGCACCGGGAGTACGACGAGGCCGAAGCCATCGCCGTCCGCCGGGTCGCCGCCGACCGGGGCCTCCCGGTTCACGAAGTGGACGACCACCCGGTTCTCTACATGAGTCGGGCGGGACCGCGCTGGATACTGGCCAACTGGGCCGCGCTCGCGGCGCTGGCGTACGCCTTCGGGACCGCCTTCGCGGCGTTGGCGGGTCTCCTCGTCTTCTCGGTCGGTGCGACGCTTCTGACCAAGTGGCTCGACCGCCGCCTCTGGCTCGTCGCCGCGATTCCCGCGACGGTGGGGCCGTTCGCCCTCGCGGCGGCGAACGGTCTCGTCTCCATCTTTCCCGTCGCCGGGGTACTGGTCTTCTACGCGGCGTCGGCGGGCCTCCTCAACGAGTACCGGAATTCGCACATGCTAGAGCGCATCTCGACTATCTCCGGCCGAGAAGGGTACGACCGGGCCTGCCTCGTCACGGGGAAAGCCCACGTCGCGGGCCTCGCCGGTCTCGCGGCGGACGCCGACCTCGCCGTCTCCCGAGTCCACGTCTCCCGGTGGCTCAGACGCTCGGACGACGTAACCGACGACCCGGACCCCGAGGAGTTCGGGGGGTCGTCCCCGCTCGGGTGGCTGACCACCGCGTTCGGACTCCGCCGCCCCGAACCGGCACGGGGCACCGAGACGGCGGTGTTCGGCAGGCGGATAGTCGCCGCCATCGTGGACCTCGGCGGCGCGGCCGTCGCGAGCGTCGTCGGCGGATTGGCGTTCGGCGTCGTCGGGGCGGTGGTCGTCGGCGGCGCGGGCTTTCTCGCGGTCGGCGACTCGGCCATCACCGCCTCGGTCGTCGTCGGGTTGGTCGTCGCTCCGCCGCTGTACTACCTCGTCTTCGAGGCGACGCTCGGTCGCACGCCCGGCAAGTGGTTGCTCGGGTTGGTCGTCGTCGCGGGCGACGGGTCGCCGGTCTCCCGGCGCGCGGTCCTCGTGCGGAACCTGCTCCGGCCGCTGGACCTCCTCGTCTGCTACGCGCTCGGGTTCGTCGTGATGCTGGCGACCGACCGCGCACAGCGACTCGGCGACGCGGCGGCCGACACCGTCGTCGTCCGGACCGAGTGACGCGCTCGGGCCGGGCGGCCGACGAGAAGGAGTACCGGACTATCGAGCGGACTTTCGAGGAGTTCGAGATAGAGACTGCGTGAAGGGCGAATCGGGAGTCGGGTCGGGAGATGGGGTTACGCGGTGACGGAGGACTTCTCGCCGAGGTGTTCGGTCTCCCACTCGCGGCGGGCCTCGATTTCGCGGCTCCCGCGGTCGGTGAGCGCGTAGTAGTTGGTGCGCCGGTCGCGCTGACCTTTGTCCACGAGACCTTTGTCCACGAGCGTGTCGAGGTTCGGGTACAGACGGCCGTGGTGAATCTCTTTCTCGTAGTACGATTCGAGTTCTTCCTTGATGGCGAGGCCGTGCGGTTCGTCTTTCCCCGCGATGACGTACAACAGGTCCCGCTGGAAACCAGTCAGGTCGTGCATGAGTTACGATAGCCGATAGTTCCCCTGTAATTATAAGCTTGGTGGCCGCTTAATTCAGTATTTTGCCCCAAACCCTCAACTTTGGGTGGTATCTTACGAAGCTGTCAGCTAGTATGATAGTAATCCGCACGGACGATTTCGGCGTTCTCGTCGGGGTGTAGCCGTCGTCCAACGTTTCAGGCACCGTATAACAATGGCCGTCCCGCGGCTACGAGTCGGTACGACTGCCGGAGTCCGGTCCGGCGGAGACACCACCATGAAGTATCTGTTCTTCACGAACACACCGGCGCAGGTCCACCAGTACAGGCGCGCAGTCACGACGCTCCGGGAGCGAGGTCACGACGCGCTAGTCCTCGCGCGGGACTACGGTTGCACCGTGGCGCTCCTCGACCACTACGACGTTCCCTACGAGTCCTACGGGCGAGTCGGCACCGACAAGTTCTCGCTGGCCTCGGAACTACCCAAGCACGCCGCCAGAATCGTCTTGGAGACCCGGCGGTTCGACCCCGACTGCGTCTTCGGCCGCGGGTCGTTCGCCGCGCTCGCGGGCACCGTCGCCCGCGCGCCGGTCGTCCTCGTGGACGATTCGGAGACCACCGACCTCGACCACGCCGTCGCGGTCCCCCTCGCCGACGCCGTGCTGACGCCCCACACGTTCGAGAAGGACCTCGGCGAGAGCCACTACGAGTTCCGCGGGTTCAAGGAGTGTGCCTACCTCCACCCCGACGAGTACCAGCGCCAGAGCGACATCCGAGACGAACTCGGCGTCGGCCCGGACGAGGAGTTCGCCATCGTCCGCCTGAACGCGTTCGGCTCGCACCACGACGTGGGGCAAGCGGGCTTCACGCCCGCGAAGCGCCGGGAGCTAATCGAGCGGCTGGCCGAGCGAGCGACCGTCTTCGTCTCCGACGAGGGCGGCGAGTTGGACACCGAGGAGACGCCCGCCAGACCGTTCGACCTCCACCCCGCGCTCCTGCACGACGCGCTCGCGGAGGCGTCGCTCCTCGTGGCGGACACCCAGACGATGGTGACGGAGGCCGCCCTGCTCGGGACGCCAGCGATTCGGTCGAACTCCTTCGTCGGCGACGACGACATGGGCAACTTCGTGGCCCTCGAACGCGCGGGGCTGGTCTACAACCTCAAGGAGTTCGACGCGGTTCTGGACGCCGCGACCGACATCCTGAGCGACGAGACGGCCGCCGAACGCTGGCGGACCCTCCGCGAGGAGTACCTCGACGACAAGGTGAACCTCACCGAAGTCGTGGTCGAGGTGGCCGAACGCGCGGCCTCCTCGGGCGGTCTCGACGCTCGCTCGCTCGACCGCGTGGCCGGACTCGACTCCCGGAGCGCCGACAGGGACGCCGACCGTGCGCTCCCCTTCGGTGCGGTCCGGAGCGACGGCGGCGAGGAGACCCGGTCTCGCCACGAGACGCCGCCCCGACGAGCGGCCCGAGACGAGCGAGCGCGGGACCGCGACGGAGCGAGAGACCGCGACCGAACGGAGGGAAACCGACGGTGAAGGTCCTCAACCTCGTCTCGAACGAGGACGCGCGGTTCTTCGAGCAACAGGAGAAGGTATTGGAGCGGCGCGGCATCGACTGCACGACGATGAAACCGCCGGGCGACCACGTGGCCCGCGAGGACATGACCGAACGGACGGTCGGCGACTACCTCAAGTTCGTGCCGCAGGTGGTCAGCGAGGCGCAAAACGGCTACGACCTCGTTCACGCGAACTACGGGCTGACCGCGCCGATGGCGCTGGCCCAACTGCGGCTTCCGGTGGTCCTCTCGCTGTGGGGCACCGACCTGATGGGCGAGTACGGGTGGCTCTCGAAGCGGTGTGCGCGCCACTGCGACGCGACCATCGTCATGTCCGACGAGATGGCCCGCGAACTCGGCCAGCCCTGCCACGTCATCCCTCACGGCATCGACATGGACCGGTTCGCGCCGGAATCGGAGGAGGAGGCCCGCGAGGAGGTCGGGTGGAACCCCGACGCGCGCCACGTCCTGTTCCCGTACCCGCCCTCCCAAGACGTGAAAGACCACCCTCGCGCGCGGCGCATAGTCGAACGTGCGAGCGAGCGCGTGGACGCCGACGTGGAGTTGCAAGTCGTCTACGGCGTGGCTCACGAGGAGGTCCCGACGTACATGAACGCCGCCGACGCGCTCGTGTTGACCTCGAAGCGGGAGGGGTCGCCCAACTCGGTGAAGGAGGCGATGAGCTGTAACCTCCCGGTCGTCTCGGCCGACGTGGGCGACGTACGCGACAGACTCGACGGCGTGTCGCCGTCCGCCGTCTCGGACGACGACGACGAACTGGTCGCGGCGCTGGCCGACGTGTTGGCCGACCCCCGGCCCTCCGACGGTCGGGAGGCGATTCGGGACGTTAGTTTGAACCGGATGGCCGAGCGCATCGAGGGCGTCTACGAGTCGGTCCGGTCGTAATTTTTCGCTACTTCGCTCGGATTTCGTTCCAGTTCTGCCTTCTCTTTATCCTGCGTTTCCATTGATTCCCGCCAACCGGTGCCTACTCCCTGCTCGCCCGGTCGTAGGCGGTCCCAACCGCTCCGGTCGAACCTGTCGCTCGACCGAACCCTAGGCACGGTGTACCACTCGATACGCCGCGTAAACCCCGTACGGCGGTCCTATAGTCGGGGCAACCTACCGCTATCTCGATATAGGCGCTTGAGAACAAAGTGGCGAGAAACGGACGAATACTCCGAAGGAATCATGAGTTTACAGGTAGCCGAGGGCGAGGGAGTCGCCCACTCTGCCGAGCAACGTCTCGGCAGCGCCCACGTCGTCGTCGGCATCCCCGCGTACAACGAGGAGAGCGGTATCGGGAGTACCGTCCTCGGGGTCAAGCGGTGGGCCGACGACGTGGTGGTGGTAGACGACGGCAGTACCGACAGGACTCCCGAAATCGCCGAACAGGCCGACGTGACGGTGTTGCGCCACGAGCGAAACCGGGGCAAGGGAGCCGCGGTCCGGACCCTGTTCGACCACGCCCAGCAGGCCGAATGCGACGCGCTGGTCCTGCTGGACGCCGACGGTCAGCACGACCCCGCCGACGTGCCCTCGCTGGCCGAACCGGTCGTGGACGACAACGCCGACATGGTCATCGGGAGTCGGTACCTCGCCGACGACCCCGACGACGAGACGCCCGCCTACCGGCGGGTGGGACAGGTCCTGCTCGACTACTGCACCTCGCGCGTGACCGGCGGCGAGGACCTGACCGACACCCAGAGCGGCTATCGAGCCTTCTCCCCCGAGGCGCTCGAAACCCTCTCGCTGACGACCGATGGCATGGGCGTCGAGAGCGAGATGATAGACTCCGCGACCAGCGAGGACCTGACCATCGCCGAGCGCGCCATCGACGCGCGCTACGACGATTTGGAAGGCCAGACCCACAACCCGGTCAAACACGGGCTCGCCGTGCTGGCGTTTCTGGCGCGACTCGCGAAGCGACGACGACCGACTTCCCCCCGAGACAACAGCTAACATGTCTACGATACGACTCCCCGCGAACCTCAGCGACCGCTACGAACTGCTCGCCGACGAACTCGACGGGTTCGACGACGCCGACGACCTCGCCGAGTACGTCCTCGAATCGACCGCCGCCGAAATCGAGCGCGGCGACGCGGCCAGCGGGGCCGCCGACAGCGCCGACGACGACGTGGTGGAGGACCGCCTCGAACAACTGGGGTACCTCGAAAAGTGACGATGAGCGACGGCTCAGTCTACGTCTTCGGGCTGGACGGCGTACCGCCCGAACTGGTTGATAGAGGCATCGACGCGGGACGACTCCCCAACTTCGAGCGGATGCGCGGCGAGGGCACCGATGGGACGACGCGCTCTACGGTCCCGCCCCTCTCGATGATAGCGTGGAGTTCGTTCGCCACGGGGCGCAACCCCGGCAACCACGGCGTCTACAACTTCATGCTCAAAGAGGAGGGCGGGTACGGCACCAACTTCGTCAACGCCGACACCCTCCGCGAGCAGTCGGTGCCCGTCTGGGAGTATCTGGACGCCGAGGGCAGACGCTCGGGCGTGATGAACGTCATGCCGGGGTATCCCCCGTCGCGGACCTCCGGGTTCCACATCTCGGACAACATCACGACGCCCTCGTCGGGGTCGTACGCCTTCCCCGACCAGTTGGAGGCGGACATCGAATCGCGCGTCGGCGAGTACGACGTGGACCCCTACGAGAGCTACGACGACGGGACCGACGAGGAGAACCTCGGCGGACTCCTCGACGCCTTCTTCGAAATCGAGCGAAAGCGCATCGAGGTCGCCAAGATGCTCGTGGACGAGTACGGCTGTGACTTCTACTCGCTGGTCTTCTCCGGCCCCGACAACGTGTTGCACGTCCTCGGGCACGTGCTGGACGAGACTCATCCGAAGCACGACCCCGACGTTGCGGCGCGGTACGACGACAAGCCCCTCCAACTGCTGGAACTCTACGACGACTTCTTGGGCTGGGTCATGGAGCGCATGGACGACGAGGACACCATGATGGTCCTCTCGGACCACGGCCACGGTCCCATCTACCAGACCATCAACCTCAACTCGTGGCTCCATCAGGCGGGCTACCTCGAACTCGAAGACCGGCCGTGGACCCGCCTCAAGCAGTTCGGCTACAACCACGTCTACGACGCCGTGGAGACGGCGATGAGCGAACTCAACCTGTTCTCGAAGCTCAAGATGGGTGTCGCCCGCACCAGCGGCGACGGCTCCGGCCCGGACCTCGCGGAACTGCTGACCATCTCCCGGAAGGACATCGACTGGAGTCGGACCGCGGCGTTCACCGTCGCCAGCGGCGGCCAAATCTATCTGAACACCGACGACCACGACGAGGGCGCGATTTCGCCCGAGATGTACGACGACGTGCGCGAAAGCCTGCGCGAGGAGCTACTGGCCATCGAACACCCCGAGCGCGGCGAGCGCGTCATCGACTCGGTGCTGTACGGCGAGGACGTGTACGGCGACGAGTACGACGAGACGCGCCCGGACCTCGTCTGCATGCCCGCGCCGGGCTACCAGATTCAGTACCCCCAGACGATGAAGACCAAGCGCGTGTTCGCCGACCCGCCCAAGACCGGTTCCCACACCTCCCAACACGAGATGCACGGCATCTTCTACGCGTGGGGCGGTCCCGTCGAGAGCGAGACCGGCGTGACGGTGGACCTCACCGACTTCGCGCCGACGGCCTGCTCGCTACTGGACGTGCCGGTGCCCGAGGAGATGGACGGCGAGGTCCGCGACGACGTGGTGGACGTGCGCGGCGAGCGCGAGCGGTTCGACGGGAAGGTCGAGGCGAAGCGCGCGGTGCGGGAAGTGGTCGGAGACATCGAACAGTAAATTAGGTGTACTTCCAATTTTTGTCGGCCTTTCTCCTTTCATTTTCAACTATCTTGTTTTCTCTTTTGCTATTTTCTTCTGAGTATCTGCTGTCAAGGATTTTCATCCATCCTTTATAAAATACAAGCATCGCAACCCCGGTAATCGCCAAGAAAGTAGCCGATATTTCACTACTGCTTTGAGTGATTGCAGTAGCAACAACACCGGCAATAGCACCACCAAGTACGGTTTCGCCTGATTCGCGTAGCAGTTCAAACATAACTTTTCTATAGCAGTCCAGAATAAAAATCGTGGCGTTCGGTCAATTCAGTTCGACTGCCACCTTCTCCCCACTCCGCGCCGACTCGTAGGCCGCTTCCGTCAACGCCGTCACGGCCAGCGCGTCGCGGGCCGTGGCGGGCGGTTCCTCGCCGGTCTCGATGCAATCGAGGAACGCCTCGGCCTTCGTGCGCTGTTGGCTCCGGTCGATGTAGGGGATGACCGTCGTGCTGTCGGCCTCGACGCGTTCGAGTTCGCGCTCCTCCCACTGGCGGCCTTCGAGGTAGACCGCGCCCTCGTCGTCCCAGACGTGGATGTGTTCGCGGACGCAGGGCGCGTCGCTGTGGACCGAGATGGTTCCGTGGGCACCGTTCTTGAACTCGACGGTCAGGATTGCGCGCTCGTCCACCCGGCCCTCGTCGTCGGCGAACACCATCTCGGCGCTGACCTCCTCGGGGACGAGTCCGGTGGTCCACAGCACGGCGTCCACGAGGTGGCTCCCGGTGTCGTAGAGGTTCCCGCCGCCCGAGAGGTCCGGGTCGGTCCGCCACGTGTCCTCGAACCGGGAAATCCAGTTCTGCGTGATTTCGGCGCTCACGAAGTCCGGTTCCGGGTTCGACGCCGCGTCCGCGGTCGAACCGGCGTCCGCGTCCGAGTCGCCGCTCGCGGCGTCGGTGCCGGTCGCGGCGTCCGCACTGCTCGGGGCGTCGCTCCCCTGCCACCGCTCGCGGGCGGTCTGGAACGCCGGGTTGAGGTGGCGCTGGTAGCCGACCATCAGGACTCGGTCGGTCTCCTCGTCGCGCTCCGCGAGGTCGCGGGCCTCCTCCAAGTCGGTCGTCAGCGGCTTGTCGCAGAAGACGTGGAGGTCCCGGTCGAGCGCCGCCGTCACCATCTCGTAGTGGAGCGTGTGAGGCGTGGCGACGAGTACCGCGTCGAGCGGTTCGGCGTCGAACATCTCGCGGTACTCCTCGTACTGAGACCCCTCGCCGACGTAAAGACTCTCGCCAGCGGTGCGTCTGGTCTCGGGATTCACGTCCGCCAGCGCCGTCACCGTCGAGCGCGGGTCGGTGTTGAACTGTGCGCCCACCGTGGTTCCGATGTAGCCGCCGCCGACGACGCCCACTCGGAGTTTCTCGGCCTGAGACATCCGTGTACGAGAGGAGTACGAGAGTAGTAATTCATTCTTCGGCCGTTCGTCGGGTCGGACGCCGAACGCGTCGGCCACACGCCTTTTGGGCGCGCAGGGAGGAGTCGGAGCGGAGAGTCCGGTCGCGTCCGGCGAACCGTCGGCCTACTCGACGCGGACCGGCGACGCGACGAACCAACCAGTGGACGCACGGGCTACGACTCCGGTACGGTTTCGGGGGTATCTACTATGCACGACACGGACATCGACAGACGGGAGTTCCTGAAGAAGAGCGCGGTCGCACCGGTGGGGCTGGCTGGCGTGTTGTCGCAGGACGAACCGTCCGCCGCGCGCACGGCGAGACGCGTCGTCTTGGACTATCCCGAGCGCCTCGAAGGGGGACCCAGACAGAAGATACTGCTCATGACCGACCGAGACGAGGAGAACTCGGACGTGAGCGAGGTGGCGGGGTGCGCGTTCGCCGACTGGCCGCCGACCGACGTAGGCGTCTGGGAGGGTATCATCGTCGATTGGGAGAGCGCGGCGGGGGACTTGCGGTCAATGTTCTCCGGTGCCCAACCGGTGGTTCGCGCGAACAGACTCGTCGAACTCGACACCATCTACGTGGACGAACAGGACTCGCCCGTCCCGCTGGGGACGCCGTTCGTCGCCAACCGCGTCGAGGAGTGTCCGGGCGAGTGGGTCGGACTGAACGCGACCCAGATTCCCGGCGTAGAAATCAGGACCGGTCCCGGCGTCAGCACCGGCGAGTAACCGATTGCCGGGGCCGACCGCGGAGAAGACTCTTTTGACTGTCTAGCACTCACTCCCGTTCCGGGCGCTTCGAAAAACGGCGACCGAATTGCGGAGTAACGATTACCGCTCTCGTTAGCGAGTCCGTCAGATGGTTTCGTTCCCGTCAGGCGGTCTCGTTTCCGTCGGTCTGATTGCCGTCGCCCTGCGTTCCGCCGTCACCGCCGCCACCGCCGCCGTCGCCACCGACGGGCGAGAACTCGACGGTGACCATGCCGAGTTCGTTGTAGCCTTGGTTGGCGTACTGGCTCTGGTCCGGGCCGTAGAATCCGTCGTAGTCGCCTTGGTCGATGCCGAACTGCTGGAAGTCATCGGGACCGTAGGGACTGAACGCCGGACTCAATTGGTAGGTCTGGCCCTGCTGGACGTTCGCCTGTTCGTAGGGGAACAGGAGCGCCCACGACTGGCGGCCGATTCGGTAGTCGATGACGCGGGTGTTGAAGTTGGCGAACACTTCGGGGTCGTCGAACAGCAGTTCGTCGTTCGGGTCCGCGAGGAAGTTGTCGCCCTGCTGGTCGGTCTCTATCGGTGCCCAGTCGATGGCTTGGGAGTTCACTTCGAACCGGGCGCGCGGGTGGAACTGCGTGTTGAACATCAGCCCGCGCATGGCGTCCCCGTTCTGGTCGCCTCCGTCCTGTGCCGCGACCGTCCCCGTCCCCGAGAGGCCCATCGCGAGGCCCCCGGAGGCGATGGCGCTCTTCTTCATGAACGACCGACGAGACGATTCGTCCGCGATTCCGTCGATGATGGTGTCGTTTTCGGTCATGGTCGTGTCTCAGAAGTCGAACCAGCCGTCGTCGTTATCGACGTTGCCGACCGCGCTGAACGTCACGTTGACGAGGTTCGAGGAGGGCGTGTCCCCGCCCCCGTTGTTGTTGCCGTCGTCGATGTCCTCCCAGTCACCCCCGAGCCGGTAGAGGACGCCCTGCTCTATCTCGGCGTCCTCGTAGGGGAAGAAGAACGCGAACATGTTTCTGGCCCCCACGTACTGGATGAGCCGATTGTCGAAGCTAGCGAGGAACTGGCCTTCGCCAGCCCCGGCGGGCGTCGACATCCCCTGCAGTTCGGTCGAGACGACGTGGAATCGACCGTCGGGGAAGAACTGGTTCTGGAACATGTACGCTTCCCCGCCGCTGTCCTGCAACGCGGCTTCGCTCGCCGTGGTGTCGGTCTCGTTTCCGTTCATGGTGTAGTAGACTGCCCCCTCCGGGACGAGGAGAACAAACTTATCCTCGGGGTTAATCTCGTTGGCCAGTTGTCGAATCAAGCGGTCGTTAGGCGACTGGAATCCGAGCCAGTCGAGTTTCAACTATCGGTAAATGGCAAAAACGAAGGAGCGGTCTCCGGGCGGGAAATCGGTTCGTACGTACCACCGAAACGCGCACGAACCGGCGGCCGGACGACGAATCCCGACGAGGACCCCGGTCGTCGGGCGTCCGCGACGAATCAGTCGGTCCGGAGCGACCTGCCGGTGTCGGGAGACGCGCGCCAACTGACCACGCCGTGACCCGCGAGGCCGACGACGAGGAACACCGCGTTCCGGACCGGATTCCCGAGTCGGAGGAACTCGACGCGGTACGTCTCGGTGCTGAACGGCCAGAGCGGACTCACCGGTTTCGTCCCCGGCAGGAGGACGAGCAGGTCGCCGACGACGTGGCTGGCGGTGCCGACGAAGAAGCCAAGCGAGACGAACGCGAAGACGCGCACCGGGTCGAACTCGTCTCCGAAGCCCTCCTCGCTCGTCCGCCGGGAGACCACCACTGCGACCGACGCGACCACGCCGCCGACGAGACCGACGACGGCGGCGAAGGCAAACGTGTGCGTGATTCCGTGGTGGACGAGACCGGGAACGTGCCTGTCGAAGTCCGGGACCAACGCCGCCGCTAGCGCGTACGACGTGAACCCCGTCTGCGTCCGCGGGCGAAGCCCCGCGGCTATCGGCGCGGTGAACAGCAGCGCGACGCCGAAGTGGCCGAGGGGATACATGGTCGAAGGAAAATCGGTCGCTTCTCGGTCGGTACTACGTCGAGGAGCCAAAAGAGGCCACCGGCCACCGCGGACCTCCCCAAAGCGTACTTTTCGGGACGGCGAAGCCGGGACCGTCGTCATGACTCGACAGCACGCGGCCAACCACCTCGCGACCATCCTCGGCGTCACGCTGGCGGTGTACGCCGTGTGGTCGATGCTACTGAACCCGGCGACGGGGCCGCTTCCGGGGACGGTCGTTCCCATCGTCGTCGGACTGGTCGTGTTGACCGTCGGTGTGGCGTCGCTCGCGTGGGGGTCCTACCGGACCTACGCCGAGCAGTAACCGACAGCGCGTCGAGACAGTGACCGACGGCGTTTCGAGCGTCGGCCCTCCGGCAACAACGCACTTCCGACCGGCCGCCGTCCGTCGGGACATGGCAACCATCGTCGCGATAGAGTCCGAGGAGGGCGCAGTGCTGGCGGGGGACCGACGCCACGCCGCGGGCGACACCGTCGCTAGCGACGAGAAGCCCCACGTCTTCGACTTCGGCGCGGTCGGCGCGGCGGCGGTCGGCGGCGAGGGGGCCGGGACCACCGGCGGCATCGACGAGTTCCGGCGCAGGCTCGAAACCGAAGTCCAGTCCCACGAGACCGAACACGGCGAGGAGATGGGACTAACCCGACTCGCCACGCGCGCCAGCGAACTCGCCGACGAGGAGTCGGTCCAAGCGGTCGTCGCGGCCCGCGACGAGGACGGGTCGGCCTCGATTCGGGGCATCCGGAGCGACGGGGGACTCCTCGGCGACGCGGTGGTCGCGTTCGGGTCGGGCGCGCAGTTGGCCCTCGGCGTCCTCGACGGCCGCGAGGAGGACCGGTCGTTGGACAAGGCCGAAGACCTCGCGCGCGACGCCATCGACGCCGCGGCCGACCGCGACACGGACACCGGCGCGGAAATCGACATCTACCGACTCGAAAGCGAGTAGTCGGCGCGACTGGACTCCGCAGTCGATTGCTCGACAAACTACCCGGCGCGCGCTGGCGCGTCGTCCGCGGGCGACGCGCCATCAGCGCGCGAGGGACGAGTATCGGAGCGGAACGCAGTGGATCGAGAAACGCAGTCGGTTGGGGAGGCGTGTGGCTGATGCGGTGCAGTGCGGTTGCGGTGACTCCTCGTTGTCGGCGACAGTGCGGTTCACTGTTGGAGTGCTGTCTACTGTTGGAGTGCTGTCTACTGTTGGAGTGCTGTCTACTGTTGAAGTGCTGTCTATTGTCGTGGTGCTGTCTACTGTCGTGGTGACTCCGAAGGAGCGATCAGCGGTTTCCTCGAACTCGAAACCCACCCGCGCTCGCCTCCACACCGGTTTTTAACTCCCTCCGACACCTACCCACGAGCGAACATGACACAGGTCGAAATCGAGTACTGCGTCCCCTGCGGGATGCTCGACCGGGCACAGGACGTACAGCACGCGCTCTTGGAGGAGTACGGCGAACGACTCGACTCGGTGGCGCTGGTCACGGGCGACAGCGGCGTCTTCGAGGTGCGCGCCGACGGCGAGGAGGTCTTCGACAAGGAGGAAGACGAGTTCGACGTGGACGCTATCGTGGCCTCAGTCGGCGAGAGCGTGTCGGCGTAAGCCGAACGCTCACCTCCGACCCTCGCTCGTCGTCCGATTGTCCGCCGCCTGCTGGTACCACCCCGGACGCTCGACGGTCGTGTTCCCCATCTCTGACACCCGAATCGTTCGAGTGACGACGACTCGCCGGTCTTCGACAATCGTCCGGCGGAGCGTCTGCATCGAGCGAACGACGCCTTGCGAGTCCACCAGTGCCGTGAACTCGGACGGCAACTTCGCCGTGGCGGAGTCGGCCGTCTCGTTTTTCGAGAACCAGAGCGAGGGCGTGGAGACGAGTTTGGTCAGCGTCGTCCCGTCGCGCTCGACCTGTCCGACGACTTCTGCGTCACCGGCCCCGACCGTAGCGTAGAGTCGTTCCCACTGCGAGGTCGGGCCGAGCCTCACCCGCGACGGACTCGTCCAGTGATACGTCGTCTCCGCGCCGGAGGGTTTCTCGGCGACTACGGCGTCGGTCTCGTTCGCCCAGACCGCGAGATGGGAGCGTTCGCCGCCGAACCAGCGCGTATCGTTTGCGACCGTCTGGGTCCTGACCGCGGAGTAGGAGTCGCCGCCGGGTGCGACCCGCACGACAGTGTACTCCTGTGCGACCAGCGTGCCGTTCGGGCGGCGATACGTCGCGCTGGTCGAGACGGTGTAGGAGGTGTTTCCGAGCGCCCGCTGGTGGGCATCCACGAGCGCCAGCGGGTCGGTAATTCCCGATTCGTTCACGCCCGGCGGGAACTCGGTGGCGTTCGCCTGCGACGGGGCATCTGCGTCCGAAACGAGAGCCTGTGACGCCACACCTGCGTCAGCGGAGTGGGTCGTGAACGACGCGTTCGGTTTCGAGACGTGGGCAGTCGAGGACGGCGGTACCGCGGCACCGACCACCCCGAGGACGAGGAGGCAGGCTAGAACTGTTCGCGTCATCGGTTTCCCTGTCCATCGTCACTGTCGAGCGACATTTAGTTACTGCCTGTCGTCACGTCCGCCGACTGTAATTTCTACCTGTCGGTGCCCGGAAGGTTTCGAACGGTCGGAGTCGCGCGCCCGAGACGCGCCGAAACCCCGACGAGACGCCGGAAGACGCCGAGTCGCCGAGTTACGCATCTCCTGACGAGTCGAGGTGTCACCCGCGCCACAAAACCGAGTCGAGGATTTATCACGGACCGCGTGGTCTACCCCTCGGGGGCTACGGAATGTGTATCAGCCAGTACGGGGGTAGTGTCACAGTTACAGGTGCCGCCAGCGATCGCGACAGGCACCGATTGACCGACGGGACGGAGGAGTTCGCATGAAGTTGGCGATGGTCGGCTTCGGACAGGCCGGTGGCAAAATCGTGGACAAGTTCATCGAGTACGACCGCCGGACCGGCGGCGAGGCCGTCCGGTCGGCCGTGGCGGTCAACACCGCGAAGGCCGACCTCGCGGGCTTGGACCACGTGCCCGAGTCGAATCAGGTCCTCATCGGTCAGTCCCGCGTGAAGGGCCACGGCGTCGGCGCGGACAACGAGTTAGGGGCCGAAATCGCCGAGGAGGACATCGACGAGGTGCAGGGCGCGATAGACAACGTCCCGATTCACGACGTGGACGCCTTTCTCCTCGTCGCGGGGATGGGCGGCGGCACCGGGTCGGGCGGCGCGCCGGTCTTGGCGAAGTACCTCAAGCGCATCTACACCGAACCGGTCTACGGACTCGGCGTCCTGCCGGGCCGCGACGAGGGCGGCATCTACACGCTCAACGCCGCGCGGTCGTTCCAGACGTTCGTGCGCGAGGTGGACAACCTCCTCGTCTTCGACAACGACGCGTGGCGCGAGGCGGGCGAGAGCGTCGGCGCGGGCTACGACCGCATCAACGAGGAGATAGTCCGGCGGTTCGGCATCCTCTTCGGCGCGGGCGAGGTTGAGGGCGACGAGGCGGTGGGGGAGAGCGTCGTGGATTCGAGCGAGATAATCAACACCCTCTCGACCGGTGGCGTCTCGACCATCGGCTACGCGGCCGAGGAGGTAGACAACCCCTCGGGCGGTCTCCTCTCGCGGTTCAAGAGCGACGGGACCGAGGCGGTCGATTCGGCCCACGCGACCAACCGCATCACGAGTCTGGTTCGGAAGGCCGCACTGGGGCGACTCACCCTGCCCTGCGAAATCGACAGCGCCGAGCGGTCGCTGTTGGTCGCCAGCGGACCGCCCGAGTACCTGAACCGCAAGGGCGTCGAAAAAGGTCGGAAATGGCTCGAAGACCAGACCTCCTCGATGGAGGTCCGGGGCGGCGACTACCCCATCGAGGGGGCCGAGCAGGTCGCGGGCGTCGTCCTCCTGTCGGGCGTCTCGGAGGTGCCCCGCGTCGAGGAGCTACAGGAGGTCGCCGTCGAGACGCAGGACAACATCGACGAGCTTCGCGCCGAGAGCGAGCAGAACACGACCGACCTCATCGAGGACGACGACGGCGAGTTGGACCCGCTGTTCTGAATCTTTCTTCGAGTCGGCTTTCCGGAGTTACGCGCTGCCTCCTCCGGAAGAATCCCCGTCCGAGTTCTGCCCGCCCACTACCTCGAAGACGATGACGCCGTCGTTCTCGAAGACGGTCCGGTACGTCGGCGAGAGGTGCATCGACATCGCCAATTTGCTCGTGCGCTGGTACTGCATCCCGCGGACCGTGAACTCCCCTTTCGGCAGGTAGATGTAATCGGGGTGGACGCCCTCCTCCGAGAGCGTGTGGCTCATGCACTGGGCGCTGTTGCACGACGAGACTCCCCGAAACAGGCCCAACTGGCGGGTGTACGGCTCGTGGCCCTTCCATTCGACGCCCCACGGTCCGACCAGCATCGTCCGGTGGGTCTGCTGTGGGAACCACTCGGCGGCGTCACCCTGTACGACGAAGGTGGCGCTCGGCTTCGTGTTGCGCTCGGCCCACTCCATCGCCTCCACGTCGTCGTGGTCCACGAACTGCGGGAGCGACGGACTCCCGGCGTGGGCGTCCACGTCGCCGGTCGTGTACATCGCGCTCCCGGCGATGCCGACCGTGGCTATCAGGACCAGCGCGGCCGTGACGACCCCGCGACGACCCACGGCGAACCGGGACTGCTCCTTGAGACGGACCCCCAGCACCTCCAGCAGGAACACCGCCGTGATGAACGACCCGGCGAGCATCGAGAAGCGCGCCTTCCCGATGACGGCCGTCACCGCGACGAACCAGACCGGCAGGAAGAACCGCCGCTCTTTCAGGAGGTAGACGGCCCCGACCAGCGGCAGGACCGACAGCAGACTCCCGAAGAAGACGTTCTGAAGGCTGACGTGCGTGAGCGCCGACAGCGAGGGGATGCCGCCGCCCAACCCGCCGTGCGTGCCCGCCGCGCCCGTGAACACGTCGATACCGTGGGCGGCCATTACCTGCGTCCACCACGGCGCGGCCAGCAAAATGCCGCCGAACCCGACCACCGCGCCCCGGACGAGTCCCCGGAGCGACCGGTCGAACTGGAGAAAGAGCAGGAAGTACGATAGCGCGAAGAAGACGGTGTAGACGGGATGGGTCAGAACCGTCAGCGTGAACAGTACGAGCGAGGGGACGACCCACCGACGGTCCCGGTACTTGTAGAGGCGCAGTCCGGCGTAGATGCCCGACAGCGAGAACAGGAACGCCGGTGCGCGGACGATGCCGCCCGCCGAGATGTGCCACTGGAGGACCGGCGGACTCACCGCGACCAGCAGACTCGTCAGCGCGGCCTGCGGCCGGGAGTCGAACAGGTCGCGGGCGAACAGGTACAGCGGAACCAGATACGCCAGCGTGACGATACCCGGCAGGAACCGCGAGATGGCGATGGGGTCTACGCCGGTCAGGTCGCGTATCGCCGCCACCGCGTAGAACATCAGCGGCGGGTACGCGAAGGGGACGCCGCCCTCGGTGTAGTGGGGAATCGTCTCCGGAAGCGCGTAGCCCATCTCGGAGATGCGCTCGGCGATGAAGAGGTACAGTCCGGCCCCGAACGAGGGGTAGGGGTGCGAACGCAGATAAACTAAAAAGAGGACGATTCCCGACAGGAGCGCGGGCGCGAGCCACATCAGTTCCCGTTTCCAACCCTCTTCGCGTACCGTCGTCTCGTGTGTGACGTTCTGTTCGGTCATAGAGCGGACTCCTCGCGTCCAATTGGACGCGCTAGTCTTGGCGTGGCCTTGTATCGGGGGTCCCTTTGTTATCCAGTGGCTATCGAATCCGCCGCGAGCGGGAGCGAAATCGGCCGCGTCGTTACTCGTCGCGGCCGCCGTTCAACCGCGGGTTTCCTCGTGAACGGTTCGAAACGAATCAAATACCTTTCGGCCGAGACGAGGCCGCTCCGAGGCATCGGGTCGAGACTCCGATACCGCCCTCGACCGGCGAGACGACGGGACTCCGACTCCGCTCCGACCGCGAGGAGACGAGACCCGACCCGGTAGGAACGAGAAAAGGTGACACACCAGACGGCGTAGGTGTCCGGTAACGAACATTTTAGCGCCTCGACGGTTGGGTCTCCGGCCGGGACTCCTCTGCGCCGAGGTATCGTCTACTCGTACCGGAGCGCGTCGATGGGGTCGGTGTGGGCCGCGTCCCACGCCGGGTAGAGCCCCGCGAGGACGCCGACGAGGACGCCGACGGCCACCGAGGCGACGAACCAGATTGGCTGAAACGCCAGCGGAAGCCCGATTGCTTGGGCACCCGCGTAGCCGCCGGCGATGCCGACGACCGCGCCGAGCGCCGACCCGAGGACGCCGAGCATCACCGCCTCGACGAGGAACAACTGGAGTACGTCGCGGTTCTGCGCGCCGACGGCTTTCATGATGCCGATTTCGCGGGTCCGCTCGGTGACCGACACGAGCATGATGTTGGCGATGCCGATGGACCCGACGATGAGCGAGATGACCGCGATGCCGGTGATGTAGGCGGTGAACGTGCTGGTCAACTGCTTGACCTGCCCGATTATCTGGTCTTGGGTCGTGACCTCGAACTGGTAGGACTGGGACTTGAGCTGGCGCGCGTCGGAGTTCTGGCCGAGGTAGTTGTAGACCCGGCCCTGCACCGCATCGACCTGACTCGCCGACTCGGCTTTCACGAGGAGACGCCCGTAGACCAACTGCTCCTGTTGGGTGGTCGGACTCCGGGAGGTCCGCAGGTAGTAGGGTTCGGTCGGCGCGTAGATTCGGGGGTCGGCGCTCCCCTGACTGAACCCGAGGACCTCGCCGCCGCCCGTCGATTCCACGATGCCGACCACCGTCGCGTTGAGCTGTTCGTTGCTCGCGGCCCGCGTGAACGAGATGTTCGACCCGACGGTCACGTTGTCGCCGAACATCCGGGCGGCGGGTTGGTTCAGCACCACCTCCTGTTCGCCGGTTCGGTACGGTCTGCCCGAGACGAACTGGATGTTCCGGACTTGGAAGTAGCCCGGCGACGAGACGGTGATGAACTGTCTCCCGACCGTCGAGTTGTTGTAGGTGACCGACGAGGCGGCGATGCCGCTCTCCGGGGCCGCGAGTTCCACTCCCGGAAGCTGGCGTATCTGTTCCACGTCGTGCTGAGTGAACACGACCGACCCGCCACCGCCGCCCAGCGACGGCACGCGACTGTCGCCGGGCGACTGGGCGGTCACGTACATCGTCGCGGCGTTGCCGCCAGCGACGGTGCTGATGATGTCCTGTTGGAGGCTCGCGCCCAGCGTGACGAAGGTGATGACCGCCGCGACGCCGATGATGACCCCCAACGTCGTCAGCGTCGAGCGAAGCTTGTGTTCCCGGATGTTGCGCCAACTGATTCGTGCCCCTTCGATGACGTTCATCGTGTTCCTCCGGTCCCCCGTTCCCGGTCGCCGACTCCGCCGGGTTTCCGTGGTTCGGTTACGACGAGCAGCGACAAAAACCCCCGAACCGAAACGCCGCGTTACCGGCGTTTTAGGCCGTTCGAAAGGCCGTTTCGTCCGTTTCACCGACGCCCGGCGGCGCTTCGACCGTCCCGTCACCCGAAGGTACAACCCGGTGGGCGACGAACTGCGCACGTCATGGACAGACTCAATCCCGCCACTGGCGAGTCACTCGAACCGATTGCGGACGACTCCGAGGAGAACGTCGAGGCCGCGCTCGACCGGGCCACCGAGACCTTCGAGGAGTGGCGAGACGTTCCCATCAGGAAGCGCCAGCAGTTGCTGGCGAACGCCGGGGAGGTGCTTCGAGACAAGGAAGACGAGTACGCCGAGTTGATGACCAGAGAGATGGGCAAGACGCTGGCGTCGGCCCGCTCGGAGGTCCAGAAGTGCGCGTGGGTCTGTGACTACTACGCCGAGAACGCCGCCGAACACCTCCAGACCGAGCGACTGCCGGGTCCCGCTCACGCCGAGGCGAAGGTGTCCTACGAACCGCTCGGCCCGATTCTGGCGGTCATGCCGTGGAACTTCCCGTTCTGGCAGGTGTTCCGGTTCGCCGCGCCCCACCTGACCGCGGGCAACGTCGGTCTCCTCAAGCACGCCTCGAACGTGCCGGGGTGTTCGGAGGCGATTCAGGAGGTCTTCGAGGAGGCGGGCTACCCCGAGGGCGTCTTCCAGTCGCTGATAATCGGCTCCGACCAAGCGGCGGGAGTCATCGAGGACGACCGCGTGAAGGCGGTCACGCTCACGGGGAGCGCCCGCGCGGGGCGCTCGGTAGCCAAGACCGCAGGCGAGAACCTGAAGAAGACGGTCCTCGAACTCGGGGGGTCTGACCCCTTCGTCGTGCTGGACGACGCGGACATCGAGTCCGCGGCGAAGACCGGCGCGACCGCCCGGACCATCAACGCCGGGCAGTCCTGCATCGCGGCCAAGCGATTCGTCGTCCACACCGACGTGTACGACGAGTGGCTCGACGCCTTCGTCGCCGAGATGGACGACCTGACGGTCGGCGACCCGACAGACGACGGGACCGACCTCGGCCCGCAGGCCCGCGAGGACCTGATGGACGACCTCCACGAGCAGGTCCAGCAAACCGTCGAGGAGGGCGCGACGCTCGAACTCGGCGGCGAACCGCTCGACCGCGAGGGCTACTACTACCCGCCCACGGTCCTCACGGACGTACCCCGTGACTCGGTGGCCGCCTGCGAGGAGGTCTTCGGTCCGGCCGCGGCCGTCTTCGAAGTCGAGAGCGAGAAGGAAGCCATCGAGTTGGCCAACGACACCCACCTCGGTCTCGGCGCGTCGGTCTGGACGCAGGACTTGGAGCGGGGCGAGCGCGTCGCCCACCGCATCGACGCGGGGTGTACCTTCGTCAACGAACTCGTCAAGTCAGACCCCCGCGTCCCCTTCGGCGGCGTGAAAGACTCGGGCTACGGCCGCGAACTCGCCGAACACGGCATCGAGGAGTTCGTCAACAAGAAGACCGTCTGGGTGCAGGAAGCCGACGCGAGCGACGAAGACGTGACGATAGAGTAGCGCCCACCGGTTCACGAGACGCCCGGTCGCGCGACCGGGCGTCTCTCAGAGATACACGTCGAACCGAGCGCCCCCGAGGTCCGACTCGCCGACCTCGATGCGCCCCCCGTAGCTCTCGGCCACCGTCGCGACCAAGTGGAGACCGAGACCGGCACCCGCGTTCGACCCGGCCGTGAACCCGCGTTCGAGGACTTCCTCGGGGTCGTCGGTCGGCAACCCGTCGCCGTCGTCCGCGACGGTGACGACCGCGCCGTCCGGCCGGTCGGCGAGTTCGACCCGAATCCGGTCGGCGTCCGCGTGTTCGACCGCGTTGGCGACGAGGTTGTCGAACAGTTCTTCGACCAGCGGCCCGGCCTCGACCCGCGGTGCGTCGCCGGTCACGTCGAGGCCGATGCCCCGCGCTTCGGCGCGGGCCGCGTGGCTCTCGACGGCCGACCGGACCGCCGGGCGGAGCGCGACGAGTTCGGTCGCCTCGCCCTCCTCGGCCCGGAGGAGGGTGCCGACCTTCTCGATTATGTCGATGCTCTCCTCGACGGTCTCGGTCGCGGTCGCCACGTAGTCGGTTGCCTCGTCGGGGAGGTCCAACTCCGCGAGTCGCTGGAGGTTCCCGTGGACGACCTGCTCTTTGTTCCGCACGTCGTGGCGCAACAGCGAGTGGAGAAACGCCTCGCGGTTCGTGACCCGCACGCGGTCGGTGATGTCGGTGATGGTGACGTACACCCGCGAGTAGTCGTCGGCGTACTCGTCGGGGACATTGACCTCCATGAGTTCGTGTTTCCGCTCGCCGTCGAGGGTCTTCATCACCGACTCGGTTCGGAAGTGAGTCTCGCCGCGGGCGACGGTCGCCATCAGCGACTTGTACGCCTCGAAGGACTCGTCGGTGAACAGCGCGTCCATGTTCTCGACCAGTTCGCGCTTGCTCGCCGCGCCGTAGTACTCCAAGGCGTTCTCGTTCACGTCGATGATGCGAACCTCGTCCAACAACCGGCTGGCTTCCGCCGCGTTCCGGTCGAGATACGCCTCCAAATCGTCCACGTCCCCCGCCGTCTCGTCGAGACGGGCCTTCACGCCCGAGAAGTCCTCGACCCAGAACACCATCGGATTGCTCTCGAACAGCGACCGATACCGGCGCTCGTTCTCCCGGCGAGCGGCCTCGGCCCGGCGGTACTCGACGGCCTGCCGGACGGAGTTTGCCAGTACGTCGTACTGGGAGTCCGGGTCGCCACCTTTCTGGACGTACCGGTCCGCGCCGAGGTTCAGCGCGTCCATCGCGACCTCCTCTCTGCCGCGGCCGGTGAACATCACGAACGGCACGTCGCTGTCGCGCTCCTCGCGCACCGTCTCCAAGAGTTCCAACCCGTCGGTCTCCGGCATGCGATAGTCCGAGACGACCGCGTCGTAGTCGCCAGCGTCGAGTCGCTCCAAAGCCGCCGCCGCCGTGGGGACGGTTTCGACGGTCAGTCCGTCGTCGGCGCGTTCGAGAAACGTCCGACCGAGTTCCCGCAGATGCTCGTCGTCGTCCACGTAGAGGACGGAGAGGCCCGCGTCCTCGTGACCTGCTGTCATCCTGACTGCAAGCTTCCGAGGCGGTCGTAATATAACCTCGGGGTGGGTCCGGCCGAAAAAATCGCGACGAGAGACCGGTCGTTCCGGCTACTCCTTTCGCTTACGCATCTCGGCGACCGGCAGGCCGAAGAGACCGACGAGTAACGCCGCGGCGAACCCGAGCGTCAGGTTCCGCTCTACGTCCGACTCACCAGAGCCTCCGGTCCCGCCCGCGGGCTGGACCGACTTCACGTCGGGGGCGGCCCCGGACCCGACCGCGACCGCGCCCTTCATGCCCATCCCCTTGTGGGGCGTGCAGGCGTACTTGGTGAGTCCGGCCTCCTCGAAGGTGTGTTCGAAGGTGTGGCCCGAACTGCCCGTCATCTCGCTCTCGAAGGAGCCGTCTTCGGCGACGACGTTGTGACTGCCGCC
Organism: Halorussus salinus; assembly: GCF_004765815.2. Lineage (NCBI taxonomy): Archaea > Methanobacteriati > Methanobacteriota > Halobacteria > Halobacteriales > Haladaptataceae > Halorussus > Halorussus salinus. Next base: position 166,863 of record NZ_SBIS02000008.1, on the reverse strand, counting down.
CTTGCCGGTCCACTTCCAGACGACCGTCGTGCCGGGGTCCACCCGGACCGCCGCGGGACCGAACGCGAAGTTCCCGTTGTTGCCCGTCGCGCCGACTTCTATCGTCACTTTCGACCGGCCGGTCAGGTCCACGACGCCCTCGTAGTTCGACACGCCGCCCAGCCAGTCGCCGAGTTTCTCGCCGGAGCCGCCGGAACCGCTCGACTGGTCGGAGTCGCCGGAACCGCCGCCGTCGCCAGCGGAGTCGCTACTCGACGCGGCCCCGGAGGCCGCCTCGCTTCCGACGACGACAGCGCCCTTCATGCCCATCGCCTTGTGCGGCGTGCAGGCGTACTTCGAGATGCCCTTCTCCTCGAAGGTTTGGGAGAAAGTGTGGCCCGAACTGCCCGTCATCTTACTCTCGAACGAGCCGTTTTCGGCCACGACGTTGTGCGACCCGCCTTTCCCGGTCCACTTCCAGACGACCGTCGTGCCGGGGTCCACCCGGACAGCGGCCGGGCCGAACGCGAAGTTCCCGTTGTTGCCCTTCGCGCCGACTTCTACCGTCACCTCGCTGTTGCCGGTCTTATCCACCACGCCGTCGTAGTTCGACACGTTCTCGAACCACCCGCCGAAGGCCGACTGGGCCGCCGCGGGTGCGCTCGCGCCAGCGCCGACGGCCGCGACGCCCGCGAGGCCTGCCGCGCCCTTCAGGAAGGTTCGTCGGTCCAACGCGCCACCGGAACGGGAGATGTCGGAGTTCGTCATATCTCGACGTTCCGCGGAAAGATGGATATAAACCCGCTCCCGTTCCCGTCCGGTGAAAATCGAGTCGAACGTGTTCGGGCGAGTGACGTGGGGTCGTCGTTTCGGCGAATTCCGGCGGGTTCCGGTGAGTTCCGGCGAGGTCGTCGTTCCGGTGAGTCCCGCCGCGGTCGCCGGTCGTCGCTCGGCGGAATCGCGCCTCGTTACTCCAGTGAGACTTCGACCAGCGACATCTCGTCGCTCGGAATCGCAGTTTCGAGCGCGTCGTGCAACTCCCGCCAGTCGTCGGGCCGGTACGCCTCGATACCGAAGCTCTCGGCGAACGTCTGGAAGTCCGGGTTGGCGAGTTCTGTCCCGAAGTGTTCCCCGCGGTGTTCGACCTGCTCCTCGGTGATGAGACCGTACTCGTCGTCGCAGAACAGCAGAATCGTGTAGCCACAGCCGATTCGGGTCGCGGTCTCTATCTCGGCGGCGTTCATCATGAACCCGCCGTCGCCCGTCGCGGCGACGACGTTCGAATCCACCGCGAGGTCGGCCGCGAGACCGCCGGGCACCGAGATGCCCATCGAGGCGAGTCCGTTCGAGATGATGCAGGTGTTCGGTTCGTAGGTCGGGTAGTTCTGCGCGATGGCCATCTTGTGGCTCCCCACGTCCGAGAGGAGAACGTCGTCGTCGGCCATCTCCTCGCGGAGGACCGGCAGGACTTTTCGGACCGTGAAGGGGTCGCCGGACTCGCGGTCGGGAGTCACGTCGGCGAGGATGTGTTCGCGCAGGTCGTCGTACCAGTCGGTCTCGAAGGTGGCGTCGATTTCGTCACAGCAGGCGTCGAGTTTCCGGACCGCCGCCGCGATGTCGGCGACGACTTCCACGTCGGGGTTGTAGTGTTCGTACACCTCGGCGGGTTCGCTGTCCACGTGGACGATTGTGGTGTCGGCGTCGGGGTTCCAGTCGGCGGGGTCGTGTTCGGCGATGTCGTAGCCGACCGTGATGGCGAGGTCGGCCGACTCGATGGCGTCGGAGGCCTCCTCGTGTTCGCCCGAGTCGAGCGTGAGCAGGGAGTGGTCGTCGTCGTCCGACACCGCGCCCTTGCCCATGTAGGTCGCCGCGACCGGGAGGTCGTAGGTCTCCGCGAACGACCGTAACTCCTCGCTGGCGTCGGTCCGGACCGCGCCGTTGCCCGCGATGACGATGGGTCGGTCGGCCGCCGCCAGCAGGTCGCGCACGCGGTCGAGCGAGGGCACGTCGGGTTCGGGCCTGCGGACGCGCCCGCGGGACTCCATCGGGCGCACGTCGCAGTCGTCGTACGCTACGTCCTCGGGGAGTTCGAGGTGAGTCGCGCCGGGTTTCTCGTGCTGGGCGGTCTTGAAGGCCTTCCGGACCGACTCGTGGACGATGCCGGGGTCCGAAATCTGGGCGTTCCACTTCGTCACCGGCGCGAACATGTCCACCACGTCGAGTTTCTGGTGGCTCTCGACGTGGAGGCTTTCGAGGCCGCCCTGTCCGGTGATGGCGACCAGCGGAGCCTTGTCGAGGTTGGCGTCGGCGACCCCCGTCAGGAGGTTGGTCGCGCCCGGTCCGAGCGTCGAGAGACAGACCCCGGCGTCGCCGGTCAATCGGCCGTACACGTCGGCCATGAAGGCCGCGCCCTGTTCGTGGCGCACCGGGACGAAGGTGATGTCGGAGTCCCGGAGCGCGAACATCGTCGCCTCGTTCTCCTCGCCCGGCAGGCCGAAGACGTACTCGACGCCCTCGCGTTCGAGTCCCGCGACCAGAACCTCTGCGGTGTTCATGGAACCCGAATACGGGTTCGCTCCTCATAGGTTCCATTGCCGATTCGGACCCCGCCGAGCGATTTCGAACCGTTTCGCCGCGACGCGGGGGCGTCCCGTCACGGACCCCGAACGCCGACTCCGAGCGGTCCCTCCTCGGCGACGAGGAAAATAATCGTTCCGGCTTATCAAGCGGTTAAAGAGCAATTAGCGACCACTGCATTTGCGAAAACGACCGCTACTCGACTGTCGTCTCCGACTTTCGGCGAGACGCTCGCGGTCCGAACGCCGACCGGATGCCGACCTGACGCCCACGCTCCGGTCGGGACGTATTAGCCGAATTCGGGACGTAAACGCGGTCTATCGCCGTCTAAACTCGTCGTTGCGCTACGGGAAGGTCGGAAACGACCCGCCGTTTGAAGAACTTTCTCGTAGTTCGCACTGTTCAGAGGATGAGCTTCGAACGAAAGCGCGAAATCATCGACTTCGACTTGGAGAACGGGACCTACCAGACGACCTACGACTACCCGTCCGAACCGCCGAGCGTCGCCGTCGCGCTCGCGCTGATGGAGGTGACGGGCAGGGACGTGACCGACTTCGACCCGCTGTACGAGGCCGCGAGCGTGGACCCGGACGCGCTCGACGAGATGTTTCGACCGAAACCGGGGCCGCGCAGTCGGGACACCGTCGTCGAGTTCACCTACCACGAGTACGAGATTCAGGTCAAGGACTTCGGTCGCATCGTCATCAGGACGCTCCCGAGCAAACAACTCTCGCCGTCGAACTGACCGGATCGAGGCATGTTATCGAACATCAATCCATCCGAGGTTTTATCCCAGATACCGAACAACAGTAGTAGCAGTCGAATGACGCTCTCTCTCCTCGGTCGTTGACCGGACGCACGTCCGCGAACGCGAGTCGACCCGTCCGCCGTCGCCACCGTGGCGTCGAGTGAAAACTCGTCGCTCGCGCCGCGCCGTCGGTCCCGCTCTCCGCCTCGTCGGTTCCGTTCTCCGCGCCGTCGATTCCGTTCTCCACGCGACCTCCTCGTTCGCGGGGCGTCGTCCGGTTCGGTTCACGATAGTGTCGCCGCGTAGCGACCGCCGCCGAAGTCGGGGTAGCGACCAGCGACCGACCCTGCGATTCCACGCAGGACCGACACCCACGAGCAGTCATGCAATCTCAGGACGACACGGAATTCACACGAGACGACGCGAATTGCCAGCAAAACGACCCGAGCCGCCCGCGAGACGACGCCGACCGAACCGAATCCGACCGGCAACCGACCGCACCCGCTCGCTCTGGGACCGCCGTGGTCGCCAAGCGGACCAGTGGCGACCGAGCGCCGGACACGACCGAAATCCGGAAACTGGCCGCGGCCGCGGGCTACGAGGTCGTCGCCGAGCGAACCCAGACCCGGCGGCCGGACTCGGCCCTCCAGTTCGGCAGAGGGAAAGCCGAGGAGCTAGCCGAAACGGTCGCGGCGACCGGCGCGAGCGCCGTGGTCTTCGACAACGAACTCACGCCGACTCAGACGGTCGAACTCGCCGACCTGTGCCCGGACGGGACCGAGGTGCTGGACCGCCACCGCCTCGTCCTCGACATCTTCGAGGAGCAGTCCGGGAGCAAGCGCGCGAGCCTGCAAGTCGAGCGCGCGAAGTTGGAGTGGCATCTGCCGCGCATCCGCGAGAACGCGGACGAACAGGCGATGAACAAGTTCACCGAGTCGGGAACGCGGTACTACGACGTACTCGACCGGATAGACGAACTGAATCGCAAGCTCGCCGCGCTATCCGACGACGCGGCGACCCGGCGCGAGCGCAGGCGCGAGGAGGGTTTCGAGTTCGTCGCGCTGGCGGGCTACACCAACGCGGGCAAGTCCACGCTCCTGCACCGACTCGCCGACGACCTCAACTACGAGGGCGAGACGGACGGCGAACGCACGGACGACGCCACCGAACGCACGGACGACGCCACCGAACGCGCCGACGACGCTACCGACCACGCCGACCTCGACGGCACCGCGGAAATCGAGGACCGACTGTTCAAGACCCTCGACACGACGACGCGCCGGGCGACCGTCGAGGGGCGACGGACGCTCGCCACCGACACCGTGGGGTTCGTGGACGACCTGCCCCACGAGTTGGTCGAGTCGTTCCACGGCACGCTCTCGGCGACCGACTCGGCCGACTGCGTGGTGTTGGTCGCCGACGCGAGCGACCCGCCCGCCGAGTTGCGCCGGAAACTGGCGACGAGTTTCGACCTGCTGGGGAGCGACGAGGGCGGAGCCAGCGACGAGGACGGAGCCAGCGACGAGGACGGAGCCAGCGACGAGGACGGAGCCAGCGACGAGGACGGAGCCAGCGAGGAGTCCGCGGACCCGCCGGTCGTCGCGGCGCTGAACAAGGCCGACCTGCTGGACGACGAGGAACTGGAAGCGCGCGAGGAGGTCGCCGCCGAAGTCGCGGCGGACGCGGCGGTGGACCTCGCCGACTGCCTCGCGGTCAGCGCGGTCGAAGGCGAGAACGTGGACGCGCTCGGTGCGGCGGTCGCCGACGCCCTGCCGGACCTGCGCGAGGAGACCCTTCTCCTCCCGAACGGCGACGACGCGATGAGTCTGGTCTCGTGGCTCTACGACCGCACCGACGTGGCCGACGTGACCTACCGGAGTGACGAGGTAGCAATCGAGTTCGCGGCGAAGGAGTCGGTACTGAAACGAGCGAAATCGAGGGCGGCAGACCTCGAACGCGAAGCGGGCGGTGGAGGAAGCGAGTAGGAGAGAACGCGGAGGGAAAAGAAAGCGAGTAGGAGAGAACGCGAGGAGGGAAGCGCGACCTACATCCCGCCCGCGCCAGCGCCGCCACAGCCAGCGGCCCCGGCACCCGCACCGGCGCAACTCGCGGCGCTGGCGCTCGCGGCCGAACTCGCGGCGACGACCGCCATCCCGCCGTTCTGGCTGTAGTCCTTGCACTCGCCCCACGCAACGGGGGCGATTTCGTCGTCGATGTCGTGGCGTCGTTCCATCTCCTCGCGGAGGTCCGCGACGCCGAAACCAGCGTCGGAGGCGAACCGGTCGGCGAGGTCGGTCGAGACCGCGACGCGGCGACACTCCTCGGCCTCGAACAGCTCGTCGCCGTCGAAGGTGAACTGCACGTCGTAGTGGCGCACAAACACCTCATCGAAGGCCGGTTCGAGCGCGTCAATGGCCTCGCCGACGAGTCGCCACACCGTCTCGAAGTCGGGGTCCTCCACGTCCTCGCCGAGCGAGAAGCGCGCGATTGGCACGGTGACCGGCTCCTCGTCTGGGCCTTCGTTGACCACCGCGACGCCGGTCACGGCCGCCTCCTCGATGCCGTAGGCCTCCGGGTCGAGGGCATTCTGGAGCGCGTCGTCGGCCGCTTGACGGGCGTCGGCAATTCGGTTCTCCTCGTCGTCGCCGTCGCCGAGCAGTCGCTCGATGAGTGACATCGGTCGATTGTACGCGTGTCCGGGACTTGAAAGTTTGCGGGGTACAACTGCCGGGAAGCGACTCCGCAGTCGAGGTGACGAACTACGTCGCTTCCGAAGCCCCCGCCCGCTCGCGGCCGCTGACCGACATCTCCGACGGACGTAGTTGCGTCGGAGAGGGGTCGCTCGGCGACTGAACTGAACGCGAGCGGGCGGCCCCTTCGTCCCACCACGGCGGACGGTTCGCCGAGCGCGTCCGGTGGTTCGGCCGGACGAGCGTTCGCGCGCGGTCCGTCGAGTCGAGCGTCGGCGGGGAGTCCGCACCGCGGACTCCCGGCTACTTGGCGTCTGGACAGACATAGATGTGCTAAACATAGGTATATAATTTTCAAAGAAACTATGACATATCTAGCTTCCAGATTCGTCGCCGTCGCCACCGACGACCAGCACCCGGAGGTCGTTGACGTTCGTCCCCGTCGCGCCGGTGCGAATCGCGCAGTCGGCGTCCGCGAGCGGCGCGAGCGCGTCGTTGGCGGCCAGCGCGTCGCGGGCGGTCTCGGGCCGGATGGCCTCGGTGTTCTCGTCCGCGAAGTCGCTCACGGTTCCGGCGTCCACGAGCGCGCCAGCCGCGTCGGTCCCGCCGTCGCGGCCGTCGGTGTCCACCACGGCGAGCGCGACCGGCGCGTCGGCCGAGGCGTCAAGGTCCAGCGCCCACGAGAGCGCGAACTCCAGATTCGGGCCGCCCGTCCCCTCGCGCCGGACTGTCACCGTCGTCTCGCCGCCCGAGAGGAGAACCGCGGGAGCCTCCACCGGGTCGCCCGTGGCCCGGACCTCCTCGGCTACCGCGGCGTGGGTCTTGGCCGCCTCGCGGGCCTCGCCCCGGACTCGCGACGAGAGAATCGTCGGGTCGAAACCGGCCTCCTTGGCGGCCCCGGCCGCGGCGTCGAGCGCGGTGCGGTTGCCACCGACGACGCGGACCGAGACGCGCTCGAACGCGGGGTGGCCGGGCTTGGGCGTCTCCGGAATCGCTCCTCGCGCGCCCGACGCCAATCGCTCGCGAACCGCCGCGGGCGCGTCGATTCCGTAGCGGTCCAGCACCGCGAGCGCGTCGCCGTACGTCGAGTCGTCGGGCGAGAGCGGGCCGCTCCCGACGACAGCGAGGTCGTCGCCCACCACGTCGCTCAGGGCGAGTCCGACCACCGTCGCGGGGGCCGCGCGCTCGGCGAGTCGGCCGCCCTTCAGCGCCGAAGAGTGCTTGCGGACCGCGTTTATCTCCTCGATGGTCGCGCCGCTCTCCAGTAGCGCGGTCGTGGTCGCTCGCAGGTCCGACAGCGAGAGACCGTCGGCCGGAGCCGGGAGGAGCGCGCTCGCGCCGCCGGTCACGACCGCCAGAATCAGAGTCTCCTCGGCGGCCGCGTCGGCGAGGTCGAGGAGTTCCGCCGCCGCTTCGACGCCGCGCTCGCTGGGCACCGGGTGGTCGGCCTCGCGCACGTCGATTCGGTCCAGCGCGTCGGCACCGTCGGCGTCGTCGGTCACGACCGCGCCGCGGTCGATGCGCTCGCCGAGGAGGGCTTCGAGGGCGCTCGCCGCCCCGACCGCCGCCTTGCCGCCGCCGAGGACGACCACCTCCGAGTAGTCGCCGAGGTCGAACGTCTCGCCCGCGACCGAGAGCCGTGCGCTCGCGTCGAGGGCGACCGCCCCCCGGACCATTCGGTCGGGCCGGGCGGCCGCGAGGGCCTCCTCGACGCAATCGAGCGCGAGGTCCCGGACCGAACCGGCCCGACGGTCGGCCAACAACTCGTCGCGGTTCCGTATCATCGTCGGCGATTCGCGGGCGGGGCGCATAAATCTCGGTCCCGCGTCGCTCCCGAGTCGGCGGAGCGCCCGCTCAGAGGAACTTGGCGTAGCCGCAACTCGAACACCGCAACTCGCTCCCGCTGGCGGACAGCAGGCCCTCGCCACAGTTCGGACACCGGCCGACCGCTTTCGCTCCGACGCGCTCGCCGTTCGCTTCGACCGCGCGCCGGAGCCAGCGAAGTTCCTCCTCCAGTCGCTCGACCCTGCCTTCGAGTTCACGCATCCGGTTCACGCGCCGCCGAGCGGTCCGCCCGCGGATTCGTTCGGTTGTCATATTCTCACACGACCACGGATACGCCGCGAGGAGTCCTAATCGTTGCTCTATCTGCCACTCTCCGAGAACGTGACTCCCGGTCGCGCTCCCCGCGAGCGAAACGGCCGATGTCGTGGGAATCGAGGCGGACCGAAGACTTGACCGACCGTCCCGGAGAACCCGTCTGTATGACCGAGAACGCGGACGACCGACTGCTCGAACTCGACGGCGCGGCGGGCGGCGGCCAACTGGTCCGGACCGCGCTCGCGCTCTCGATGGTCGCCGACGAACCGTTCCGGATGACGAACGTTCGGGGCGACCGACCCACGCCCGGCCTCAAGCCACAGCACCTCGCGGCGGTCCGGGCCGCGGCCGAAGTCTGTGACGCCGCGGTCGAGGGCGCGGAGCAGGGGGCCGAGGAGCTAACCTTCCGGCCGGGGTCGCCGACGGGCGGTGAGCGCGAGTCCGCCGAGCGCGAATCCCGTCGAACGACGTTCGACGGCGGCCGCGTCGAGGTGGACATCGGCACCGCGGGGAGCGCCACCCTGCTGTTCGACGCGCTCCTGCCGGTCGCGGTCGCTCTCGACCGCCCGCTCGCCGTCACCGCGACCGGCGGGACCGACGTGAAGTGGTCGCCCTCGATGGCCCACTACCGCCGGGTCAAACTCCCGCTGGTCCGGGAGGCGGGCCTGCTGGCGACCGTCGAGTGCGACCGGACCGGCTTCTTCCCCGCGGGCGGCGGCGAGGCGACCCTCTGGCTCGCGCCCGCCGCGCGGTCCGACCTGACGGCACTCGACCTGACCGCGCCCGGCGACCTCCGCGGCGTTCGCGTCCGTTCGAAGGAGTCGGCCGACCTCGCGGACGCCGACGTGGCCGCGCGGCAGGCCGCGAGCGCGAGAGAGCGCCTGCGCGCGGGCGACGGTGCCACCGTTCCCGACGAGGTTTCCGTCACCGAGGAGACCCACTCGTCGGTCGCGACCTCCTCGCCGGGGTCGGCGCTCGCGGTCGTGCTGGACTACGAGGAGACGACGGTCGGGTTCGACGCCTTGGGCGAGAAGGGCAAGCCCGCCGAGGCGGTCGGCCGCGAGGCGGCCGCGCGGGCGGTCGAATTTCGAAGGCGAGTCGAGGAGTACGACTCGGCCGCGGTCGCGCCCGCGGTGGACGCCCACACCGCCGACCAACTCGTCGTCGTCCTCGCGCTGGCTGGCGGCCGCGTGGCGATTCCCGCGGTGACGGGTCACGTCCGGACCTGCGTGGACCTCGTGGGCGAGTTCGGCTTCGAGGTCCGAATCGAGGAGGACGGCGACGGGCCGCCCGTGCTGACCGCGCCGAGCGGCGGGGACTGACCGCCGACCGAGCCATCCGACTCGGAGACCTACCTGACTCGGTGGTAGTCGTACTGCCCGCGCACGTTCTCGTGGAAGTACGACCCCTGCGAGCGCGCGCTCAGGAACTCCTCGTACGTCGAGCGGGGCACGTCGGCGTAGCGGTAGATGCCGCCGCTCTGGAACTCGATTTCCAGCACGTTCTCGTCGGCGTCGTAGCCGATGGACCGGACGGAACTCGACGCGACCGGGGTCCGGGTCTCGGCGACCCGCGCCAGTCGCTCGTAGGGGACGTAGCCGACGAGTCGGTCGGCGTGCGAGAGGAGGACGCCGTGGCGGCCCTCCTCCAGTTGGTCGCACTCGATTCGGTCGCCCTCGACCGTGATGGCTTTCATGCCGGTCGTACGACGCCGAGCAGTTCAAGTCGTCGGCCGAGCGAGCGGGCGCGGCCGGGTGCGTTTCGCGGCAGTTTCGGGCGGTACACCTACGCTCCTCGGGAACCTATCGGGGTCCATGCCAGAGGTCTACGGCGAGTACGACGGCGACAGCGACGTGCAGTACGCGGCCTGCATCGTCTGCGGCAAGACCCTCGACCTGTTCGACCAGCATCCCATGTTCGAAGAGGAGACCGTCTCGGAGGTCGGCGACGTGGTGGTCCGGACGTATCACTTCTGTAGCGACGACTGTCGCCAGAAGTGGAAGCGCCAGCGCGACACCGGGGAGTAACGAGAGACGCGAAAGAAAAGAAAGCGAGCTTCAGGCGAGACGCCGTCTGACGCCCGACGAGATGCGCTTGCGGTTGTAGACGAGTTCGCCGACGGTCCAGCCGACCAGCAGAAGTCCGGCGACCACAGCACCCACGAAGTCCCACGGTCCCATCCAGACCGGGCGGACCCACGGCGCTATCTTCGACCACTGGGTGGCGAACGACTCGGCTGGCCCGGAAATCGGCGTCCCGGCGAACGCGGCCGAGAGCCACTGGGAGAAAGTCAGTTTGTCGCCGGTACCGGGCGTGAGACCCGCGCTTCCGGTGAGGTCGTAGTCGCCTTCGGCGTTCATGTCGGCGGCGGTGGGCCGGTCGTCGGCGGCCATCGCCTCGTCGCCGTAGGTCATGCGCTCCACGTCGTAGGGTGCCCACGGCGAGTAGAACTCCCAGACGATTTCGCCCTGCGAGTTCACCTCCATGACTCGGTGGTTGTTCGAGTCCACGATGAGCGTGTTCCCGTTGGGCAGGCGGTCGGCGTCCCGCGGCCAGTTGAAGCTCTGGCGCGACCCGACCTCCCACGTGCGTTTCCACTCGCCGTCCTCACCGCCGCGCTTGGCGTACTCGACCACGCGGTCGCCGTGACTGTCGGCGACGAGGATGGTGGGCGTGCCGTTGTCACTCTCCATGTAGGTCGGGTTGTGCTGTTCGTCCATCACGCTGTAGTCGTTGTCGCTCCCGAGGCGCATGTCGATCTCCTTCGTGGAGCGATTGATGACCATCACTTGGTCCATGTTCCGGGGCGAGACGAGATACTGGCCCTCGGCTATCTTGTCCACGTCGTTGACGTGGGTCCAGTCGGAGTTCTTCGCCTTCTCGGCGGCGAAGGTGCCGCCCTGCTTTTTCGTCCAGTCGGTGTGGTCGCGGAACTGCCACTCCCAGACCACCTCGTCGGTCCCGCGGTCGTAGATGAAGATGCGGTCCTCGTTGACCCCCTTCTCGGGGTCGTAGTTACGCATGTTGGCGACGAGCAACTGGTCGCCGTTGATGAGGTCCACGTCGTGGGTGTCGTGAGCCTCGTCGAATCGCTCCCTCCAGACGATTTCGTCGGTCTGCGGGTTGTACTCGTAGATAGTCGTCCCGCCTTTGCGGGTGCCGGTGACGAGGAGATTGCTCCCGTTGACGGGGTCCACGTCGTAGAACCACGTCACGTCGAGTTCGGACCCCTCGTGAATCCACTGCACGTCGCCGCGGGGACCGACGCCGACGAGGCGGGCGGGCTTCTTCCCGTTGGACTGCCCTTGGAACTTGAAGCCCTGAATGGAGATGACCGTCGTTCCGTTGGCGGGCGATTCGATAGTTCCCTTCTGGAGGTCCGTATCGCTCGGTTCGTACGTGAGAGCGGAGACCGCGGAGGGGGCGAGCAGCGACGCGATGACCAAAAGCACCACGCCGCGTACCAACCAAGGCCGCGAGAGTCGCGACTTCGACTCGTTCGACATACAACCGCTATACAGTGAGGCGAGATATATGGGTTTTGTCCTCTTTCCTGCAGACGGCGAGGGCAAACTAAGAGTTCTCTCGGTCGAATTATGGCCCGCGGCGAGTCGGGGAAATCCCCGGTCGCGGACGGTGCGAGCTAGATTTATGCACGCTGGCGACGCCCCTCTCTGGGGGACCGATGTTTCGAGACAGAACCGACGCCGGACGACAGTTAGCCGACCTGCTGGACGACCACGACGTGACCGCCGACGTGGTGCTGGGGATACCCCGAGGAGGCCTCCCGGTCGCGCGTCCGGTCGCGGACGCCCTCGGGGTGCCCTTGGACGTGGTGGTCGCCTCGAAGATTAGCGCGCCGAACAACCCGGAACTCGCGGTCGGCGCGGTGGCCAGCGACGGGTCGGTCTGGCGGAACGAGGAGCTACTCGACCGACTCGGCGTCACCGACGAGTACTTCGAGCGCGAGCGCGAGTCGGAGGCCGAGGCCGCCAGCGAGAAACTGGAGCGGTACCGCGGCACCGACGAACCGCCGGACCTGACCGGCAAACGCGTCCTCGTCGTGGACGACGGCCTCGCCACCGGCGCGACGACCGTGGCGGCGCTCCGACAGGTGCGCGCCGCTGGCGCGGAGGCGGTTCTCCTCGGCGTGCCGGTCGGGTCGCCCGACTCGGTGGAACGACTTCGCGCGGAGGCCGACGAGGTGTTGGCGGTCGAGACACCGCCGCACTTCGGGTCTGTCGGGCAGTTCTACGACTCCTTCGAACAGGTCTCCGACGACGAGGCGATGGGGTATCTGGAGGACTGACTCGGACGGTCGCTGGCCGGACGTGTCGGAGACGAGTTCGCCGAGGAGGTCGCCGTCGCGGTTCGCCGACCGTGATACTTTTGAGTCTCGACCCGAGCTTCGTCGGCGAAAATCCCGATTCGGCGAGCGATAGTATTGTGAGAAAAGAGAAATTCTACCTCCGACAGACGAAGATTTTTGAACGGAGAAAGATTCCGCTCATATCTTCTGTAGTCCCGTTTATCGGCGTCTAAGTGCGACGGATATTTTTCGGCCGGAATTGCCGCATCTATGTGCGGTACGTTCACACGTCGGCGAAATCTTTAAGTACTTAACGGCCTAACTCATGGTTAGGAAGCGAGACGGTGGAGCTTTGTTTGGTTCTCTCCCCTCCACGAGTCTCACCCGACCCACCCATCATGACGAGTACACGAATCAAGAGCTACGACGAGGAGACCGGCGTACAGAAATCGGAACGAACCAGTGAGCGAGAGACCGAGACTGACGCGACCGAACGTGAAGACGAGCAGGTCTGTCCCGAATGTGGCGGCAAGGTCACCAGCGACGAAGAACACGGCGAGACGGTCTGTACCGAATGCGGTCTCGTGGTCGAGGAGGACACCGTGGACCGCGGGCCGGAGTGGCGCGCGTTCGACTCCAGCGAGAAGGACGAAAAGAGTCGGGTCGGCGCGCCGACGACCAAGATGATGCACGACAAGGGTCTCTCGACCAACATCGGCTGGCAGGACAAGGACGCCTACGGCCGGTCGCTCGGCTCGCGCCAGCGCCAGAAGATGCAGCGCCTGCGCAAGTGGAACGAGCGGTTCCGCACCCGCGACTCCAAGGAGCGCAACCTCAAGCAGGCCCTCGGCGAAATCGACCGCATGGCCTCCGCGCTCGGCCTCCCCGAGGACGTGCGCGAGACCGCCTCGGTCATCTACCGCCGCGCGCTGGACGAGGACCTCCTGCCCGGACGCTCCATCGAGGGCGTCGCCACCGCCGCGCTGTACGCCGCCGCGCGCCAGACCGGGACGCCCCGGTCCATCGACGAGGTGGCCAACGTGAGCCGCATCGACGAGATGGAGTTCAAGCGGACCTACCGCTACATCGTCCGCGAGCTGAACCTCCAGATTCAGCCCGCCGACCCCGAGCAGTACGTCGCGCGCTTCGCCAGCGAACTCGGCATCTCCGACGAGGCCGAGCGCCGCGCCCGCGAACTCCTCCGGAACGCCAAGCGGCAGGGCATCCACAGCGGCAAGTCGCCGGTCGGACTGGCGGCGGCCGCGGTGTACGCCGGGCCGCTCCTGACCAACGAGAAGGTCACGCAGTCGGAGGTCAGCGACGTGGCGCAGGTCAGCGAAGTGACGATTCGCAACCGCTACCACGAACTGCTGGAAGCCTCAGAGAGCGGTTCCGTCGCGGCCTAAGTCGGCTTTTCTTCGGCATCGAATCGGTCGTGAGCGACGCGTCGAACTCAGGCGAACTCGACGTTCTCGAACTCGAATCGAGCGCCGCCGTCGGTCCCCTCGGTGACGCCGACCCGCCAGCCGTGAGCCTCGGCTATCCGCGCGACGATGGCCAACCCGAACCCGGTTCCGTCGTCGCTCGTCGTGTATCCGGTCTGGAAGACGCTCTCGCGGTCGGCCTCGGGGATTCCGGGGCCGTCGTCTTCGACGTAGAAGCCCCGGCCGTCGAGGAGACCGACGCGGACCGAGACGCCCTCCTCGTGGGACTCCGCGTCATCGTCAGTCGGTGGACAACCGCTCGCGGAGCCGTGTTCGACCGAGTTGCGGAACAGATTCTCGAACACCTGTCGCAGTCGGTCGGGGTCGGCTCGGACCCGAAACGAGTCCGTGACCTCGACCTCTGCCCGGTCCGACGCCACCATCCCCCAGCACTCCTCGGCGAGGGCCGCGAGCGAGACCGGTTCCGACTCGGAGACGGTTCGGCCCTCGCGGGCCAGCGTGAGCGTGTCGTCCACGATGGCTTCGATGCGGTCCAGCGCGTCCTCGATGGCGTCGAACTGCTCGTGGTCGATGTCCTCCCGGACCAGCGCCAGTCGGCCCGCGGCGACGTTGAGCGGGTTCCGCAGGTCGTGAGAGATGACGTGGGCGAACTCGTCCAATCGGTCGCGCTGTCGGGAGAGTTCGGCCTCCCGCCGTTCGCGCTCCCGCTCGTAACTGACCCAGTTGCCCATGAGTTCGACCAGCGTGACCTGCCAGTCCGAAAAGCCCTCCGAGCGGGCCGCGTCGTCGTAGAAACAGAACGTCCCGTAGACCTGCCCGTCCACGAGCAACGGCGTCCCGACGTAACACCGGATTCCCTGTTCGGTGAACCCCGCCCGGTTCGCGAGGTCCGGCGCGTCCTCGGCGATGTCGCCCGCGACGAGCGTCTCCTCGGTGACGACCGCGCGCTCGCAGTTGGTCTCGCTCAACGGCGTCGTGTCGCCCGCTCGGGTCTCCCCCGAGGAGTCCCGGACGACCTCGAAGACGTACTCGTCGTCCTCGACCCGAGAGAGCGCCCCGTAGTCGGTGCCGAGGGCGTCCCGACCGATATCCAACAGCGATTCGACTTTCTCCTCGAAGGTGGCGGACTTGTCGGCGATAGCCCGGTAGACGCGACGGAACACCTCGTCGCGTCGTCGGAGGTCCGCTTCGAGGCGCTTGCGGTCGCTGATGTCCCGAAAGTAGACCGAGAGGCCGGTCTCCGAGGGGTAGGCTTGGACCTCGAACCACGCGTCGAGAGGTTCGTATCGCTCCTCGAACGAGACCGGACGTTGGGTCCGCATCGCCTCGTGGTACTGTTCGTAGAAGTTAGTGTCTACGGCCGCCGGGATAGCCTCCCAGATGGAGTCGCCGAGGAGGTCCGCGCGGTCCTCCTCGTCGCCCGCGGCCCGGCCGAGAATCCGGGTGGCCCGTTCGTTGAGATAGGTGAACTGCCAGTCGTCGTCCACCGCGAAGAAGGCATCTGTCATCCGATCGAGAATCTCCTCGTGCGCGCTCATTCTGTGAAAGTACTCGTTGTAGCCTGTCTCACAGCGGAACCTCTTGTGAGTTTCGAGAAGATATTCGGTTCCGAGAGGTGTTCGATGGCCGAGCGACTCCGACCCCGGCGATACCTATTTTCTGTTGCCCGCCGTAGTAGCGTGCGGTGAGACACCGATGCCCGGACAGAAACTCCTGATGATAGTCGGCGACTTCGGCGAGGACTACGAGATCATGGTGCCGTTTCAGGCCCTACAGGCCGTGGGCCACGAGATAGACGCGGTGTGCCCGGAGAAGGAGGCGGGCGAGACGGTCAAGACCGCGGTCCACGACTTCCGAGGAGACCAGACCTACATGGAAACCCGAGGCCACAACTTCCAGTTGAACGCGTCGATGGCCGAGGTGGACCCGGCAGACTACGACGGTCTCGTCCTGCCCGGCGGGCGCGCGCCGGAGTACCTCCGGACCCACGACGAGGTAATCGAGGCGGTCCAGCACTTCTTCGAGGCGGACAAGCCGGTCGCGGCCATCTGTCACGCGGCGCAGATTCTGGCCGCCGCGGACGTAATCGAGGGTCGGACCTGCTCGGCGTACTCCGCACTGGAGTCCGACGTGGAGGGCGCTGGCGGCGAGTACTACGACGGCGTGACGACCGACGGCAACCTCGTGACCGGCCGCGACTGGAGCGACCACGTGGAGTGGATTTCCCAGTTCCTCGACGTGCTTGGGACCGAGGTCCGACACGGCGAGTCGGCGACGGCGGAGGCGTCCGAGGACTGACACTCGCCTCGTTACCGGACGCCCGCCCCGGCACCAGACCTTTGCGCTACGGTACCGTGGGTCGAGAAGATGCCACCAGTCCGCCGCGTCGTCGCCGACGTGTTGAAGCCCCACCAGCCCTCGCTGGCCGACTTCGTCCGTCAGATGGCCGCCGTGGAGGGCGTCGAGGGCGCGACGGCGACGCTCGTGGAACGCGACGAGGAGGTCCAGAACGTCAAAGTGACCGCCGAGGGCGAGGAGGTGTCGCCCGAGCAACTGGAGAGCGCAATCGAGGACATCGGCGGGAGCCTCCACTCCGTAGACGAGGTGTCGTGCGGGGAGTACGTCGTCGAGGAGCGCCCGACGCCACAGGACTGATGGCGTCGCTTCGCCGCCTCCTCGCGCGCGTCCGGGACCTGCTGGGCGACCCGGAAGTCCTCGCCATCGCCAGACGCTACTTCGTCTCGAACGGGTTCGACGGGACCCTGACGAGCATCGGCGTCGTCGTCGGCGCGGTCCTCTCGGGCGTCCCGGACGGACTCACGGTGGTCAAAATCGGCGTCGGCGCGGCGGTCGGTCTCGGCACCTCGGGCGTCTGGAGCGTCTGGGAGATAGAGCGCGCCGAGACGAAGGCGGAGATTCGCCGGACCGAGCGCGCGATGCTCACGGACTTGGACGACACGCGCTTCGAGCGCAGACAGCAGGGTGCCCGGACGGTCCACGCGCTCGCCAGCGGTCTCGGCCCGCTCATCGGCATCCTCCTGCCCCTCCTCCCGTTTCTCTTCGAGGGCGTCGTCTTCACGCTCTGGCAGGCCGCCGTCGTCGCGGTCGCGCTCGGAGTCGGCGTGTTGGCCTCCTTCGGGGCGTACATGGGGTCGATGTCGGGCCAGCGGTGGTACGTCGCGGCGTTCCGGATGGGCCTCGCGGGAATCGTCGTGGCGCTCGTCAACGTCTTCCTGCCGGGGTGACGTTCGATTCCATCCGGCGGCAGTGCAGTTCTATTCGTCCGCGTCCGACTCGCCCGACCCCCGGACCGTCAGCACGGGCACGTCCGCGGTCCGGACGACGCGCTCGGTGACGCTCCCCAGCAGGTAGCGGTCGAGTCCGGTCCGGCCGTGGGTGCCCATCACCACGAGGTCTATCTCCTCGTCGTCGGCGTAGTCCAAGATGGTCCGATACGGCGTCCCCTCCACGACTTTCGTCGTCACCTCCTCGACGCCCGCCTCCTCGGCGCGCTTCCGGAGTCCCCGGACGGTCTCGCGGCCGCTCCGTTCGAGGTGTTCGACCACGGTCACGGCGTCGAACTCGCCCGCCAGCGACGACACGTCCACGACGTACAGCAGGTGGAGCGCGGCGTCGTAGGTCGCCGCCAAATCGAGCGCCTGCTCGAAGGCGCGGTCGGCCGGGCCGCTCCCGTCGGTCGGCACCAGAATCCGGTCGTACATGCGCGGAACTTCGATTGGGACTGACAAGAGTACTCCGGCGAGTTTCCGGCCTTCGAGACCCGAAAATCGTCGTCACCCGTTACGTATTTTCGGGCGTCCGTGTTAGGCCCGGACATGAAGTACGACGACTTCATGGGTCAGGTCCAGAATCGACTCGAACTGCCGGACACCGGCCGGGCGGTCCGGGCGACTCGCGCCGTCCTCCAGACGCTCGGCGAGCGCCTGCAGGAAGGTGAGGCCGAGGACCTCGCGGGACCGCTCCCGATGGAGGTCGATTTCTACCTGCACGTCGCCGAGTCGGGCCAGCGGTTCGACTACGACGAGTTCGTCGGCCGGGTCGCCGACCGCGCGAACGCGGACCGCGCCGACGCCGCCTACTACGGAAAGGTCGTCGTCGGTCTGGTCAGCGAACACGTCCCGGCGGGCGAAATCGAGCAGGTCCGCGCGCAACTGCCCGACGACTACGCGGACCTGTTCGACCTCATGGACGCCGAGGAGGTAGAGGAGTAGCCCACGCGACCGCTCGCGGCCTACACCGACATCTGCATCTTCGGCATCTTCACGAACGCGGTCTCGTAGCCCTCGTGGCGCGAGACTTGCGGAGGAGCGTCCACCGTCACCGTCAGCGAGTCGCCCGACTCGACGCTCTCGACCGCCGCGCCGTAGTGGTAGCCCAGTTCCGGGTCGAGCGCCGAGCGCAGGATGTCGTCGAAGACGGCGTTTCCGTTCCGGGTCAGTTTCGCGGACAGCGACATGAACGGCAGGGGGTAGCGGTTGTACGGCGTCCGAGGAGACACCGCCAGATACGACTGCCCGTCGGGGACGAAGTGGGGCGACTCGTCGGGCGCGAACGCCACGAAGTCGGCGTCGCCGCTAACGCCCCGCCCGAGGACGTTGGGCATGTCGCCGCGCTCGGGCACCTGCGCGATGGGCATCTTCATGTCCATCGGCTCTATCGCGCCGGGGTCGCCCTGCTTGTCGGGCAACTGTTCGAGCGAGAGGTTGCCCAACTCCTCGCGGGAGTGTTCAAACTCGACTTCCATCGTGGTCTGGTCGCCGAACGCGCCCTGTAACTCGCCCATCCGGCGGGCCTGCATCGGCGACAGCGAGAGTTCCGCGGTGTAGGTGCCGCTCCCGTCCAACTGCACGTTGTCGCCGAAGTGATAGCCCATGTTCTGCGAGAGCATGGGCCACATCTTGGTGGAATCGACCTCCTCGCCGCCCTTCAGAATCGTCGCGTCGATTCTGGAGGTCGGCAGGACCGTCTTCGTCTTCGTGTCCCAGATGGTCGCCATCAGGTGCGCGGTAGCGTCCTCGCCGACGCGCGCCAAGTTCAGGTTCCGGCCGGTAATCGTCCAGAACGCGTGGGGGAGACTGTACATGAGGCCGACCTTGTACCGGCCCTGCCCGCCCATCCCAACCATCGTCATCCCGTCGATGTGGGTCGGGTAGTACACCTTCTCTTTGCGGTCCTCGACGGTCGTGAACCGGCTCTGGGCGGCCGACTGAGTCTCGAACATCCCGACGCATCCCGAGAGACCGGCGAGGCCGAGCGGTCCCGCGGCCCGGAGGAGGTCGCGTCTTCTCATCGGTCGAGGCTAGCGGCGTCGGGGAAATACGGGTTCTGGTTCGGTAGTCGAAAGCGGTGTCAGCGGTGCTACTCGTCGGCGTCGGCGGAAACAGAGTCGGGGCGGCCGTAGCGCCGCGGTCGCGGCACTCGGTCCGAGCGCGGTCCTCGCTCCGAGCGCGGTCACACGTCGTCGCGGAACAGCGGCGACTCGTCGGTACACTCCGGGCGACCGCAGACGCCAGCCTCGTCGCCCGCTCGCTCGACGCCCGCGTCGAGGCGGCCGAGGTCCCAGATTGCCTCGTGGCCGGTCTCGGTGCGATGCTCCTCGATTCGCTCGCGGGCCGCGCCGAGTTTCCGAAACGCTTCGTGGAGGTCGCAGTCGGGACACGTCACCGTCGCGCGCTGGTCGGTCATCGTCCGGAACTACGGCGCGTCGTCGGTAAAATCTTCTCGCTCGCGGCGGTCGAGCCTGCCGAACGCCGTGCCGGAGCGTTCCTCAGGCCTGCCGGACGCCGTGGCGAAGCACGCCGACGCCCTCGACTTCTACCTCGACCTCGTCGCCGTCTTCCAGCGGTGCGACCCCGCCGGGCGTGCCGGTCGAAATCACGTCGCCCGGTTCGAGCGTGAGATAGGTCGTTATCTCCTCGATGAGTTCCGGGACCGAGAAGATGAACTCCTCGCGCGAGGAGGCCTGCCTCGTCTCGCCGTTGACGCGCAGTTCGACGCTGGCGTCGTCGGGCACCTCGTCGGGCGTGGCGAGGACGGGACCGAGCGGCGCGGAGTTGTCGAACGCCTTGCCCCGGACCCAGTTCTGCTCGCGGTCTTGGTCGTCGCGGTTCGACACGTCGTCCATGCAGGTGAACCCCGCGACGTAGTTCATGGCCTCGTCGGCCGAGACGTTGCGGGCCTGCTCGCCGATGACGACCGCCAACTCGGCTTCGTGGTCCACGCGCTCTTTCCCGGCCGGGAGCGGCACGGTGTCGCCGTGGGCCGACAGCGCGTTCGGCGGCTTGAGAAAGAGGAGTGGACGCTCGGGAACGTCCTTGTCGCGCTCGGCGGCGTGGTCGGCGTAGTTCAGCCCCACGCAGACGATTTTCGAGGGGTCACAGGGCGGGAGAATCTCGACCTCGGACTCGTCGTAGGTTCGGTCGGCGGCCTCGATGCCCTCGTCGGTCCACTCGCCGGTTCGGGTGGAGCCAGCGGGGTCGCGGAATCTGACTGTTCGCATGTGCGTGGGTGTGTCGGGGCAGGATAAAGAGGTTCAGGAATCCGCAACGACGTGGGGGTTTCGTGAAACGAAACCATCGACCTCAGCAAATTGACTACATAATGGACTTCGAGAGTACGTGAGAGGTTGCGTTCAGTACACTATTCGCGTTTGCTTCCGAGTATTCCGCTGAGCGTGGGAGTCTGGATGGGTTTTATGGCCCTTCATGATGACAATTGTAGGCATGGTCTCACAAGATGTTCTTTCGATGTACGAAGAAGACATCCGGAAACCACTCGATAGTAGTCGTGAGCGTACATTCCATCAAGGCTGGCAAGACGCACTCGAAAGCGGCCCGTACAACGAGGGAACATTCAATAGGTTGAGTTGGCAGAACCTTGGCAACCGTCTCGGTTGTCTCTTTGGAGACGTACCCGACGAAATGCGGGATGAACTCATGTTTTGGGCAGAGCGACAGCGCCGACTCGATTGATCGTAAGGGCCGTATCTTTTGTTAATAGGTAACGACATCGGAAGACAACCGACGAGTCAAACGAGACGCTTCAGTTCTCCGGATTCGGCGTCGGTAGGGCGCGCTTTGCGCGGGGCGGGAGGAGAAAGTTCCCGCGCCGAACCACGTCCATGTACTGCAGGATGCCGTTGTTGTTCATCTGGCCGACGGCGGAGCGTTCCGCGAGGTCTTCGCCGTTCATCGCGTCGCGGGTGTCCACGAAGTCCGAGATAGTGCGCTGGAGCGAGACGAAGTGCAGGCCCGCCTTGCCGTCGTCGGTCGAGTCGAAGTCCCGGCGGATCATCAGCGGCGAGTCGTCGTCGTCCCGCGCTCGGGCCGTCTTCTGGGAGTGGCCGACCATCCCCTTCGTCCGCGCGTGGTCCTCGGCGTGGGCGGGACAGCCCGTCGCTTCCATCTTCGAGGAGTCCCCCAAGTTGTCGCCCGCGCCCTCCACGAGGCCCTCCTCGGCGTGGACCGGGCAGAACATCTTGCCGACGCGCTGGTAGCGACTGTCTTGGCCGTACCACTGGTCCAAGTTCAGCCGAATCTTCGAGACCTGCGAGGTGGTGCCGCCGGAGAACGGACCCTCCCGAATCGTCACGCGGTCCTCGCTGGCCTGATTCTTCTGGAACCCGGACTTGAAGCCCATGTAGAGCGGGGACTCCTCGTCCACGGGTTCGGAGTCGGGAATCCCGTCCACGTCCTGATGGTCGGCGGGCAGGCCCTCGCCGATGAACCCCGTCCGGCGGTCGGCCTTCTGGAAGACTCCCGAGAGGTCGGCTTCCATCTCGACGCCGTTGGCTTTGTCGCTGTTCCCGAGGAGGGCCTCCTCGGCGGCCAGCACGACCTCGGCGTGGTCGCTGGCGAGGTGAACCACGGCGTCCTGTCGGTCGAGTTTCGGGTCCTCGAAGGAGGCCAGCGCCTTCGGCTCCTGCAAGTCCACCGAGTCGGGCAGGTCGGCGTCGAATCGGTCGAAGTACGACGGCGAGTAGCCGACGGTAAAGAGCAGTCCCTTTCCGCCGCGCTCGTAGGCGCGTTCGAGGCTCCGGAAGGCCGACTCGGCGGTCCGGCGGTCCGCGTCGCTCGGCGCGCCCTCGCCCGCGTAGTTCAGCAAGAGGAGAACGCGGTGGCGCGGCGCTTTCACGTTGCCGTGGTCGTCGCGGGCCAGAAACCCGTCCCACGCGTGCTGGCGCGCGGGAAGCGTCGAGAGGTCGTCCGGTCCGGTGGCCACGTCGAGGTCGTCGCCGCGGCTCAGGCAGGCCGACAGCGCCGACGCGCCCCCGATAGCGACCGCCGCCTTGGCGAAGTCCCGCCGGGAGATGCCCCGTTCGCCGCCTCCGGTGGCATCCGGCGAACCGGCATCCGGCGAACCGGTATCCGAGGCACCGGCGTCCGGCGAACCGGCGTCCGACGTACCGGTGTCTGGCGCACCAGCGTCGGCCCCGTCGGCCTCGCGGGTCGGGGCCTCCCGCGCGTCGCCTTCGCGCTCGTCGGCGTCGGTGGGTCCGGTGTCGTTCATCGGCGAGAACTTAGGACCCGACCCAAAAGGGGATTCTGGTTCCGGCGTCGAAAGCGTGCGGGCGGTTCGAAGGAGTTCTCCGGTAACCAAACGTTCAACTGAGTTCGCCGAGTTGGTTCGGCGAGTCTCCACCGTGTCCGAGCCACAGAGCGACGCAGTCGTCGAGGTCGAGTTCCGCGTCACCGACGACCGGTACCCGCTGGTCTCGATACCGGAGCGCCTCGACTGCCGGACGCGCGTCGAGCAGATCGTCCCCAGAGGAGACGACACCTACGCCATCTTCCACTGCTTCTCGGGGGCGACCGCCGCGGAAGTCCTCGCCTGCATCGAGGAGTACGACAGTCTCGAAGCGCGGACGATGGACGCCAGCGACGACGGCGGCGTCGTGGAAGTCGTCGTGAGCGAACCCGCCGACCACTTCGTCGTGACGCTGACCGACGCGGGCGCGATTCCCCGCGAACTCCGGAGTCGGGACGGCGAGGCCCGCATTGTCGCGGAGGTGCCGACGGTCTATCGCGTCTCGACGGTCGTGGAGACCTTTCTGGAGACCCACCCGTCGGCGGAGGTCGTCGCGCGCCGCCAGAAGGACCACGACGTGCCGGTGTTCACCCGCCGGGAGTTCGCGACGGCCGTCTCCGAGCGACTGACCGACCGCCAGCGCGAGGTACTGGAGGCGGCGTTCGTCGCGGGCTACTTCGAGTGGCCCCGCGGCGAGTCCGGCGAGGAGGTCGCCGAACGACTCGGCGTCACCAGCACGACGTTCTCACAGCACCTCCGGGCCGCCGAGCGGAAGGTGTTCGGTATCCTCGTGGACGAGTGGGAGTAGAGAGCGCGCCTCACGGGTTGTTGTTGGCGTACGTCGTCTGTGGAATCTTCGGCAGGAGCCACGACAGGAAGGCGTCGGGACTCCGGGTCTGGAGCCACACCCGGCCCGGCCCCTCGAACCGACAGACCAGTCCCTCGCCCGAGAGAATCGTGGATTTCAGGCCCGCGACCCGGCGAACCGCGAAGTCGGCGCTGGCCTCGAACGCGACGATGTGGCCCGTGTCCACGGTGTAGCTCTCGCCGTCACTCAAATCGACCGCCTTGATGGCCCCGTAACTCGATACGAACAGCGGGCCGGACCCCGAGACCCGGAGCAAGAAGAGGCCCTCGCTCCCGAAGAACGTCTTCGCGCCGCCGAACTCGGTGTCCACGTCGAGTCCGGTGTCGCCCGCGACGTACGACCCCGACTGGACGTAGACGGTCTCGTCGGACAGGTCTTCGTGAGCCACGTCGCCGGGCAGGGGCGGCGCGAGCGTCAGGTCGCCCTCGCCGCCCGACGCGGCGAACGTGTTCTGGAAGAAGCTCTCGCCGCCGAAGACGCTCCGACGGAGCGACGTGAGGAACCCGCCGGTCGCGTTCGTGTCCATCGAGACGTTCTCCCCGTGACTGACCATCGCGCCGCCCTCCGCCCGTATCTCCTCGCCGTCTTCGAGCGTGACGTTCAACAGCGAGTACGCGGGGCCGGATTCGATGTCGTGTCGCATACCCGGAAGACGCCGGACTGCGTGTAAGCCCTTCGGGCCAGCGCGAGCGAGGTAGGTCCCGCGCCGGATAACAGAACCCTCCGACAGGAGTATCGTTTTGCCAATATTTTTATACTCCAGATATATAGTGTGGTTCGTGACAGATAGAGACAATGACGTACTCGAAGAACTCGCTGGACTCCCGAGTTTCTACCACCCGACAGCGTCGCCGGACGGCGACGAGGTGGCGCTGTACTACGACGTTTCGGGACGCAACGAGTTGCACCTCGTGAACGTCGAGACGGGGGAGATGCGGCAGGTCAGCGACGGCGAGGTGCCGCGCAACGCCCAGTGGTACCTCAAGTGGAGCGCCGACGGCGACCGAATCTTCTACCACGACGACGAGGGCGGCGACGAGCAGAACGACGTGTTCGCCATCGACCGCGACGGCGAGGTCGAATCCGTGGTCGAACTCGACGGCCAGACGCGTCTCGCCGACGTGGGCGAGGACGGCGAGACCCTACTGGTCGGCTCGTCGGCGGACGGCCAGATGAACCTCTATCGCCACGACCTCGAATCGGGCGAGACGACCAAGATAACCGACTACGAGCGCGCGGTCGGTGGGGGGACGCTCTCGCCCGACTGCGAGCGCGTCGCCTACACGACCAACGAGTCCGAGGAGTTCGCCAACGCGGACGTGTACGTGGCGAACGCCGACGGGAGCGACCCCCGAAACCTCGACATCGGCGAGACCGGGGCCGAGGCGTCCCCCGCCGACTGGGGACCGGAGGGCGAGCGCCTGCTGGTCGGCGACAATACCGAGAACTTCGAGCGATGCGGCGTCTACGACCTCGACGCAGAGGCGGTGACGTGGTTCGGCGACGCCGACGCCGACGAGAGGCCGGTCGGCTTCTTCCCGGACGGCCAGCGGATTCTCGCCAAGCGGACGCGCGACGCCGCCGACGTGCCGGTCGTCTACGACGTGGAGACCGGTGAAGGCCGCGAGTTGGACCTGCCCGACGGGGTGGCGGTGTTATCGAGTTTGGACCAGACGAACCCCTTCCTCGGCGACGACCGGGTTCTCGTCATCCACGCCACGCCCGACAGTCGGCCCGAACTGCTGGTCTACGACCTCGAAGCCGACGAGTACGAGACGCTGGTCGAAGCCGAGTACGGCGCGTTCGACCCCGACCGGTTCGCCGACGCCGACTACTTCCAGTTCGAATCGCACGACGGACTCGACATCGGCGCGCTACTGTACGACTCCGGCGAGCGACCGTCGCCGCTCGTCGTGAACCCTCACGGCGGCCCGCGCCACGCCGACAAGCGCGGGTGGGGACTCTACACCCAGTTCCTCGTCTCGCGGGGCTACAGCGTCCTGAAGGTCAACTACCGCGGTTCGACCGGGCGCGGCCGGGAGTTCGTGGAACGACTCTACGACGACTGGGGCGGCGGCGAGCAGGAAGACATCGCCGAAGCGACCCGGCAAGTCACCGACAAGGATTGGATAGACGAGGACCGCGTGGTCGTCTTCGGCGGTTCTTACGGCGGGTACTCGGCCTACTGGCAGATGGTGCAGTACCCGGAACTCTACGCCGCGGGCATCGCGTGGATCGGGCTAACCGACCTCGAAGAGATGTACGAGAACACGATGCCCCACTTCCGGACCGAACTGATGGAGAAGTATCTGGGCACTCCCGACGAGAACCCGGACCTCTATCGGGAGCGCAGTCCCGTCGAGTACGCCGAGAATCTGGACGCGCCCCTCCTGATGCTCCACGGCGTCAACGACAGCAGGGTTCCGGTCTCGCAGGCCCGCATCTTCCGGGACGCGCTACTGGACGCTGACTTCGAGGAGGGCGAGGAGGGCGACTTCGAGTACGTCGAGTTGGGCGAGGAGGGCCATTCCTCGTCGGACATCGACCAGAAGAGACGCACGTTCCGGACGCTCGACGACTTCCTTCAGCGTCGGCTTCCGGAGGCGACAGCGAGCGCCGAGCAGTAACGCCGCGTCCGCTTCGCGCCCGGCGGCGAGTCAGTCCGACTCCTCGAACCGGTGGCCGCAGTTCGGACACTCGCAGTCCGAGTCGGCGACGGCCTCCGGCCGATTCCGTACTTCTTCGTAGCCGGACACGAGGATGCTCGCCGGGAGCGCGAACAGGCCGATGCCCCCGAGTGCGGTCAGGCCCGCGAGGAGACGACCGAGCGGCGTGACCGGCACCACGTCGCCGTAGCCGACCGTGGTCAGCGTGACGACCGCCCACCACATCGCGTCGGGGATGGACGCGAAGGTGTCGGCTGATAGTTCGGCGTAGTACATCAGACTGGACGAGACGAGGAAAACGAGCGCCGCGACGAGGACCGCGATTTGGAGGTCGGCGCGCCGGGCGCGCACGACCCGGACGAACCGCTGGCGCGACCGCCAGAGCGCCGACTCCCGAAACAGGCGGAGGAACCAGAAGAGCCGCACGACCCGGACGAACCGGAGGTCAAGCGCCGCGATGCCGAGGAGAACGGGCAGAATCGCCAGCAGGTCGGCGACGGCGTAGGGGTTCGCGAGGAACGCGAGACGCCCCCGAATCGGTCCCTCGTAACCGGGTCTCGCGGGCGACGACCAGAACCGCAGTAGGAACTCGACCACGAACACCGCCACCGAAATCGCCTCGAACAGACGGAACGCCGTCCGGTAGCGTGCGTACAGCGGGTCCACGGTCTGGAGGACGACGGCGGCGACGTTGAGCAGAATCAGCGCGCCGACGACGCCGTTGACCGCGCCGCTCGCCCGACTGTCGGTCGCGGGGTCGAAGGCGGCCGCGACGCGGCGCTTCGGACTCCGAGTCATGCCGCGGGGTACGACGGACGACGTAAAACGACTGGCGACGAGCGGGACGGACCGACAACGAGCGAGAGGAACTGGGAGGGACGAGAGGGACTGGCGACGAACGAGACGGTCGGTCCGGTCGGCGACCGGTCGCGCTACCCCTCCTCGACCAGTCCGTCCACCAACTTCGTGAACCGGTCCACCATGCGCTCGGGGAGCGACGGCGTAATCTCCCGGAGGAGGGCGGCAGTTTCGTCAGGTCGGGCGGGTTCGAGGTAGACCCGGTTGCCCTCCCGCCGTTTTTTCACGAGGTCGTCGTCGGTCAGGTTGTCGAGGTGCCACTCGACGGTACTCCGGGCCACGCCGAGTTCGTCGGCGAGCGCGGCCGGGGTCGTCTCGCCCGCGTCGAGGAGGTGGGCCAGCAAGTCGCGGGCGGTCTCGCGCCGGAACACCGCGAGCGCCGACCGCTCCCAGTCGTCGTACCCCGGCGGGTAGAGGTGGGTCCGGCCCCGAATCTCGTCGGCGACGACCGACTCGTCGGCGCGGAGGCGCTTGAGGTGGTACTGGACCTGCCCCGGCGCGAGGTCCAGCGCCCGGACGACCGCGTTGAAGTGGACGCCGGGGTTGGCCCGCACGTGGTCGGCGATGGTGCGACGCGTCGCGTTCATCGGTCGGCCTCCTCGGTGGGGGGATTCTCATCGCGGTCTTCGGTCCGGCGCTCGTCGGGAGGAGTGCCGCCGTCGCTCCGGAGCGAGGGCGACGAGTCGGCGGGGTCGCGGTCGCTCCCGGCGTCCGCCGACCGGCGCACGCGCCGGGCGTCGTACACCGCGGCGACGACGAGCGCGGCCATCGCCGCGTCGAGGCCGTGTTCCAGCAAGTGGTGCGAACCCTCCGCGAGCGCGCCGGTCAGCGACAGCGCCGCGACGCCGGTGCGGGCCAGCAGGGTCCCCAGCGCGAGCGTCACCAGCAGGTACGACCGCGAGCGCCGCCGGACGAGCGCGGCCAGCGCGAGACCGACGAGGACGGCCGACCCGACCCCCGCCAGCGCGAGGAGGGCGACGAACGCGAGGTCCACCCCGCCGTGACCCGCCGCGAGGGGCGTCGGCGATACCGGTGGTCGTTGCATAGAGTCGCTTACTCGCCCGAGCGGTTTACCGATTCTGCTCGCGCCGCGGGTGGGTGGCGTTGAACTTCGGAACGCGAGCGTTTTCGGCCGCAATCGCGGGTTGTGAGCGTTCGGAACAGTTCGCCGAATCGAACGATGTCGGTCGTTTAACCCTCGAAAGCGCGTCCGTGGAGACGAGAATGACGCGCCAACCAACCGATTCGGACGGGCGGTCACGACGGGCGCTCCTCGGGGGCGTCGCCGCGGCGCTGACGACGAGCGCGTTCGGGAGCCTCGGCGTTCGCGGGGCGGGCGACGAGCCTCGACCGAAGCGACAGGAAGGCGGCGTGCGCGCGAGGCGAGCCTTCCGGTTCGGCGGCCGCGAACAGGGCTGGTACGGTCGCGCGCCGGAGTCCATCGACAGGGAGTCGGTGGCTGGCGTGGCGAATCCGACGCTCCGACTCGAACCCGGCGCGGTGTACGAGGTGACGTGGGAGAACTTGGACGGACTACCGCACAACTTCGCGTTCCGGGACGCCGAGGGGAGCTACCTCCCGGTCATCCTGCCGGAGGGGGCCGACGCCGAGGCCACGCCGGTCGAGAACGCGACCGGCGGCAACGCGACCGGCGACGCCGGGACCGGCGGCGACGCGACGACCGCCGAAGGAGGGACGACGCGAGGAGACACCACAGGAACGGCGACGACCGGCGACAGCGCGGTCGCGCTCCCGGAGAACGGCATCGAGCAGACCGAGATAATCCGCCAGCAGGGGGCCGACCAGACGTTTCGGTTCGTCGCGGTCCCGGAGATAGCGACGTACCTCTGCGTCGTGCATCCCGAGCGGATGGTCGGCGAAGTGGTGGTCGGCGGGTCGGGCGAGAACGAGTAGGAGAACGGAGAACCACGGAGAACCGCGACGACCTCTTTCAGTCGAGCATCCGCGGGCGTTGCAGGTACTGCTTCATCCCGTCGGCCGCGCGGAACGCGAGCGCGCCGACGGTCCCGGTCGGGTTGTAGCCGCTGTTGTGCGCGAACGCGGACGCGCCGGGGATGAACAGGTTCTCGGCGTCCCAACACTGGAGGTAGCTGTTCACGACCGACACGTCCGGGTTCGGTCCCATGACGGCCCCGCCGGTGTTGTGGGTGGACTGGTAGGGTCGGATGTCGTAGTCGCCGCCCTCGCCGATAACCTCGTCGCTGTAGCTCATCCGGTCGGGGTCCATCGCCTCCATTATCTCGCGGCACTTCTCGCCAGCGTACTCCGCGAGTTTGCGGTCCTGTTCCTTCCAGTTGAACGTCATGCGCAAGAGCGGGTCGCCGTGTTCGTCGGTGTACGTCGGGTCGAGGTCGAGGTAGTTGTCCGCGTAGGGAAGCACCGCGCCCTGCGCGGAGATGGACAGCGAACTGTTGAAGTAGTTCACGCTGGCCCGTTTGAACTCCGACCCCCAGTTTCGCTCGACGCCCGGCGGCACCGGGTTGTTGACGATGGGTCTGCGGCCGGTCTGGGTGATGGCGATGTTGCCGCCGTGGAGGAAGTCGAGGCCGGTGTGGTCGAAGTTGTCGCCGTTGAAGTCGTCCACGGCCGCGCCGAGCGCGCCCGCCCCCATGTAGAGGTTCCACTGCTCGTCGTCCCAGTAGCCGGTCGCGCTCCCGCCGAAGTTCTGATAGCAGTAGTTCTTCCCGACGTTGCCCGAGTCCTGCGGGTTCTCGGGGTCGTAGGGTTCGCCGATGTCCGAGAGCAACAGGAGTCGAACGTTGTGCAGGACGTACGCCGTGAGCGCGACGGTCTCGGCGGGTTGGACGTACTCCTCGCCCGTCACCGTATCGACGTACTGGACGCCCCTGACTCGGCCCTCTCGGGCGTCGTAGAGGAGCCGCCGAACGTCGGCCTGCGTCCGGAGTTCGAAGTTGCCGGTCTCCTTGGCGACCGGCAGGGCAGTGACCGTCGGGTCGGCCTTCGCGCCCCACTCGCATCCGAACCGCTCGCAGTACCCGCAGTACTGACAGGCCCCGCGGGACACGCCGTCGGGGTTGGTGTACGCCTCCGAGAGGTTCGCCGACGGCGACATGAACGGATGGTAGCCGAGGTCGGCCGACGCGTCCATAAACCGCTCCAAGGGCGGCGTGGTCTTCATCGGCGGGGTCGGGTAGTCCTCCGCGCGCGGTCCCTCGAAGGGGTTGCCGGTGTCCCGTATCTCGCCGTCGAGATTGCCCGCGGTGCCCGAGATGCCGCACAGCTTCTCGAATTCGAGGTAGTAGGGCCGCAACTCGTCGTAGGTGATGCCCCAGTCCTGCAGGAGCATGTCCTCGGGAATCTTGTCCCGGCCGTACCGGTCGATGGTCTTCGACCGAATCTGGAAGTCGTAGGGCAGGAACCGCCACGTCTGGCCGTTCCAGTGGACGCCCGCGCCGCCGACGCCCTTCCCGAGGAGGAACGACCCGAGGCGGCGCATCGGCAGGGCCTCCTCGTCGGGCGTGTTGCGGAACGTGACGGTCCCCTTCGAGAGGTCCTGCATCAGTTCGTAGCGGAGCGCGTACCGCAGTTCGTTGTGCATCGTGAGGTAGTCCTGCGGACTCCGCTCGCCGCCCCGTTCCAGACTGACAACCTGATTGCCGTCCTCCGCGAGTTCCTTGGCGACGATGCTCCCAGTCCACCCCGCGCCGACCGTCACCACGTCCACCGGGTCGAGTTGGGTCGCCATCAGCTACCGCCCCCGTCCGAATCGTCGTCGCGCTCGTGGTGGCCCTCGTCGTCCTCGTCGGAACCGTCTTCGAGTTCGTAGCGCGGGCCGTGGCTGTGGCTCGACTGGACGCCCTCCGACGAGTCGGTCCCCGATTCGATGCCGAGCGACTCCACGTCGTCCTCCACGTCGCGGGGCGGGATGCGAATGAACTCCCCGCGGTCGATGAGGTCCCGATAGCTCCCGAGCGCGCCGGGCGAACCGGGGAACCGCTTCATCCGCCAGCCGTCCATGTTCCGGTTGCCGTCGTACATCGGGTCGCAGTACATCCCCTCCAAGGTGTTGAACCGGAGCAGTCGGAAGAACTCCTCCGGTTCGATGGACCGGAAGGTATCGACCTCGTTGTCGTCCAAGGCCGCCAGCACCTCGTCTTTCTGCTCGTCGGTCAAATCGAGGAAGCTCTTGCCGTACTCTTCGCTGGTGTACTCCTCTACCCAGTCGAGGGAGTACTCGTACACCTCGGCGGGCGTGAGCCGCGACTGCCACCCCTGATTGGGCTTCGCGCCGTCGTAGCGGTTCACGAACGGCTCCTCCATGTACCAGTCCGACGCGACGCCGAACTCGCTGTTGAGTTGCTCGTCGATGAAGTAGACGACGCCGAGTTCGACCGCGCCCGGACCGACCTCGTCGGCGGGCATGATGCGCGCGGCCATCGCCTGCACGAGTCTGGCCTGCGTGATGTCGAAAAACTCCAAGCCCTCCTCGTCCACGCCCGCGTCACCGCCCGGCGTCTCCTGTGCGCGAGTTCGATCGCCCTCCTCTCCTCTGGCGGTCGCGACCGCCTGCCCGGCCAGCATCATGGCACCGCCTGCCAGTCCGGTGTTGCCCATGAACGAGCGTCGCGTGAAGTCGAATCGCGGTTCCTCCTCGTCGTTCGGTTGGTCTCGCACGAAAGTTCCCCCGCTCGGGGTGAGAGGGAGACCGAATTAATACCGTACGTCTGTTGTTACCGTTTCACATATTACGGATTCGTTTTCTTTTCGTCCAACATTTTCTCCACCCGGTTTCTCACGCGCAATTCGAGTTACGGCACGAAAGTCACGATCTAACACGATACAACGGGCCGTGAATAATCCAACAGACGACCGCTCACGGCCGATTTCGCGGCGCACGAGCGAATTGCTGTGAACGATGTGAACAGTTGTCGATTTTTATTCCGGCGGGCGAGGTAGAGCGGGCGGAATGAACGTACCGAAAGCGGGGCGTCTGAGAGTCGTACTGTGCGTACTCGGACTGGTAGTCGCGTCAGGGGGCGCGGGCGCGGTGCTGGCGGACACCGGGGCGAAACGAGTCGCGGACGGCGGCGCGGGCGCGGCGAGCGCGGCCCACGGGAGCGCGGCCGGGGCCGCGGCGCTCGCGCAGGCCGACGGCGCGCAAAACGACTCGGGCAACGAGAGTCGGCGGTCCGTGCTAGTCCGGAGCGCGGCGGTGACTGTCGGCGACACGAGGGTCGGGGTCGAGGAGGCCCTCCTGACGGTCAGGCGGGGAACCGGCTCGCTTTTCGTCAAGACGCTGACGAGCCAGAACCCCGACGAGGACGCGAGCGTCACGAACCTCCGGGTCGCCGTCGGCGAGCGGTTCGTCCGGCGACTCGCGAGCGGCGCGTCGGGATTCGAGGGCGCGCAGTACGCCGTCTCGGTCGGTCGCGTCGCGGTCGGGTCGCTCGAATACCGGCCCGGCACCGCCGTCCTCCGAGGAGTCCTCGGGGCCGCGCCAGCGCAGACCGAGGCGAACGAGACGACCGAACCGGGCGCGGACCGGAGCAGTTTCACGGTGACGAACTTCACCGGGCCGGAGACCGTCCCGGTGGGCGAGCAGTACACCGTGAGCGCGCGCGTCACCAACCCCGGCGGGCAGAACGGCACCGAAATCGTGCGCTACGAGTTCGGCGACGTGAGCCTCGGCCGACAGGTCGTCCGACTCGCGCCGAACGCCTCGACGAACGTGACGTTCCAAGTCTCGTCGGCGACGTTGCCCGACTCGCCGGGCACCTACACCCACTCGGTGCAGGCGTTCGACAGCAACGCGACGGCACCGATTCGGTTCGTCGCGGCGAACGCCACGGGCGGAAACGGGACCGCCGGAAACGACTCCGCGGCGAACGCGACCCGACCGCTCGTCGGCGCGTGAGCGACAGCGGAAACGCCGGTGTGACGTGGGGCGTCGGGGACGCCCCGCGGCGCGGACGTGACCCGAGGAGCGCCCGCCGCTCCGCGACACAAAGCGCGTCGCTCGGGGCGTCAGGCGAGTCGCGGGTCCGAAGCCTCGATTTCGGTGTCGCACCGGGGACACCGAAAGCGCGCGCCCTCCTCGGAGACGAACTTTCTGGTCGGACCGACGTACCAGCAGTTCGGACACCGCCGAATCGAGAGTCGAATCACGTCGAGAGAGACGGGAGCGACGAAGAAAAG
The DNA here is from genome assembly GCF_004765815.2 of Halorussus salinus. NCBI lineage: Archaea > Methanobacteriati > Methanobacteriota > Halobacteria > Halobacteriales > Haladaptataceae > Halorussus > Halorussus salinus. The sequence goes on along the minus strand of NZ_SBIS02000008.1, from coordinate 133,899 downwards.
CGAGTCGCCCGCGGGACGCCCGTGGCCGACGACCACGCGGCGACCCGTCGGGACACGCGACGCGACCAGTTCGCCGCGCAAGACAGCGGAAATTCCGGTGTGACGAAGCCGACGAATCGCATGCAGGCACCGGCCGGGACAGCGGAAAGACCGGTGTGATAGACAGCGGAAAGACCGGTGTGATAGACAGCGGAAAGGTCGGTGTGACGGACAGCGGAAGCGACGGTGTGGTGCGCGGGAGAGAAACAGCGGAAACACCGGGGTGACGCCGAGCGACGACGGCGACGGCCGAGGAGTTCGCCGACCATCTCGCGACGACGTACGACTACGACGCCCGGCCGCTGTGAGGCGACCAGACGCGACTGGACGACTTCTGAGCGATTCGACCGAAGCCGTGCCCGGACTTTCTTGAGGCCGGGCTTCGACGCTCCCGATATGCCCTCCGACATTCGGCGCGTTCCCGTCTCGTTCGGCGTCATGGCGGTTCTCCTCGTCGGCGTCGCGTACCTCGACTTCGGCGTCGAGCGATTCGCGGGGTGGAGTCTCCTGAATCTGCTGGTCGCCGTCACCGCGACCGGCGCGCTCGCGGCCGCGTGGTGGTTCGACGGACGACGGCGACTCGCGCCCCTCGGCCTCGCCGTCGGCGTCTTCGCCTTCGCGTTCGGCGTCACCGGCGGGTCGATGGGGTGTTACGGCGTCGAGTACCCGCCGAGCGCGGACTACGGCGCGACCTACGACTGGGCGAGCAACACCCTCTCGTTCGGCGAACACACCGACGGGTCGAACCACCGGTGTTTCGCGACGCCGAACCGGGCGGTCCTTTTCGTCGGCTACGCGCTCGCCAGCCTCGGCGCGGTCGAACTGGGCGAGTAGGCTCCTCGGCGCGGTCGAACCGGGCGGACTCCTCGGCCACCGGCCGAACTCACCGCAGGACCAACGTTTACGTTTCGTAGCGTCGTGGGGGAAGATATGTCTACGGTAGCCATCGTCGGCGGCGGACCGGCTGGACTGAGCGCCGGACTGTTCACGGCGAAGAACGGACTCGAAACGGTCGTCTTCGACACCGACGAGACGTGGATGCACAAGGCCCACCTGTTCAACTACCTCGGCATCCGGTCAATCGACGGCGAGGAGTTCATGACTATCGCCCGCGGGCAGGCGACCGACCGCGGCGTGGACCTCCGGATGGGCGAGGAGGTCACGGGCGTCGAGGAGACCGGCGACGGCTTCAGCCTCACGACCGACGAGGGCGACTACGACGCCGAGTACGTCGTCTTCGCCACCGGGACCGACACGGAACTCCCCGAATCGCTCGGCTGTGAGGTGGACGACGACGGTCTCGTGGAGGTGGACCTCTCGATGCAGACCAGCGTCGAGGACGTTTACGCCACCGGCGCGATGATTCGCAACCAAGAGTGGCAGGCGGTCATCTCCGCGGGCGACGGCGGCGCGGCCGCTCTCGACATCCTGAGCAACGAGAAGGGCGAACACTTCCACGACTTCGACACCCCCGCCGACGTACCGAGTCTGAGCGACCTGCCCGACGACGAAGCGGAAGGGGAGTAGCGACGGGAAAGGCGGGACGACGCGAGCGAGAGACGAGCGAGAGACGAACCGACGCCGAAGACGTGGGCGGTCAATCCGACTTTTCTCCCGCGGCGAGTTTGTCGGCCAGCGACCGCGAGACCCCCGCGAGGTACGCCGCGCCCCAAATCGCGACAAGCACCCCGCCGAGGAGGTCGAAGAAGATGTCGGACATCGTGTTCGCCAGACTCACCTGTGCGAGGACGCTGTCGGTGCCGGTCCACGACGACAGTCCGTCGAGACCGAACTCCAGAATCTCCCACAGAACGCCGAACGCGAGCGTGAATATCAGGATGTACACCGCGACGAACTTCCGGGGCAGAACCACGTCGTCGTCGTGAACGTCGAACGCCCGGACGGTCGCGTACCCGGCGGCCGCGACCAGCGACGACGAGAGCGTGTGGGTGAGGTTGTCCCACAGTCCAATCACGCCGTAGAGACCGAACGACCCGATAGCGTGGAGGAAGACGGGAATCACTATCCAGAGGGTCAACCGCGTGTCGATGGGCAGGCCGTAGTCGCGTTCGAGGAGGGCGGGGAGTTCCATCACCGCGAGCGCGACGGCGACGTTGACGACGACGCCGACATCCAGCCGATAGAGGCCGACCCCGAGGAGACCCACCAGCGCGAGCTGAAGCCCCCGGACGACCTGTCTCCGCCGACGCGGAGAGAGGTGAAGCCAGTCGTCGCCGGGAGCGGACGAGTTCGAGACGGACGAAGCCGACGAGTCCGAAGCCAACGAAGCCGGACCGGTCGCGGACCGCGACCGGTCGGCGACCGACGGCCCGGACGCGCTCGCGGTCCAGAACCCCAGTCGCTCGCGGTCCACGCGCCGGAAGTAGCCCGCGAACAGCAGGCCCGCGACCACGCCAGCCCCGGCCGCGGCGGTCAGCGACCACATCACCGCCGACAGCCCGCGGAGGTTCTGGGTCCCGAGCGCGAGGTCCATCACCCACTGGACGAGTGCCCACGCGCCCGCGGCGGCCATCGTCGCGGTCACGACGAACAGCACCGCGAACGACGCCGACATCTCGACCGAGGTGAACGCGTCGAACTCCACGGCGAGCGCGAGCGCGAGCGCCGGGACGACCAGAAACGCCGCGACCGACCGCGGAAGCAGGAGGTCCAGCGACTGGAGCGCGTACGGGACCGCGAGGAACGCCACGACCTCCCACGGGAGCGTCGCCGACCAGTCGCGGTAGGCGGCCACCGGGACGACCGCGACCCCGACCGCGGCGAGACCGAGACCCGCCCACAGGAGGTCGCCGCCGCTCGCGCTCGCCGCGGAACTCGCTACGACGGCCGCCACTGCGGTCCACGTGAGCGCGGCGTTCCGTCGTCGCGTCACGATGCCACGGGGGACGGTATCGGACACGAACCGGGGTACGACACGGGAGGCTAAAAGCGTGAAGCCGTCCCGAAACCGTTCGGCGCTATCGTCGGCCGGAAGGCGAATAAAACGGTCCGAACGGAGCGGGAACGGTCCGGAAAGAGCCGACCTCAAACGGGAAATCCATCGTTACACGGCGTGCAACCGTTCGAACTCGCGGAACGCATTTCAACCGAGTTACCGGTTGATAGGGGTGGATTTCCTAATTTAGGGCGAAGACAAATGGCAACGCAAAATTCGACGTTCGCGGAGACCACCGAAATCTGCGAACGATGTGACGAATCGACGCCCCACGACGTGACTATCGAGATACAGACCGAGAGCAAGAAACAGGAGAACACCGAGTTCTCGCGCGAACCCTACCGCGTGACCGAGTGCATGGAGTGTGGCGAGACGACGGCCAAGCGGATGAACGACGCCTGAATTCCGGACGTACAGACGCGTAACTGACGGTCTCGTTTTCTCGACGCCGACCGGCCGACGAGAGAGTTCTGTATATCGAGATAGGATTTATTCCCGCTCGAACGCCTCGGCCAACTCCGCGCGCATGAACTCCCGTCGCACCTTCCGCGAGCGTTCGTCCGAGAGGTAGTTCGACAGGAGGACGCGGGGGTCGTCGCTCCCCTGCTCGGCGGCGATGTCCTCCAGTCCCTCCAGCACGGCTTCGAGGACCGACGTGTAGGTGTCGTACCAGTAGCGCCGACAGAGCTGTGGACTCGGGCGCTCGCCGTCGATTTTCTCGGGAAGCCCGGCGCGCTCGGCCAACTCGCGGAACCACGACCAGACCGTCTCGCGGGCGACGTGTGGCTCCGCGCCCTGCGGCGAGGGAAAGAGGTAGCCCGACCACTCCTCGCGGCCCGAAAGCTCGTCGAGGCGCGCGTCGAGCGCGTCCAACCCGTAGACGAGGTTGACCTCGCCCGGCCCGTTCTTTCGCTCCGCGAAGGTGACGTAGGGCGCTTCGTCCTCGCCTACGTCGCGCACGAACTGCGAGACGTGGAGGCTGGCGACCTCGTTGGCGCGGAGTCCCCACGCCGCGAGCGCGACGACCAGTAACTCCTCGCGCGAGGAGTCCGCGGCCTCCACCAGCTTCCGGACGTGCGCGTGCGAGAGCGGGGCCGGGTCCGAGGGGTCGGCTTGCCACTTGAACTCGTCGTAGAGTCCGGTCGCGGGGTTGACCGCGGCGAGTCGGCGACCGACGAGATGCTGGTACCACCCGTCCACGACGCTCCGGACGCGGGTCTTCGTTCGGGGGTTGTAGTCGCGGGCGTCGAGCCAGTCGAAGGCGGCGTAGCAGGCGTGGACTGCCTCGTGGACCGGCACGTCGGAATCGGCTCGCACGGGCGCGAGGAGGTCCGTCTCGCCGTTGGCCTCGCGGTAGGCGCGGACGTAGAGGTTGAGTCGGCGGCGCTTGGCCTCGACGGTCGAGTCGCGGAGCGAGTGGCGACTCCGACGCCGGTCGAGGAACGTCTCCAGCGCCTCGCGCGTGTCGGCGTCGTCGGTCGCCCAGTCGTACCCTTCGTCGCCGCCCGGAGCGACCTCCTCGCGCCAGAATTCGCCGAACGACAGGTCGTGATGGCGACGGAGCGCCGCGAGGAACGCCCGAAGCTCCTCGTCGCGGAACCACTGGTGAGTCGGTCGGTCGGTTTCGGGGTCCCGGCCTTCGGCGCGGAGTCGAGGCGCGACGACCTCCCGGTAGAGGTCCCGGAAGTCCCCGAGCGAGCAGGTCGTCCAGCGCACGTCCGCGAAGGGGTCCGCCGTTTCCTCTGTTGTCGATTCGGCGATTTCGGTCACGCTCGTCCCTCCGGCGACGGAATTTCGGCGGGGAAGCGCGCGAGCTTCGTTCGACGTAAATCTGAGTCCGGCATATTCTGGCGGTTCGCGTTTTCTTACTCTTTGCTTATAATTCTGTGGGGATAACGGTCCGCTGTGGACTGTTGTACCCACGGAAGATTCGGCGTCGTCGCCGGTTCGACTCGTAAATTGTATTTCGCTATATAGAACTTCTCGATTGGAGGGTGAGACGACGAGGAGTTCGGAGACCGATACTGCTCGGCCGAATCGTCGGGAAGACCCACTGGCTACCGGACCCACGACTCCTCAGGTCGGCATCGGCCTGAACAGGTCCGAGTGGAGTCCGCGGGAGCGCGACGCGGAATCGAAGGGGATGGCACTGGGGAGAAGACGGCCTCCGAGGTGGGAATCGAGTTCAGTCGAGAAGTCGAACGGTCGCGCTACCTGATGACCGGCCACGTCTATCGACGGCGGCGTCGCAAATCGAAGGAAGTCACTCCGGTTCCGCGACGGTCATGACGGGGACCGGTGCCGAACGCACGGTCTTTTCCGCGACACTGCCGAGCAGGATGCGGTCCGTGCCGCGTCTCCCAGTCGTGCCCATCCCGACGAGGTGTACGTCGTTCGACTCGATGTAGTCGAGAATCACCTCGACGGGCGTTCCGTGTTCGACGCGGCGAACGGTACTCTCGACCCCGCGTGCCTCGGCTTCCGAGACGACGGCCTCGACGGCCTCGGTCGCGGCGTCTTCGTTTTCTTCGCCGGAAACCGACGAGCGAACGTCCAATCCGAGCGCGGAGTCGTCCACGACGGACAGGACGTGGACGGTCGCGTCGAGCGACGCCGCGAGTTCCACGAGATGGTCGGACGCGTACGTCGCGGCGGAACTCCCGTCGGTCGTGACGAGGATGTTCTCGTAGGGGAACTCCAGCGTCTCGTCGGGTTGCATGCGGACCGTGAGGACGGGAACCGACGAGAGGCGGACGACCTTCTCGGAGACGCTTCCGATGAGATATCGCGAGACGCCTTCCCGGCCGTGGGTCGGCATCACGACCAAATCTTGGTCGTACCGCTCGGCGTAGTCGGCTATCGTCGGGGCGGGATTGCCCTGAACGATGTCGGTTTCGTACGAAACCCCGAGCGTTTCCAGTGTCTTTTCGGCCTCCTCTACGATCTCCTCGCCCTGTTGTACGAGTCCATCGACAGTTTGGCCCTCGACCACGGTGACGCTATCGCGTGCCGTGTCGGCGACGTAGAGGAGGTGAATCGTCGCGTCGGACCAGTGGGCGATTTCGGCGGCGTGGTGGAGTACCTCGGACGCGCCATCGCTATCGTCGTACGGGAGGAGAATGGTATCGTACATGACTCGATAGGGCGGGCTACGTCCGGCAGGCCCCTAATGGTTTCCACCGCTCCCGGAAGCGACCCCCGAGCGCCGGAGGTCGCTCGCGGTCCACGGTTCTGCGTCGCCACGTATCGAGCGCGGGTCTCGACTGCCGAGACGCTCCCGGTCAGTCGGGTCCAGCGCCACCGACCGACGACTCATCTTCGGTCAGGTTGGCGGTGTCGCGCTCGACGGTCACCCGGACCTTCTGAATGCGCGTGTCTTCGACTCGCTCCGGCCGTAGCGTCGCATTGCGATACTCGAACTCCTCGCCTTGCTCGACGAGACGACCCGCGCGGTTGAAGATGAAGCCAGCGATGGTCTCGAACTCCTCGCCCTCGGGGAGGTCGATGTCCAGCGCCTCGTTGACCTCGTCGATGTTGACATCGCCGCGGACCACCACCTCGGTGTCGTCGATGACCTCTATCGGGTGTTCCTCGTCGCCGACCAGTATCTCGCCGACGATCTCCTCAAGCACGTCCTCCATCGTGATGAGACCCTCGGTGGCACCGAACTCGTCGAGGACCATGACCATGTGCATCCGGTTCTCGCGCATCTCCGAGAGGAGGTCGTCCACGCTCTTGGACTCGGGGACGTGGAGCGTCGGGCTGACCACGTCCTCGACTTCGAGGTCGGCGAAGGTGTCGTAGTCGGAGTCCTCCAACTCGCGGATGTCGAAGACGCCGATAACGTTGTCCAGCGAACCGGCGTAGACCGGCAGGCGAGCGTGTCCCGCCCGCATACACTCCTGCATGCCCTCCTCGACGGTCGCGTCCTTGGAGATGGCCGCCATGTCGAGCCGAGGAGTCATCACTTCCTTCGCGCTGGCGTCGGTGAACTGCAAGGTGCGCTGGAGTATCTGGCGTTCCTCCTCGTCGAGGATGCCCTCGCGTTCGCCCGTCTTTATCATGTTCCGAATCTCGTCGCGGCTGACGTACGACGACTCGATGGACGAGTCGCCGCCGGTGACCTTGTTGATGAGGCTCGTCAGGTAGTAGAACACGGTGATGAGCGGCCACAGCACTTTCTCGACGACGGTCAGCCCTCGAGCGACGCGCCGCGCGTGCAGTTCGGTGTTCTCGACGGCGTAGGACTTGGGCGCGCTCTCGCCGAACAGCAGGACCATCGAGGTGACGCCGAACGTCGAGATGAGGACGGACACGCCCGCGCTCTCGACGTAGATGCCGACGAGCGTGGTCGCTATCGAGGACATCCCGATGTTGACCATGTTGTTCCCCACGAGAATCGTCACGAGCAGGCGGTGGGGGTCGTCCTTGAGCGATTTGACCGCTCGCGCACCGCGCTCGCCCTTCTCGATCATCGCGTCGATCTGGTGGGGCGAGAGCGAGAACATGGCGATCTCGGACGACGAGAAGAATCCGGACCCCATGAGGAGCAGTAAGATGAGGAGCATACCGGCCACGGTAACTCCCATCTGCCCCAACTCGATACCGACGATGGGCACAGTGTACAGTGTGGTACTGGCCTCGAATGCCGCCGTGAGCGTGGATGCGTCCATCGACTCTGACGGTTGGTGAGGCAGAAAAGTAGTCTTTGTGAAACGGACCGAAATTTCACCACCAACGCTCGGACGGAGCGCACCGTCGATGTCGATTCGTCCGTCGATTGCACGCTACGTGTCTCGATGTAAAATTCTACGGGAGCGCGTCTCGGAACCCCTACGTCACTACGTCTCGGTCGGACGAACTCGTATCCCGCCGCCGACTTCAGACTCGTGGGTGACAGTTGTCGAACGGTAATCGGCGGTGGCCCGAGCGGTCCCGAGCAATCGACGCGACGCGGCGTTCAACGCGTCCGTTCGGCCGGACTCGTCGGCGAGCGACCGGAGCGTCGTTGGTCGAATCGCCGACAGCACCGTCGGTTCAACGAAGCCTACGTCGATTCGAAGGCTCGAAACCGTATCGGAGAACGCTAGAACGATTCTAGAACGATTTGCGGTCTTTTTGGTCGAGGACGTGGAACCGGAGACGGGAACCATCATGAACCAAACTACGAATTTCGAGATGGAAGGAGAACGGCCACGCGGCGGCGTCGCCGCCGGTGCAATCGTCGCGGTACTGGGCGTCCTCGCGATTCTGTTCCCGTTCGTCACGGGTCTCTCGCTGTCGATACTGCTCGGTGCGCTCCTCGTCGTCGGTGCCATCGTCCACGTGGGTCACGCCTTCTCGGCCGGGAGTCTCTGGGGTGCGGTCTGGCAGGTCGCGCTTGGCGTCCTCTACGGATTCGCTGGCATCTCGCTGATGGCGAACCCGGTCGTCGGACTGGCTACGCTCACCCTCCTCGTCGTCGCGTTCTTCCTCGTGAACGGCGCGGTGGAAGTCGGGTGGGCGCTCGCTGGCCGCGGCAACGACGGGTGGCTCTGGCTCCTCGCGAGCGGCGTCGCGTCACTGCTCGCGGCGGTCCTCCTCTGGGCGGGATTCCCCTCGACCGCGCTGTGGGCCGTCGGCCTCCTCTTCGGGGTGAACCTCCTCGTCACCGGTATCTCGTTGGTCGCGCTCGGGATGTCGAACGGACGAACCGCCGACGACGAGCTACCCGGCGGCGAGCGCGGACAAGGTGCCTGAGAGACGATTCCTCATCGTTTCGCAGACCCCGATTCGAGCCGCCCCAGTAGCTGGTCGGAGACCCCGGTCAGGTGGACCGTCCCGAAGATGGCGACCAGCAGACCGCCCAGCGTGTTGTAGAAGAGGTCCAAAATCGTGTCGTCGAGTCCGTACTGCGTGAGGACTCGCGGGATGCCGAGGAGTTGGGCGCTCACGGCGATGTAGAACTCGATGAGTTCCCAGAAGACGCCGAACGCCATCACGAACACCAGCAGGTACGCGAAGGTGAACTTCGGTCCCATGTGGATGTACTCGGTGTGTTCCTGCAAGGCTCGTGTCACCGCGTAGGCCGACCCGACGACCAGCGACGACGAGAGCGCGTGAGTCATGTGGTCCCACCACCACACGGCCTTGTAGGGACTCAGGAAGCCGAGTCCGGGAAGCGGGAGCGTCCCGAGCGCGTGGAGGAACATCGCGAGCGTGATCCAGAGGACGAGCGCCACGTCCATCGTGAACTGGTATCGCCGCTCTAACACCGCCGGGAGGAGCGTGACGAGAAGCCCGACGGCGGCGTTGACCGCGATGCCGGGATTACCGAGGTACAACCCTGCGACGAAGATGCCGACCATCACCGCTTGGAGGATTCTAACGAGACTCGCCTGCACTCGGTCGGAGACGTGGAGGCGGTTCCGGATGCTCACGGAGCGGTCACCTCCTCGCCGCCAGCGCGTTCGAGGTTCGCCCGGAGTCGCCGCCGGAAGTAGAGCCTGAAGAGGCCGCCAGCGACGACCCCCGCGAGCGTGGCCGCGGTGAACAGTTCCATCAGGTCGTCGTTGGTCTCGACGAACGCCGTGCCGAGGTACTTCGCGGAGGCCGCCGACCCGACCGCCCAGAACCCGGCTGTCGCCATCGTCGCGAGGACGACGAAGAACACCGCGAAGTTCGGCGTCATGCGCACCGAACTCGTCAGTTGGAGCGCGACGACCACGAGCATCCCGAGCGCGGCGATGCTCAGTCCAGTCACGAAGTCGGCGAAGAACCCGAGTCCGACTGCTCCGGCGGCCAGCGGGAGCGAGCAAACTAACAGGAGCGGCCACGGTATCGTGTGGGTCCACGTCCGGCGAACGAGCGCGGGTGCGATAGCGACGAACGCCGCGACGGCCGCGAGCGCCATCCGGACGAGGAGGAACTCCAAGAGCGCGGTTATCGCCACGGCGACGAGCAGGCCGACGAGGAGCCACGCGATGGCGGCGTTGACTCTGGTGTCTTTGATAAACCACTCCTCCGGTAGCTGTTGACTCATGGTCGAGCGTCCCCCGAGAGGACGGTCGCGTCGGCGCGACGAGTCCCCTGAATACGCGCTGTTCGGCCGAGAGTCCGAAAAACGGTTGCTATCGTCCAACTATCGCCACGGCGAGAGGAGCGGAGAAACGGTCGCTTTCCGGGCGGACCGACTCCCGACATCGCCGGTCCGCGCCGCGACCGTCGCTCGAAGAGTCGCCGACAGCAGTAGACGCGGACGACGGCGGTCAGGCCTCTATCTCCTCGGCGGCGAACGCGTCGCGGAGGTTCTGCTCGTCCTCCGTCGAGAGGTTCGTCCGAACGACCTCGGGGTCGAACTCCTTCATCTCCTCGACGACGCGGTCGGCGACGACATCCTCGACCAGCAGGAACAGCGCGGAGTCACCGGGTTCGATGGTGTCGCCGACCTCTTTGATGAACTCGTCGTCGATGCCGTAATCGGCGACCTTGCCGCTGAGTGCGCCGGTAATCGTACCGATGGCCAACCCCAGCCACGGCATGAAAAACAGCAGTCCGATGAGCATCCCCCAGAACGCGCCGCCGAGCGCGCCAGCACCGACGAGGCTCTGGGCCTGCTTCACGTCTACCTTGCCGTTCTCCTTGCGAAAGACGACCGCGGCGTCTTTCAGCGTTATCAGTTGCTGTTTCTGCAACTCGAACAGCTTGTCTCGGGCCTCGAACGCCCGTTCTTTTCCTTCGAAATTTAGCACAACGAGTTCACTCACGGTCTGTCTCCCCGGCTACCGTTCTACGAGGGTCGTGTTATACGGTGTCGAGCGTTCAGGCCGAAAACGATACTCTTCCGCGAAATAACCGGGGTTTCGGAGGGGTACGGACGCGTTGAACGTCGTCACGATTCCGAAGTAGCCTCGTTCGGGAGTCCGGAATGCCCTCGTTCGAGGGCGGGGTTCCGGAGTCCGTTTCGTCACGCACTCGCGGCTCGAAGTGACCAACCGGTCACCGGTCGGGGCGCTTCGGCGGCCTCGAACGGCGACCCTCGCGGCTCGCCCTCGGAGATTTGAGCTTCCACGAATCCGACGCGGACGACCACGTCACGGCCGAGTCGGTCGGTCAGCCTGTCGTCGAATCGCTGGGCGAGGTCGGGCGGCACGTCGAGGTCGCGGGGCACCGCGACGAGGACATCCACCCGCGGTTCGTTCCCGAGGAGAAGGTCCACGGGTTCGTACTCGACCGTGACCGAGACGAGTTCGACGCCCTCGGTGGTCACGTCGTCGAATATCCGCTGGAAGTCGTTTTGTGCCTCTCGCTCGAACGACTGGGTCTGAAACGTGGTCCACGTGACCGCACCGAGGACCAGCGAGAGGAGGGCGATGCCGACGGCGATGGCCGCGACGCGCGAGAACAACGACGACTTGACGCCCTCGAACTGCTCGGCGTCGAGCGGTCTGAACCCCGCCCAGTAGAACAGGACGAGCGCCGAGAGGTTGATGGCGAGGAGGTTGACCAAGACGAGGACGGCCCCGGCGACGGCGACGCCCGGATTCCCGAACGCGACGCCGAGGCCGGAGGTGGCCGCCGGGGGAACCAACGCCACGGCGATGGCCACGCCGACGAGCGTCGAACCGGAGCCGCGCATGATGCTGATGGCCCCCGCGAGACCGGACCCGACCGCGAGAAACAGCGAGAGAAAGTTCGGACTCGTCCGCTCGGCGACCTGCGGGATGGTCCGGATGTCGAGTCCCGGCGCGACGAGAATCGTCTCCCGAAGCATCCACCCCATGAACGCGGCGGTCAGGATGGCCGCCACGAGACCGGCGACCTGTAATCTGACGCCGCGGGCGGCCATCTCGCGGTCGTCCAGAATCGTCCCGACGCTGGCGGAGATGGCCGGTCCCATCAGGGGCGCGACGACCATCGCGCCGATGATGGTCGCCGCCGAGTCGAGCAGTAGCCCCGTGGTGGCGATGACGGTACTCAGAATCAGGAACGCGAAAAACGTGGAGTTGGCGGGCGCGAGGTCCTGCGCTCTGGCGTACAGCTCCTCGCGGGAGATTCGCAGGCCGGGGAACCGCTCGACCAGCTCCGAGAGGCGCTGGGAGACGACGGTTTCGGTCGGCAAGACGATGGTGTAAGCGTCTTCCCGGACCCCCGCATCGGTCAGTCGCTCCAGCACCGGTTCGACGCCGCTCGGGGGCACGGGAAACTGCGCCATCGCCTCGAAGTCGCCACGGCCAACTTCGTCGAAGACGGCGTAGTCGATACCCTCGTCGTCGAGCGCCGCGAGGACGCCTTCGCGCTTGCCCTCGGGTATCAACACCTGTACGAGACGCATAGCGCGTGGACGACGGTCTCGACAATAAGTCGTGGTACGGTTGACAGTTTCAAGCCGTCACGGAGCCGTGTTACTGGGGATTACGACCCGAACGAGAGCAACCGCCGGGCGACTCTCTCGCCGACCGAGAGGGCGGGTCGCGCAGGCTGTACGATACAGCGAAGAAATCGCGTCGTTCCGTCTTCCGGCCGCGATAGCGACCGCCGTCGCGGCCGGATGGTCGATTCGCCCTCACATCTGCTGGCCCTGCTTTCCGGTCGAGACCTCGGGGTCGCTCGCCGCTCCGGCTCCGCGTCCGACCACGATCAGCGAGACGCCGGTGGCGAGCAGGTTCACGCCGAGGAGTACGCCGACGGCCCAGAACGCGGTGGTCGGGAAGCCGGTCCAGAGGAGGCCGCCGAACAGGAGCGAGATGGCACCGCTGGCGAGGAGCCACTTGCTCCCCGGTTCTCCTCGACTCTGGAACCCCCACACGAGTTCGACGACGCCGTCGGCGAGGAAGAACCCGATGGCGAGGACGGTCAGCGTGGCCAGTCCGACGACCGGGTTCGCCATGAACGAGATGCCAGCGACGGCGTAGAGGCCAGCGAGGAGTACCTGCCAGACGAAGTTTCCGAGCGACCCCGCGGAGAAGGCGTGGGCGGCGTGGACGAGCGCGCCGACCACGAGGAGCGCGCCGAGCAGTATCGACAGCGACAGGCCCGTGAAAAACGGGAATACCACCGCGAACAGGCCGAGAACGGCGATGACGATTCCGCCGACCGTCGCGGCGCGGCGGCTTCCGATGCGGGTCGATTCGACTCCGAAAGTGGTGTTCGAACTCATGATTCTCGAAGGTTACGACGCCGTCTCGGAGCAAAAATAGCGCCTATCGTTCTGATTCGTTCAGTTCGCACGCGGAGCGTCAACGGGATACTACCGTCGGGAACGGGAGTAGAGTAGCGCAGGTCGGCGACGACGCGACCGGCGTCGCTCGCTGACGCAACGCTCGAATACCCGGTCGTTCCGCCGCTCGAAGGCATCCGCGTCGTTTCCCGCAAATACGTTTCGTTCTCTCAGAACGCTACACGTGTCCGCTAACTGCGTCCCGACTGTCTCTCCTCGACGGTCTCGCCCTCCCGACCGGGGGTGGACTCGCTGGTCGCTCCTCGCTCTCCGGCGTCGGGACCGACGACGGTCCGGTCGGGTATCGACTCCCGGCGCGTCGGCGAGCGCGTGACCAACCGCTGAAGCAGGGTCTCCTCGCTCGGATTCTCCTTGTCCACGACTTCGTACTCCACGACGACGCGCCCGTCCTCGGCGGGCGAGAGTCGGAAGTAGTTGAGTCGGTACGACGAGTAGAACACCGGTGGCAGGATACCGACCACCGGATTCTTCCGGTGGAGACGCTTGAGCCACGTCCCGGTGTTGAGAATCACGCGGTCCTCGACCTCGGTCAGCGAGACGCGGTGGGTGTGGCCATAGACGAAGACGGCGGTCTCGGGGGACTCCGCGAACACCGCTCTGGCACCCTCGACGTACTTCCCGGCCGGACCGTACTCCTCGGCGGCGTCGGTCTCGTCGTCCGAGCGGACGAGACCGAACCGCCGGAGCGTCTTGCGCACGTCTCTGGCGAACACGTACAGTGGAATCGAAACGGCGACCAGCAGTCCGACGAGGACGAGGTTCGCCGCGAGGAAGAGGTCCACGAGTCGGCCAACCGGCCCGAGGAGGCCGAGCGCGCCCTCGACGGTCCGCATCGGGAGCGACCAGACGCCGGTCTCCGCGAGGACGAAGACGGCGACGTAGAGGAGTCCGAAGTTGAACAGCAGGAGAAACGGGACCGCGGCGTACCGGAGCCACGCGCTCATCTCGCGGTAGAAGTAGTTCGACATCATCCAGTCGGGAATCCGGGTCATCGGCGTCACCGCTTGGATGTCCTTGAGCCAGTTGTACTTCCCGCGCCCCGAGAGGCGTCCCGCGCGACTCGTAATCTGGCGATTCACGAAGTAGCCCGGCGGGTTCGCGTAGGGGTTGCCGAAGTCGGGGATGCGGTTGTTCGGGTCGCGTTGCATCCCGTGTTCGACGTAGACCTCGTAGTCGCCAACCTCGCGGGTGAGCGACACCTCCTGTTCCAACGTGACGTTGTACGCCGCCAACCGCTCGACGTACTCGTCGTAGGCCGCGAGTTCGTAGTCGTGATTGCCGGGGATGAGCGTGATGGGGACCTCCTCGCCGGTCGCGCGCAACTGCTCGAACAGTTCGGGGTAGCTATCCACGAGCGCGTCGAACTTCGCGGGACCCTCGACCTCGGTGAACTCCCAGAGGCCGAACGCGTCGCCGTTGATGATTAGCTCGGCCTCCTCGTCGGTCGTTTCGAGGTCACGGAGGAACGCGAGGAGTTCGTCCAGAAAATCGACGTGTTCTAACTGCTCGTCGCCGCCGATGTGGAGGTCGCTGACGAAGTAGTAGGTGTCGGTCATCTCGGACGCTCCCTGTCGTGTCGTAGGCCCATCCCCGTCCGGTGGTCGCGTGGGAGGACCACCTCGTCGGAGAGATGGTACCGACCCACGTACGCGAAGCAGTTGGATAAGTGTTGTCCGGCGGCCGGGTCAGACCAGCGTCTCCGGTCGGTCGCCGAGGTAGTCGAAGACGGCTCCGAGCGTGAACCCGTACGCGAAGTGGCCACCGAGCGTGAACAGGAGGTACAGCACCAGCGCGAGACCGGTGTAGTCCGAGTAGAAGGCGGGCGCGAACCCGGTCCACAGCACGAAGCCGAAGGGGAGACCCTTCAGCGCGAACCTGTCGCCGGGGAGGTACGACCCGATGGACGCGAACAACAGCGGCCACATCACCATCCCGCCCAGCAGGAACAGGACGTAGCCGACGGCCGCGGGGTTCGACTCGAACAGCGCGTTCAGGCCGGTGAGTTCGGCCAGCGTGGCGAACTCGTTGATGTCGAAGACCCCCAGCGACGCCGCGATGAGCAGGCCCACCGTCAGCGACCCGGTACCCACCAACCCCCCGACCGCACCGATGAGTCCGTCGGTGACGATACCCCACAAGTTGTCGAAGTCCGGCTCCGTCCCCTCCGTCATCTCCTCGGGAAACTCGGTCGTCACTTCCGGTTCGTCGTTTTCCATGGAATACGATACCACTTACCAAGCGAAAAACGTTGCGTCTTATGTCACGAACATTTATGGGAAATAGATAAGTATTCGGGTAATGTTACCAACGTACATGACACCGTCGGTCGGAGCGGCACTCGTCGCAGTCGGCGACCTCGTCTCGGCCCAGTCCGGGCTCGTACCGAGAGGGTCGCGGGTGGAAGTGTTCCGCGAGATATTCACGGTGTTTCTGGCGCTGGGGACGCTCGTCTGCGTCGTCGTGGTGGGATACATGGTGTACAACGCCTACAAGTACCGCGACGGGAGCGGGCGAGCGGCCGACGACGCCGAGTCGCCGCGATTGGGCGACCTGCCGTCGGGGAGCGGGGGCGGACGAAAGCTGTTCTACTCGTTCGGTCTGAGCGCCATCATCGTCATCTCGCTCATCGCGTGGACGTACGGCACCCTGCTGTACGTCGAGCAGAGTCCCCCGACCGAGGGCGAGGAGGGCCTCGAAGTCGAGGTCGTCGGCTTTCGCTTCGGGTGGGAGTTCGTCTACCCGAACGGCCACACCGCGAACACCCTGCGCGTGCCCCGAGGAGCGGCGGTCAACCTCACGGTGACCTCCGACGACGTGTTCCACACCTTCGGGGTCCCGGAGTTACGGGTGAAGACCGACGCGATTCCCGGCCAAGAGACCGACACGTGGTTCATCGCCGACGAGACGGGGACCTACGAGGCCAGATGCTTCGAGCTGTGCGGCGCGGGCCACTCGTACATGACCGCCGACATCGTGGTGATGGAACCCGACGAGTACCGGGCGTGGTACGAGAACACGTCGGCGTCGAGTAACGCGTCGGCCGGGGCCGGGAACGCGTCGGCGGTCTCCTCGGGCGCGAGCGCGCAGGTTGCACCCGCGAACGCACAGCAATCGCAGGGGGTGACCGCATGAGCGACGAGAGCGTCGAGGACGCGGCTACGGACGGAGTCGACCCCGCCGGGGACGGCGGCTACGCCGACGCGACCCACGGCGCGGACCACCACCACGACCTGCCCGACCCCGCGAGCGTCAAGCGGTGGCTAGTCACGACCAACCACAAGGATGTGGGCGTCCTCTACACCGTCACCGCGCTGTTTTTCCTCGTGTTCGGCGGGGTGCTGGCGCTGTTGATGCGCCTGCAACTCTGGACGCCCGGCGTGAGTCTGCTGGAGCCGCTCCAGTACAATCAGGCCGTCTCGGCGCACGGTCTCATCATGGTGTTCTGGTTCCTCTCGCCGTTCGCGTTCGGGTTCGCCAACTACGTCGTGCCGCTCCAAATCGGCGCGAAGGACCTCGCCTTCCCGCGACTCAACGCGCTGTCGTACTGGCTGTATCTGTTCTCGGGGGTTCTGTTGGGAGTCTCGTTCTTCCAAGGCGGCACCTTCGCGGGCGGGTGGACGATGTACGCGCCGCTGAATCTACCCGTCTACACGCCCAACATCGGCGCGAGTACCGCGGTGCTGGCGCTCGTGTTGTTCACCGCGTCGGTGACGATAGGGTCGGTCAACTTCTTGACGACGATGCACCGGATGCGCGCCGAGGGGCTGACCCTGCGCCGAATGCCGCTTTTCACGTGGACTATCCTGCTGACGACGTGGATGATGCTGTTCGCGTTCGCCGCGTTGCTGGCGGCGCTGATGATTCTGTCCGCGGACCGACTGCTCGGCACCCAGTACTTCGCGGCGACGGGCCACGCAGGGGCGCTACTGTGGGCGCACCTGTTCTGGTTCTTCGGCCATCCGGAGGTCTACATCGTCTTCTTCCCGGCGCTGGGCGTGATGGCCGAGTGCTTCCAGACGTTCACCGGGAAACGGCTGGTCGGCCGCAAGTGGTTCATCGCCGCGATGGTGCTGGTCGCGCTCCAGAGCTTCCTCGTCTGGATGCACCACATGTTCCTGACCTCCATCAACCTCGAAATCAAGACGCTGTTCATGGCGACGACCATCGGGATATCCCTCCCGTTCGACCTGATGGTGTTCGCGCTCATCTACACGCTCGTCAAAGGGAAGGTGCGATTCACGACGCCGTTCCTCTTCTCGTTCGGCGCGCTCGTCCTGTTCATTTTGGGCGGCATCACGGGCGTCTTCCTCGGCGCGGTCGTGTTGGACTACGAGTTCCGGGGCACCTACTGGGTCGTCGCGCACTTCCACTACGTGATGGTCGGGGGCGTCACCGCGCTGGTCGGTGGTCTCTACTACTGGTACCCCAAAATGACGGGCAAGATGTACGACGAGTTCTTGGGGAAGGTCCACTTCGCGCTGTACTTCGTCGGGTTCAATCTGCTGTACTTCCCGATGTTCGTCGCGTGGGAGACTCCTCGGCGCGATTTCGTCTACCCCGAGGCGTTCGTGACGTGGCACCAACTCGCCACCGTCGGCGGGTTCGTTCTGGGCGCGTCGTTCCTCGTGATGTTCTACAACCTCGCGGCGAGCCTCTGGGCGGGCGAGGAGGCCGACGACAACCCGTGGCAGTACTCGACCACGACCGAGTGGGCGATTCCCTCGCCGCCGCCCCTCGAAAACTTCCCCGGCAGACCCTCGTTCGCCAGCGGGTCGCTGGAGTTCCTGCGGTCGGGGAGAGCCGCGGACGGCGGGGAGTTGGAGGCCGACGGGAGTGGCGTCGAGGCCGACGGCGGCGGGGTCGCGCAGGGCCACGCCTCCGCCGCGCTGACCGACGACGACCACGGCGAGAGCCACGCGAGCGTCTGGCCGTTCGCGGTCGGCGTCGCGTCGTTCGTCCTCCTGCTCGGTCTCTCGGGGATGCAGGGCGCGAGCTACCCCGACGGACTCGAAGGCGGATTCTACGTCGCGCTCACGGTCGGCGGGCTGGTCGGCGGTCTCGCCGCGCTGGTGAAGATGGCCGCGGAGCGATTCCACGCGCCGACCGGTCCCTTCGGCGAGAGTTGGCCGTTCGAGGCGGTCGGGAACACCAAGCTGGGCGTCTGGATATTCCTCGCCAGCGACGTGGTGCTGTTCGGTGCGTTCGTCGGCTCGTACGCCTTCATCCGGGTCGCGGAGGGGTGGACCGACTGGCACCACCTGATTCCGGCGGCACACGTCCCCTTGCCGGGACTCATCAACACCTACCTCCTGCTGACGAGCAGTTTCACGGTCGTCCTCGCGCTCGTCGCCGCCGAGAAGGGGAGTCGCTGGGGACTGGTCGGCGCACTCGCGACGACGCTCGTCCTCGGGGTCGCGTTCCTCGTGAACAAGGCCTTAGAGTGGCTCCACCTGTTCCACGTCCACACCGAGGCGTTCCCACAGGGGTGGGACATCGGGACGAACGTCGCCTCCTCGACGTTCTACCTAACCACGGGCCTCCACGGACTCCACGTCGTCGCGGGGTTGGTCGTGACGTTATATCTCCTCGTGCGCGCGTGGAACGGCGCGTATCTGGACGGCGACGACGAACCGGTGGAGTACTTCGGTCTCTACTGGCACTTCGTGGACATCGTCTGGCTGTTCCTGTTCCCGCTGTTCTACATCCTGTAGCCCTCGAACTACGACGAACACCCAACACCATCACCGACCCAACCATCACCGACCCAACCATCACCGACCCAACCACCACCGACCTAACCACCATCACGAACCCATGACCCGAACGAAACTTTACACCGCGATTTACGTCGTGTTGTTCGCCTTCGCCACGGTGCAACTCCTCGTCGAGCAGTCGGGCGGACTCCCCTACTGGACCGCCTTCTGGATAATCATCGCGCTGTCGTTCGTGAAGGCGGTGCTGGTCGCGTGGTACTACCAGCACCTGAAGTGGGAACCGCGCTCGGTGACGTTCACGATGTTCGTCGGCCTGCTGGCGGCGCTGGCGCTGACGATGGCGGCGGCGTACTCGATACTCTGAGCGGTCCGGTCGGCGTCGGACTCCTCTCCGGGACCTGCCAGTTCCGTAGCGTTAACCTCCTCGTCGTCGTGAGACAGGGCATGGGTAGGGGACCGCGAACGCGCCGTAAATTCGTGAAACGAGCAGTCGCGGGCGTACTGGGCGGCGAGACGCTGAGACGGAGCCTCCGAGGAGACCGGCGGGAACTCACCGTCGAGAGCGAGGGCGGCGGCGTTGCCGTCTACGAGTTCGCGGTGACCGGGTCGCTCTCGAAGACCGAAAGCTCCCGGAGCGACACCGTGGACGGCGCGAGAGCCTACGGGTGGGTCGGCCCGAAGCGCGGCGTAGACACCTTCCGGTACTCCGGGGAGATTACGGCGCTCGAACTGAACGGTCCGGCCCGAATCACCCGCGACGGGAGCCAAGTCACCGACGACGACTACCCGGCGCTCCCCGGCGCGGTGACGGCCGACGACGTTCCCGGCGGGCCGGGGTCGGACGTACTCGAAATCCGAAGCGACGGCGGCGGGATGGCCGCCTACGAGTTCACCGCGAGTCGCTACGTCGGGAAGCTCGAATCGGCCGCGGGCGACGAGGTGGAAGGCCGGACCGCGAGAGGGCACGTCGGCCCGGTCCGAGGAGCCGACGGCTACGAGTTCAGCACCGAGATGGAGTCGTTCAGCGTCACCGGCCCCGCGTCGGTGTACCTGAACGGCGCGGAGATTAGGCCCTCCGAGTAGGCGACCGAGCGCGCGGCGTCTCGGCACGAAAAGGGCGTTCGCGCGGGTCGGCAGTTCACAATCGTTTTGTATCGGTGACGTAATCGTCCGGCCATGCCCTCCTCTCGACGCGAACTCCTCGGCGGACTCGCCGCCGGTTGTGCCGGAGCTATCGCTGGCTGTAGCGGTCTCGCCGACGACCGACGGGAGTACTCGCCCGGAACCGACGCGGAGACCGAGTGGCGGTTCCCCGGTCGCGGCCGTCAATCGACGGCGTACGCTCCCGAGGCCGTCGCTCCACGAACCGGCGTCTCGGAACGCTGGAACACGGAAATCGGGTGGCAGGCCCGCCGTCCGGTCGTCGCCGACGGCCGAGTCTTCGTCGCGTCGGCGGACGGTCTCGCCGCTTACGACCTCTCTTCCGGCGACGAGCTGTGGTCGTTCGCACCCTCGGACCGACCCGCGATAGTCGCGCCAACAGTGGTCGACGGAACGGTCTACGTAGGATTCTCCGCCGACGAGACTCTTCGGGCGCTCGACGCGGAGACGGGCGACGAGCAGTGGTCGGTCGAAACCCGAGGAGTGGTCCACGCCGAGATACTCCCGGCGGTCGACCGAGACCGAATCTACGCGGGCGACGACACCGGGCGCGTCTACGCGCTGACCGGCGACGGAACGGTCGTCTACACGTACGACGCGGTGGGCGCGGTGACTGCGCTAGCCGGGACGCGCGGAACCGTCATGGTCGGCACGAACGGCGGACAAGTCTACGAGTTGTACGAAGACGGCGAGTCGTTCTATCCGCTCTGGCGGCGACGCGTGGCGGGCGGTGTCCGAGATATCGCCGTCGCGAACGGCGGGTCGGTCGTCGTCTCGGTGTTCGGCGACTACGTGTACAGGTTACAGAACGGCGCGCACGCCGGGTCCGACCGATGGCGAACGGAGTTCACCGCCAACCACTTCGCGGTCACGGAGTCCACCGTCGTCGGTGTGAATCTCTCGTCGCTCGCCGTTCTCGGGGAGCGGAACGGCGAAAAACGCTGGACTCGCTCCGGGACGTACAACTGCGCGCCAGCCGCGGCGGGCGACCGCTTCTACGTCGGCGGGGAGTACGACGACGACTCGAAGGGCGGCTATCTGGCCGCGTACCCCCTCGGAGCGGGCGGTGGACTCCTCGGCGGGAACCCCGAGCGCGCGTGGAAGCGCGACCTCCCCGGCGTTCCGGTCGGCGGGTTGACGGTCGCGGACGGCGCGCTCCTCGCCGTCACGGAAGGCGAGAACGGCGACCATCGCCTGCGCGCCTTCGACCCGGCGTAGCCGGTGGACCGTGGTCGAGCCAGCGGAGCCACGCCGACTCAGGCTTGGGCCATCGAGACGGCGAGGTACGTCAGGAAGAAGAAGGCGTAGACGGCCACGAGTCCGGCGACGACCTTCAGGTGGTAGACGAATAGCTCCTCGCGCTCGGCTTCGCGGGCCTCGTCGTACGCCTCGCGCTGGTCGTCGGTGCAGTCCGCGGCGTGAAACTCCCCGACGTGGAGCGCGCGCAACTGGTCGGTCCGGAACGGGCGCTGGCAGTGGGGACAGCGCGGAGGCTCCTCGTCGTCGGGCACGCGCACCTCGGCGTCTGCGACGGCGGTACTCATCTCCCGATAGTCACCCCGCGAGGACGAGTTTCGCCACGATGGCCGCGACGAACAGCGACCCGAACACCCACGCGCTCAGGAGCGCGGCCTGCGCGCTCTGAAGCCCGCGGAAGCGCGCGGAGCTGTAGGTTCCCCACAGGAGGAACCCGACCAGAAGCGCCCCGAACGCGAGCGCGAGGCCCATCCAGCCGACGCCCGCGACGAGCGCCGCGTCGCTGACCAGCAGGACGGTGCCGCCGCCAACGACCAGCACGAGGAGGAAGAAGCCCGCCGCCCACGCCGCGACCGAATCGGTTGCGCGCGTGGCGTCGGCAGGGGCCGACCCGCCACTCCCGGCGGACGCCGGGTCGTAGTGTCGCCAGTCTTCCATCCGGACGACGAACGCCCAGACCGCGAGGAGTGCCACCCCAGTCACCAGTGCGCTCGCAAGATACGCCGTTTCGGCCATCGTTATCGGCTCCTGTTACTCTGTTAGACAGTAACAGGCATAAAGATTGACCCGGCGTGAGCGACCGAGACCTCTCCGTGTGTCGTGCCAACACAGTTCAGTCAGTTTTAATAGATAACCGATAATAGCAAGCATTACTTCGGCCGCCCGGACCGACCGGGCGCGCGAGGTGATTCACCCATGGTCTGTCCACCACTCCGGGTTCGCACTTTCGGTAGCGACGCCGAAAGTGTCGGCTCCGGCACCCCGGCGTTCGCCCGTCTCGCCGGGATTCTCTCGGCGATGCGCAAGCACGCCGGTTGGGTGGGCGACGTGGGTGAGAATACCTATCACCTCGAACGGACCACCCCGACCGCGTAAGGCGTTTCGGACGCGACCCTCTCCTCGACGGTCGCGCCGACCGAACCGCCGGGTCGGCTCGCTTCCTCTCGATGCTACCACTCGGAAGCGAGCGCCGCGCGTCGGAGGGGTCCGTTCGACCACGCCCTTCTCCGACCCACTGACCCGGTAGTTCGGCGCGTCTCTGCGCGGCGGCGACCCATCCGGAGAGCCATCTCCGCGCCGACAGCGACGACACTCGCCCGGCGAGAGGTGGTCGCCCGAAGTCGAGACGACCGGCCGAACCGCTCGGCGACAGCACGTAACGACAGCACACGACGACACTCACCACACCACCGCACGACCCGATGACACCTATCCGGACCACGCACGACGACGCAGACCGCGAACGTGCGCGACGCGACGACCACGACCGTACGACAGACGACAACGACCGCACCGCAGACGACCGCGACCGCTGCACCGCAGACGACCACTGCACCACGGACGACCGCACTCACGACGACCACACGACAATGAACGCACTCGTCATCGACGCGACGGCCGACCTCGAAGTTCACGTCCCGCGCGGCGGCGACGGCACGCTACAGGACGGCATCGTGACCGTCCTCGACCGCAGCGCCGCGGTCGATAGCACCGAAGTCCTCGACGTTTCGGGCGTCACGCCGACGCTCAACGACCTGCGCGTGGACGCCTCGGTTCGCCTCCGACTCCACGTCGAGGAGGCCGTCGAGGACGAACGCGACGCCGTCCGCGAGGCGGTCGCCGACCAGTTCGGCGTCCGCGCGGTCTCGGCCGTCGAGACCGACCGCTCGGCGTAGCCCACGCGCCGCCCGCGTCGCCTCCGGGGGCTGGCTCCTCGGGGACGCGCCACGTGGCGGCACGACCTGACGTGCCACGTCGCGGCGCGACCTGACGCGACACGACGCACCGCCCGCCGACCGACACCCACCGACCGCAGACCGATGCGATACACGAACTACCCACCGACCCTGCCGACGAGAACCACACTCCGGACCGCCGCGACGCGAACCCGCGACGCCGCCAGCGCGTGGGGCGTCCACGCGCTCGTCGCGGGCGCGGCGATAGTGACCTTCGCCGCGGGTGCGACCGCGGCCGTCGTCGCGCTCGCGCTCCTGTTGGGGAGCCTGCCGGGCAACCCGCTGGCCCTGCTGGCGGCCGCCGCGGCGGTCGTCGTGACCGCCCGGACCCTGCCCCTGCTGGCGCTCTACGCGGCCCGCCGTGCGGTCCGAACGCTCGACGGAGAGGCGTAACGCGGTCTCACCGGCCGAGTAGCCTCGATTCGACGCCGACCACGACCGGAACCACCCCGTATTCTTCGTTTCGCGGGCGCGTCGCCCGCTTCGTCGTCGTTTCGCGTGCCGTGCAACCGTATAGGCGGAGCCAAACCGGTCGAAGGCGTCTCTTACGGCGGATAAGGGAGACCATAACAATGGAAACGTGGTCCCGAGGAGCCGATGGCATGGACCTACTCGAGGACATCAAGCGCGAACTGCGAGGAGACAACGAACCCGACGACGGCGACTCGGCGGCCGACGGTGCCGACTCGATGCTCGACGACGCCGAGAGCGACGACACCGGGACCGGAAGCGGACCCGTAGCGCGGTCTACCACCGCGTCCGGCCCGGACGACGAATCCGTCGCTGACGGGGACGAAACCCGGCCCGACGGAGCGGCCGCGGGCGATTCGTCGCAGGGGGACGACCTCCTCTGTTCGTTCTGCGAGACCGAGTTCGACGCGAGCAGGGACGTGTGTCCCGAGTGCGACGCCGAAATCGTCCTCCGAGGAGCGCGGTAGCGTCTGTCGGCGAGAAGACGGAAATACGCGCTTATACAGTTTCTAAACGCGGACTTATCGCGCAACGTAGATACACTTTTACACCAGTCGGTGTAGTGAATCGGTCCAATGAATCGTCGGAGGTTCTTACGAGCGAGTTCGTTGGCCAGCGTCGCGGGAATCGCGGGGTGTGCCGCCCCGACCGACACGAATCGGCGACGGAGCGGCGGCGGAGACCCCGGTTCGTCCCCGACTTCGACCCCCACCGCGACCGAGACGACGCCCGAGGAGATGGCCCAGTCGAACGTCGAACCCGTGGACGTTCGGGGTGCCCTCTACGTCCCGGCGCGGGCGTGGAACACGTTCCAGATGTGGCACGAGTACGACGAGGAGGTCATCGAGCGCGACTTGGGCTACGCCGAGCAAATAAACATCAACGCGGTCCGGACGTGGGTCAGCTACGAGCAGTGGTTGGAGAGTCCGCGGGAGTTGGAGCGGTCCATCGACCACTTCCTCTCGGCCGCCGACGACCGCGGCATCGAGGTCCTCTTCGGCCTGTTCGAGAGCGTCGGGAAGGAACCGACCGAGGAGAACCTCCACGACACCGACCCGCTGACCGCACCGCCGGTCCAGTCCCCGCGGAGCGAGGTCATCCAGAAGGAGTCGCTGTGGGATGAACCCCGCGAGTTCGTCCGCTGGTTCATGGACCGCTGGAAGGACGACGACCGACTGCTGGCCATCGAGGCGATGAACGAACCGGGCTGGCTCGAAGACATGAAGAACTTCGCCGGCGGGATGTTCGAGACGATGGCGAAAAATCGGGGTTCGGTCCCGCTGACAGTCGGTTCGACCAGCCTCGCCAACAACGCCGACTACGTAGACTGGGGCGCGGACATCCTCCAGTTCCACTACAACTTCCCGAGCAACGAGGCCATCTACGACGACCTGCTTCCGAACGCGGTCCAACTCGGCGAGGACTTGGACATGCCGGTGTACCTGACCGAGTGGCAACGCATCGCCAACTACGGGTGGGGAAGCAACGAGACCGTAGACCAGTGGCAACCCGACTACGCCTCCATCGCGCCGACCATCCACCGCCACGGCGTCGGCAACTTCTTCTGGTCGCTGATGGTGAAACCGGCCTACGTCCGCTACATGCGCAAGCGCGGCATCATCAACGGTCTGTTCCACGAGGACGGCGCGGTCTGGAACGAGGCCGACGCGAAGGCCATCAAGGCGATGTCCGGGGACGCGCAGGTGGACGTGAAGCAACGCCGCGAGTGGCCCGAGTGGGCGACGAAGGTCAAGCGACACGCCTTCGGGAGCGAGTGACCGGTCGGCGCGCGAGGGAGAATCAGTACAACTGGCCGCCGAGGGGAACCTCCTCGTCGGGACCGACGAGGACCGGATTCCCGTCGTCGTCGGGCACGCCGACCGTGAGGACTTCCGACTTCTCGCCCGCGATGCGCACCGACCCGAGGTTGGTCGCACAGAGGACCTGCCGCCCCACGAGGTCCGCGGGGTCGTAGTTGTACCCCGTCTGGGCGACAGACTGTACTTCTTCGTCGCCGAGGTCGATTCGGAGTTTCGCCATCTCGGGTTTGTTCGTCTCGGGGAACTCCTCGGCGTCCACGACTTCGCCGACGCGAAACGTCGTCTCGAACAGGTCTTCGGTCATGGGACACGATAGACCGGCGCGTGACTTAAACGTCGAGTGTACGAGTGGAGCGTGACGAGGCGTGACCGAAATCGGTGAGAACGAGCGCGAGAGCGGGCGCTCGGCGAACCTCACTCCGGAACGCTGTTGTTCTCGCTCCCGCGGGCGACGACGAACGCCCGGCCGTTCCCGCGGAGGAGATTCCCCTCGACTCGGTTGTCGTCGGAGGCCAACAGCGAGACGCCGCGGCGGTTGTCCACGATGCGGTTGCCGACGACGGCGTTCCGGTCGCTCTCGATGAGCAGAAACCCGTCGCGGTTGCCGCTGGCGGTGTTGTTCCGGAGCAGATTCTCGTCGCTGTTCCGGAGGCGGAACCCGACCGGGGTCTCCTCGGCGCGGTTGCCCACTAGCGAGTTGTTCGCCGCGCCGTCGGCGAGAAACGCGCCGTAGAAGCGGTTGCGGAGGCGGAGGTCCGCGACGCGGTTGCCGTCGGCCGCCGAGAGCCAGACGCCCGCGATGCGGTTTCCGACCGCGCTCCCGCCGACGACGCGGTTGTCGTCCACGCCGACTGCGACGACGCCGTACTCGTTCCCTCGGGCGGTCACGTTCCGGACGGCGTTGCCCGAGGAGTCCGCCCCGAAGTGGACCCCGAACAGCGCGTTTCCGGCGGCGGTCACGTTGTGCGCGCGGTTCCCGTCGCTGTCGTCCAGTAACGAGACGCCGTGGACCGCGTTGTCGGTCGCGCGCACGTCAAGGAGTCGGTTCCCGCTCGCGCCGTAGAGTCGCACCCCGACGCGGCTCCGGGTGGCGGTCACGTCAGCCAACTCGCCCCCGTCGGCCGCGGTCAGGCGCACGGCGTCGTCCCAGTCGGCGACGGTGAGATTGCGGACCGTGACGTTCGAGAGACGGCGCGCCCACGTCCCGACCGAGACTCCGGCCGTACCGAAATCTCCTCGGCCGTCCACGAGGTGGCCGCGGCCGAGGAGCGCCACGTCGCTCGCCCGAATCCGGAGACACTGCCCGGCAGAGACGTTCCGCAGGTCGGCGGTGAGCGCGTATCGGCCCGGTTCGTCGATGGTCGTGCAGGCGTCGATGGGCGTCGGGGCGGGTCGGGCAGTATCGGGAAGGTCGGTCTGTACAGCGGCGACGCTCGGCGCGACCGGAGTCGAAGCGAGCAAGAGCGCGACGGCGACCGCGAGCGCGCGAGACACGGGAGCCGAATCGACCTCCGGACACCTCGTTATTCGGTCGGTTCGGGCGGGTAAGTCGGGTTACGGCCGCCGGTCCTCGACCGCTTCCGCGCCCTGCTCGGTCACGCGGACCCCCTTCGCCGAGAGGTGTTGCATCCGGCGGCGCGCGAAGTCCTCCTCGGTCGTCCCGCGCGTGGCGAGGACGTACATCCGGGAGTTGCCGGTCGGGCGCATCGTCCGCCCGGCCCGCTGTGCGCCCTGTCGCCGGGACCCGCCGAGGCCGGACGCGACGATGGCCAACTCGGCGTCGGGCAAGTCGATGCCCTCGTCGCCGACCCGCGAGACGACCAAGGTATCGCGCTCGCCCGACTTGAACTGCTGGAGGAGGCGCTCGCGGCGCGCGTGGCGCATCTCCCCGGAAATGAACGGGACGTTCAACTCCTCGGCCAGTTGGTCGCCTTGGTCGAGGTACTCCACGAAAATCAGGGTCTTCGCGTTGGGATGTTCAGCGCGCAGGTGGCGAATCTCGTCCAGTTTCGCGGGGTTGCTCGCCGCGATTTGGCGCTTCTCGTGGCTCTCCGCGCTCCCGTACTCGTGACGGTACGTCTCGTCGTCCCACGGCACGTAGCGAATCTGGACCTCGGGTTCTTGGACGTATCCGGCCTCGAACAGCGCGTCCCAGTCGGTGCCGATGGGCGGGCCGATGAGGGTGAATATCTCCTCTTCCTTGTCGTCCTCGCGGACCGGTGTGGCTGTCAATCCCAAGCGATGTTTGCTCTGGAGATTCGCGGACCTTTTATAAACCCGGCTCGGGATATGCTGACACTCGTCATACATAATCAGCCCCCACTCCCGCTGGTCGAACAGCTGTCGATGGCGGTCCATCCCGGCGGTCTGGTAGGTCGCGATGGTGACGGGGCGCACGTCCTTCTGGCCGCCGTGGTACTCGCCGATTTGCTCGGGCGCGAGCGTGGTGTGGGTCAACAGTTCCTCGTGCCACTGGCTGGCGAGTTCCCGGCCGGGGACCAAAATTAGGGTCTCGCCGCCGACCGCTTCGATGGCACCCATCCCGGCCACGGTCTTGCCGCTCCCCGGCGGGCCGACGAGGACGCCCGACTTCTGTTCCACGAACTGGTTGACCCACCCCTGCTGGTAGTCCCGGAGGCGAAGCCGCAGGTCCACGTCCAGTTGCTCGCCGGTTTCGAGGTCCCGCTCGTCGCGGACCGGATACCCCGCTTCGTAGAGGATGCGCTTGACTTCGGCGACGGACTCCTCGGCGACCCAGCTCTCGGTGTCCGAGAGCGGCGCGCGGAGTTGTCCCGAGTCGAGTTTTTGGCGCGCGACGTTGCCCATCAGGTCCTCGCTCGCGGCTTCGAGGACGACGTAGCCGTCCTCATCGTCGGTCGTCAGGACGAACTGGCGGGCGCGCTTCCACTGGCTCTCTATCCACTCTTCGAGGTGAGGAGACCGCTCGGGAAGCACGTCCCGGACGGTGCCCAGCAGGTCCTCGAAGTCGTCGAAGGGCGCGGCCCACACGTCCTCTTGGCGAATCTCGTACATGTAGCCGCCGTCGCGGGTGGTGTCCACGAGGTGAGCGAACTGCGAGAGTTGCGCGCGGGTGAACTGGGTCGGTTGGTCCACGACCAACTCGCGGCGCTTCGGGAACACGACCACGCGCTCGCGGTCGGCCAACTTCCCCCAGTCGGTCGGGTACCAGACCACGGGGTCGTTGGACACGTCGAGGCGTTCGACGCCCTCGCCCTCCGCGAGACCCGCCAGCGCGTCGTCGGTCGCCGCCTGCGAGGAGTCCAGCGCGCGGGCGACCTCCTCGGCGGTGACGACCGGGCGGCCGAACTGCTCGACCGCGTCGTGGAAGTCCTCGACCGCCACGGTCTCGTCGGCCGCCCCGTCCGCGTCGTCCGTCTCGTCCGGGACCTCCTCGTCGGTCTCGTCGTCTGCGTCGGTCACTGAACAGCAGTACGGGACCGACGAACAAACGGCTTGTGTTCCGTTCGATTCTGTCGTTGTTTTTCCAACAACTGGCCACAAGGTTTATTTCGTTAGGTTGACAGCCGGAGTAACATTTGAGTAGTGGGGGTTTGACGAAAGCCATATGGACACGCACATCACGGCCATCGAACGCTGTGCGTACTGCCGGGAGTACGTTCCGATAACGGTCCTGCCGGTCGGTCCGGACGACGGGCCGATAGCCGCGGAGGTGGCCGTCTGCGAGGAGTGCCGAACCGACGGCCGGTAGTCGCGGTCCGAACCCGGCCGAGTTCGACTCGCCGACCGAAGCGACACTCGACCGACGAACCGACCCCCGACCGACCTCGACCCGACTCGAACGGCCAACGACCCCGACTCGAACGAACCAGACCGACCCCGACCCGCGGAACGCGGTCGAGACCGCCGAACTCGACCCGCACCGGGGACGACGGCGCGAGCAAAGGACACGCTCGCGTCGCGTCTCCGACCGATTAGCCCCTGCTTATCGTTTCGTTTCCGGGCGGAAACGGTCGAACCGCACCGTGGGTATAACTACCGGCCGGTCGTTGCCGGGAGCGTGACCTCCCGAGACGTTCGTCGGGTCGGCCTCCTCGTGGCCACGCTCGTCGTCGCCGTGAGCGGCGCGGCGTTCGCGGGCGCGACCGGACCCGGCGCGACTCCGTTCGACACAGCGGCATCGAGTTCGACCGACGCGGCCCGTCAGACCGTCGATTCCTGCACGACCATCGACGAACCGGGCACCTACGTCCTCACGACGAACATCGAGAACGGCGGCAAGACCGCCATCTCGAAGGCCTGCATCGAGATTACCGCCGACGACGTGACCTTCGACGGCGACGGCCACGAAATCGACGGCCGAGGAGTGAGCCACACCAAGGGCATCGCCGTCGTGGGCGCGCAGGGTGTGACCGTCCGGAACGTCGCGGTGGACGACTGGCACTCGGGCCTCCTCGTGACGAACGGTTCGACGGCGACGATAGAGAGCGTCGAAAGCTTCTCGAACACCTACGGCGTCCGCGTCGAGAACGCCGAGGAGGCCACCGTCGAGAACAGCACCGTCACGGACAACCTCGTCGGTGTCTCGGCCGCGGGCGGGACGGTGAAACTCTCGGGCAACGACATCTCGGACAACGACATCAGGATTCAGCGCGCGAACTGAGGCATTTTTCGGGGCGTGATTCATCCCGAGATTCGGACTGCGTTCGGACGCGCAAATCGGGGCGCGCTCGGTCCGGTAGTTCCGACGCCGTTCGGACGCGCAAATCGGACCGCGCTCGGTCCCGTAACCGCCACCTACGCGACGGTACACGCGACCTGAACGACCGCACGCTCGGTCTGTAGACGCGTAGCAATTCCCAGAGAAACGCCCAGAGAGTCCATAACAAAGGGAAATACGCGAATACGGTCCGGTAGCAGTGAGATGAACGTCGACAAAACCACGATTCTGAGTATCACGCTGGCGGTACTGATGGTCTCGTCGGTGCTTCCCGCGAGCATCGTCGGACTGGTGGGAACGGCGCGAGCGGACCACGACGACGGACCGGTCTACACGGTGCGACAGCCCGGCACGTCGGTCTGTTACGAAGTGAGTCCGTACGCTCACGACCACCCGAAGATGGTCCCCGAAGTCGAGCTACGGGAGGTCCAAGAGTATCCCGACGCCGACGTGTACGGGGACTTCGAGAACCCCGACTGGGACGGGTTCGAGTCCATCGAGTCGCAGATGGACTATCGGTACCGCAACGACAGGGACTACGACCGGGAGAGCGTAGACAACTGGGGACAGACGGACTACTACGCGCCCTACCTCAACAACCAGTTCCGACACGAGCCGTGGGAGTACGGGACCTACGGGAAGTACAACTGGTCCCACGACGGCCACAGCCACCTCTGGTTCTACGAGAACGCGAACGGCGAGGTGAGCCTCGTCATCCGTCACGACAAACTGGACGAGAACACCCGAATCTCCTCGCACAACCCGTACAACGGTGAACACGGCCCCGGAGACGGGTTCTTCGAGCCCGCACCCGGCGGCGGCACGGCCGACTGGACCTTCGACGACCTGCCCAGCGGCGAGTGGGCGTACATCGACGACATGTACCCCCGCGAGGACATGGACGACTACTACACCGACGGTGACGTTCGGTACGGCCACCGCGAAGCGCGGTACGAGTCCCAGCCCCTGCGTGAGTTCACCGGCGGGTACTTCGACATCTTCTGGACGTGGGGCGCGAGCGGGACCGACGGCGGCGCGTACCGCGGGTTCGAGAACTTGGACCGAGGAGAGAGCGTCACCATCGACGCCTCGTTCACCGGCGACATCGAGGAGTGGATGGTTCGCCACAACGCCGGTCACGACGACATGGACGGCGAGATGAAGGACCTTCGGATGGGCGAACCGGTCGTCATCGAGCGCGGCGCGTCCTGCGTGAACCTCGAAGAGAGTCTCTCGGCGAGTTCCGAGACCGTCGAGGCCGGAGCGAGCGTGACGTTCACCGCGGGCGAGGGCGCGGACGAGTACCGCTGGGACTTCGACGGCGACGGCGAGGCCGAGGAGACCACCCAGACCAACGAGGTCGCCCACACCTACGAGAACGCCACCACGGCGCAGGCGTCCGTGACGATGACCGCAGACGGGCGGTCGGTGTCGGCGTCCGCGACGGTCGAGGTCCGCGCGGACCGACCGCCGAACGCCGACTTCGCGGTGTCGAGCGAGGGCGACGGCGGGACCCACGTCGTCGGCGAGACCGTCGCCTTCGACGGGGGCGCGAGTAGCGACAACGTGGCGATAGCGAGCTACGACTGGGACATCGACGGGTCGGGGGCGAGCGACGAGGCCCCGACGCGGGCGTTCTCCTCGACCGGCGAGAAGACGGTCTCGCTGACCGTCACCGACCGCGCGGGCAACGCCGCGAACGTGACGAAGACGATACGGGTCGTCGCGCAGGACGACCCCGAGGCGAGCGCCGAGGCGAACCCAACCGAGGTCGAGGCGGGCGCGCCGATAACCCTCGACGCGACGGGGAGTAGCGACGGGAACGGAACCGTCGCGTCCTACCGCTGGAGCGCGTCTGGCGGGACGGTGGCGGACTCCTCGGCCGACCGGACCGAAGTCACGTTCGACTCGGCTGGCGAGTACCGCGTGGACCTGACCGTCACCGACAACAACGGCAACAGCGACACGGCCAGCGTGAACGTCACCGCGACGAACGCGAGCGCCCCCGAGATTACGAGCGCAGACGTGCCAAGCGAGGTGTCCGTGGCCGGGACGCTCGGCGTCTCGGCGAGCGCGACCGACGAGAGCCAACCGGTCTCCTACGCGTGGACGTTCAGTCAGGACGGCGATAGCGTCGAACGGACCGGCCCGCGGGCGAACTACTCGTTCGACCAGCAGGGGAGCGCGACGGTCCGACTCGTCGTGACCGACGCCGCGGGCCAGCAGAACGAAAGCGAGTGGTCGGTCGAAGTGACCGGCAAACCGAGCGCCGCGCTCTCGGCGACCGACGAGACCCGCGTCGGGAAGAGCGTCACCTTCGACGCGAGCAATTCGACCGACGAGGGTGCCATTGAGGCGTTCCGCTGGGACTTCGACGGCGACGGACAGTACGAGGAGAACACGACCGCCGAGAACGCCACCGCGACCCACACCTACGGCAGTTCCGACACCTACACCGCGTCGGTGACGGTCGTGGACGACGACGGTAACAGCGACAACGCGACGACCGAAATCGAGGTCAAGCCCGAGAAGAAGGCCGTCTCCGGCGGTGGCGGCGGTGGCGGTGGAGGCGGCGGAGGCGAAAGCCTCGGTCCGCCGCCGATGCTGACCGAGACGAAGCGGACCGGCGAGAACGCCGCGGCTATCGACGTGCGGAACGGGCAGGACGACGAGACGGTGGCGGCCGACCTGCCCGCGAACGTGGCGGTCGAAGGGTCCGGCGTCACCTTCGAGCGACTGACGGTGGACCCGACCGGCGACGACGCGCACGTCGTCTTCCGGACCGCGGCGAGGAGCGACGCGCCCGAGGAGACCACGGCGCTGACCGCGGGCGGCGACGCGCTGGCGTATCTGGACTTCGACGCGGAGTACTTCGACGCCGAGGTCGAGGAGGCCACCGTCGAGTTCGGCGTCGAGCGGGCCGCGCTCGGCGCGCTGGCGTCGGGCGACGACGTATCGGTCTACCAGTACGACGACGAGACGAGCGACTGGCGGGAGATAGACGCGACGGTCGTCGGGTCGAGTACCGATTCGGTGCGACTGAAGGCGACGACCGACTCGCTGGGCGCGCTCGCGGTCGGCGCGACCGAACCGCTGTCGGTGACCGACGCCGAACTCGCGGCCGGGACCGTGGCGACCGGCGACGACGTGACCGCGAACGTGACCGTCCGGAACGCGGGGACCGCGGCCCGGAGCGCGACCGTGAACCTCACCGTTGACGGGAACTCGCTCGCCTCGGAGCGCGTCGAGGTCGGGGCGGGCGAGACGGCGACGCTGACCCTGACCGGGACCGCGCCCTCGCCCGGCGAGTACGAGGCGACGGTCGGCGACGCGACGGCAGGGAGTCTGACAGTCAAAGAGACGCTCCCGGCCGAGACCGCGGTGACCGACGTGACGCTGAACTCCTCGGCCATCGCGGCGGGCGAGCGAGTCGAGGTCACTGCAACGGTCGAGAACACCGGCGGGCAGGCTGGCGAGGAGGCCGTGGCGCTGACGATGTTCGACGAGGAGCTAGCCAACGAGTCCGTGCGCGTGCCCGCGGGCGAGACGGAGGAAGTCACCTTCGTCCAGCGCGTGGACGCCGCGGGTAACTACACCGTGGACGTGAACGGGCGGACGGCCGAACTGGCGGTCTCGCAGGCCGAGGGCGACGGCGGCGGGAACCCCGCGCCCGGCATCCCCGGCTTCGGCGTCGGGGCGGCCGTCGCCGCGCTGATAGGAGCCGCGCTGGTGGCGCGCTACCGGGCCTGAAGCGCGGGGACCCTCCTCGGAGTAGGAGCGCGGCAATCACCGTTTTTACGCCCACTCCCGTATCGGGGGTGGATGAGCGAGGGCGACCGGCGCGAGGACGACTCGACCCGCTCGGAGACCGACGAGCTATCCGGGGGAATCGACGGCGAGTTGACCGACCTCACGGGGAGCGGCGACGACGGAGTCGGACTGCGTGAGAAGGCGCGGAACCTGCGGGAGTGGCTCTTGCTGGACGGGAGCAGACTCGTCGTCGCGGGCTTGCTACTGGCGGCGACGGTCGGCCTGCTGGTCGCGGCCGAACTCCTCGGGCTGATTCCGATGGCGCGCCAACAGCCCGCGTTCTACGTCATGAGTTCGCTCATCGGCGGGAACCTGACGCTGGTGACGGTGGTCGTCTCCATCAACCAGTTGCTCCTCTCGCGGGAGCTGAGTACGCCGGGACAACTCCGCTCGCAGATAGACGAGGTCATCGAGTACCGCGAGGAGGTCGAGGAACACGCGGGCGGCGTCGCGCCGGTCAAGCCGCTGGGCTTCCTCGAACTGCTGTTCGCCAACACGCGCCGGGAGGCCCAGCGAATCGGCGGGATGACCTTCGGCGCGGTCGGCGACGAGGTCCGGACCGAGGTGGACGAGACGGTCGAGGCGCTGACCGACCACGCCGACCACGTCGAACACATCCTCGACGAGTCCGACCCCGACACGTTCCGCGTGCTGTCGGTGACGCTGACGACGAACTACGCCCAGCAGATAAACCGCATCCGGCGGATTCGGGCGACTCACGGCGACGAGTTACCCGAGACGGTGATGGACGCGCTCGACAACCTCATCGACCACCTCCAGAAGGTGGACGTGGCGCGCCAGTACTTCAAATCGCTGTACTTGCAGGAGGAGCTATCGTCGCTCTCGCGGGTGTTGCTCTACGCCGGGTTCCCCGCGGAGGTGGCGCTGGTCCTCGCGTTGCTCGGGTTCACGGCCGCGGAGGGCACCGCGCTGACCCACCACAGCAACGTCCTGATGCCGGTCGTGGTCGGTATCGCGTTCCTCCCGCTGGCACTCCTGCTGGCGTTCATCGTCCGCATCGCCACCGTGACCGAGCGCACCGCGGCGACGATTCCGTTCACGACGCCGAAACAGGAGCAGTGACCGTCGGTAGAGTTAGCAACTCGGGAGGTCGGAAGCGGACTCGAATGCTAAGAGCTATTATTTTCCGACCACTCCGTTAATACATGACAGTCGTCAGTATCTCGATGCCGGACGAACTGCTCGACCGAATCGACGAGTTCGCCGACGAACACGGCTACACCGGCCGGAGCGAGGTCTTCCGGGAGGCCGGGCGCAATCTGCTGGGCGAGTTCGAGGACAAGAAACTCGAAGACCGCGACCTGATGGGCGTCGTCACCGTGCTGTTCAACTACGAGAACTCCACGGTCGAACAGCGCATGATGGAACTGCGCCACGAGTACGACGGACTGGTCGCCTCGAACGTTCACAACCACGTCGGCGACCACTACTGCATGGAACTGTTCATCCTCGAAGGCCAACTCGAAGACATCTCGACGTTCGTCGGCAAGATTCGGGCGGCCCAAGACACCCTCACGGTCGATTACTCCGTGATTCCGGTAGACGAGGTCGGGCCGTTCGCTGGCGGGGAGTAGGTCGGAGGTCAGTCGTCGGCCGACTCGGGACCGGTCGGCTCGTCGTCCTCACCGCCGTCCGTGACTGCTTCGTCCTCACCGCCGTCGGTGATGGCGGTCTCGCGCTTGCGCTCGAACCACGCCCACTCTTTGGTCTTCAGGCCGTCGTCTTCGAGGTCCCACGGGTCGCCGCTCTCGACGCGGCGGCCCTCCAGCCACGAGGTCACGATGTTCCAGACGAAGATGAGTTGGCCGAAGCCCATAATGAACGCGCCGAGCGTGGCTATCTGGTGGAGATTCGTGAACGTTTGGACGATTTCGGGGTTGCCGAACGCGTAGGTCGCGTAGCGCCGGGGCATTCCGCCGTAGCCGAGCAACAGGAGCGCGAAGAACGTGACGTTGCTCCCGACCATCGTCAGCCAGAAGTGCCACTTGGCGAGGGTGCGCTGGTACATCCGACCGGTGTAGAGCGGGAACCAGTAGTAGATGCCCGCGAATCCGGCGACCGCGATGGCACCCATGACGATGAAGTGGAAGTGCCCGACGACGTAGTAGGTGTCGTGCAGCACGAGGTCCACCGGAATCGACGCGAGAAACACTCCGGTCACGCCGCCGATGATGAAGTTCTGGACGAACCCGACGGAGAACAGCATCGGTGCCGTGAGACGCAACTTCCCGTTCCACATCGTCGTGATCCAGTTGAACACTTTGACCGCCGACGGAACCGCGATAGCGAGCGAGACGGCCATGAAACTCCCGCGAATCCGGGGGTCGATTCCGGTGGCGAACATGTGGTGTGCCCACACGCCAAAGGAGAGGACGCCGATTGCCAGCGTCGAGTAGACGACGAACTTGAACCCGAAGAGTTTGCGCCCGGAGAATCTGGGCAAGATGAGGCTCACCAGCCCCATCGGCGGCAGAACGAGGATGTAGACCTCGGGGTGGCCGAAGAACCAAAACAGGTGTTGCCACAGTAGGGGTCCGCCGCCTTCGGCCGCGAAGAAGGTGGTCCCGAAGTTGCGGTCCAACAGGAGCATGACGAGCGCGCTCCCCAACAGCGGGAACGAGAACAGGATGAGTCCCGACTGGGTGAGCATCGTCCACGAGAAGATGTCGAGGCTCTCCCAGCCGACCTCCTCGCCGCGCTCGGTGAAGATGGTCGCGATGAAGTTTATCGCGCCCATCGTCGCCGAGACCCCCGTGAGGTGGAGACCCAACAGCATCAGGTCCACGCCGGGGTTGGTCTGCTCGACCGACAGCGGCGTGTACATCGTCCACGAGGTCTGTGAGGGGTCGATACCGACGCCCAGCGGCGCGGCGAAGAAGCCGAACCAGATGAGGAGCGCGCCGGGCGGCAACAGCCAGAACGCGATGGCGTTGACCCGCGGGAACGCCATGTCGTCCGCGCCGATGAGTAAGGGAATGAAGTAGTTGCCGAACGCCGCGATGATGGGCGTCCCGAACAGGAACAGCATCGTGATACCGTGGGAGGTCAGCAGCGAGTTGTAGAAGTTCGCGCCGATGATGGCGGACTCGGGCGTCAACAGTTCGGTCCGCATCAACAGGATGGCGATGCCACCCCACGCGAACGCGACGAGGCCGTAGAGACCGTACATCAGCCCGATGTCCTTGTGGTCCACGGTGGTCAGCCAGCGCGCCAAGCCGCCGGGTTTCTCGTCGTGTGTCACCTCCGCGCCCTCGCGGTACGCACCGCCGCCTCCTCCCGAAAGCGGCGTGTAAGACCGCCAGTCCTCGATTCGCAGGATGTAGGCGGCGACTGCGAACAACAGCACGCCCATGACGGCGGTGAGTACGAGTTGTCCTGCTTCGACCATAGAAGATTCTGAGTGCTACAGTTCCAAGAAAGGTTGGGCCTATTCTTTGAAACTGAGGAGAGCCGCGTGAATCGAATCCATCGGGTGAAATCGGTTTCAGGTCTCGACTGCCGCGAGCGGTGGCCCTTTTGAACGTCGGCACCTACCCGAAGGTATGAACATGCTCGTGGACGGCGAGTGGCGGACCGACGCCTACGAATCCACCGACGAGGAGGGCAACTTCGACCGACAGGAGACGAGCTTTCGCGAGTGGGTCGAGGCCGACCCCGACGCCGAGTTCCCGGCCGAGGCCGGGCGCTACCACCTCTACGTCTCGCTGGCGTGCCCGTGGGCGCACCGGACGCTCGTCACGCGCAAACTCAAGGGCCTCGAAGACGCTATCTCGGTGTCGGTCGTGGACCCCTACCGCGAGAACGACGGCTGGGAGTTCAGCCCCGAGAAGGAGGGATGCACCGAGGACCACATCAACGGTTTCGACTACCTCCGGGAGACCTACGTCGCCGCCGACCCCGACTTTACGGGCCGGGTCACGGTTCCCGTCCTGTGGGACAAAGAGCGCGAGACCATCGTGAACAACGAATCCGAGGAGATAATGCGGATGCTCGATACGGCCTTCGACGAGGTGGCCGAGCGCGACGTGACCCTCTACCCCGAGGGCTACCGCGACGAGGTGGACGAGACCATCGAGGACATCTACGACCCCATCAACAACGGCGTCTATCGCGCCGGGTTCGCCGGGACCCAAGAAGCTTACGACGAGGCCGTCACCGAACTGTTCGACGCGCTGGACCGCTACGACGACCTGCTGGCCGACCAACGGTACCTCGTCGGCGACCGACTCACCGAGGCCGACGTGGCGATGTTCACGACGCTGATTCGGTTCGACGCGGTGTACCACACTCACTTCAAGTGCAACGTTCGGCAAATCGCGGACTACGAGAACCTGTGGCCATACCTCCGTGACCTCTATCAGACCGACGGCGTCGCCGAGACGGTGAATCTCGACCACATCAAGGAACACTACTACCGGAGCCACACCGACCTCAACCCCAAGCAAATCGTGCCGAAGGGTCCCGACGTGGACTTCGAGACACCCCACGACCGCGACGAACTGCCGGGCGGACTGGCCGAGGAGGCCAGCGTCTCGACCGACTGAACCGCGAGGGGAACCTATTTTTTCGGCGCGCGCGAACCTCCTCGCATGGTCATGAAAGAATCCACGGAGAAGTTGGAGCGGGGCGAACCGGTCCCCAACTTCGAGTTGGAGGGCACCGACGGCGAGATCCACACGCTCGCGGACTTCGCCGACTACGACGCCGTGCTGTTGGTGTTCACTTGCAACCACTGCCCCTACGCGCAGGCCAAGTTCGACCTGCTGAACGACGTGGCCGCAGAGTACGACGACGCCGCGGTGGTCGGTATCAACCCCAACGACGCCGACGAGTACCCCGACGATTCGTTCGAGAAGATGGTCGAGTACGTCGAGGACGGAACCGTTCGCTACGACGCCTACCTCCGCGACGAGACCCAAGAAGTCGCGGAGGCCTACGGCGCGGAGTGTACGCCCGACCCATTTTTGCTCAGGAACGGCGGCGACACGTTCACGCTGGCGTACCACGGCCGACTGGACGACGCGCTGAACCCCGACGACGAGCCGACCGAGATTTACATTCGAGACGCCATCGACGCGGTGCTGGCGGGCGACGACGTTGACTTGGAGTTCATGCCCTCGCGCGGATGTTCCATCAAGTGGAAGTGACGCGGGGCTCCTGATTACTCGCCGCCCGTGAACGCGGTGAACTCGTCGGCGTAGCGCATCGCCACCGTCCCGAGGACGCTCATCACGAGGACGTACCCCACCGTGAACGACGCGAGTTCGTCGGTGCGCGGGATGGTCGCGCCCGCCGTGGTCGCCAGCGAGGCGATGACCAGCGAGAACTCTCCTCGGGGGACCAAGCCGACACCGACACGGAGCGAGCGCCGCCGGTTCAGGCCGTAGAATCGACCGCCGAGGAGACCGCTGGCTACCTTCGAGAGACCGGTCGCCACGACGGCGACGACGAGGAGCAACCCCACGTCGAGGAACGTCGTCACGTCCGTCGAGAGACCGATGGTGAAGAAGAAGACCGCGGCGAAGAGGTCGCGGGTCGGGCCGACGACGGTCTCCAGTCGCTCGGCGTGGTCGGTCTGGCCGAAGGCGATGCCCACGAAGAAGGCCGCGACGGCCTCGCTGACGCCCAGCACGAGCGCCTCGCCCGCGACGAGTGTGGTTATGCCGACCGCGAACAGCAAGAAGAGTTCGTCGGCCTCGACCGAGAGCAGGCGCTCGACGTAGGGCGTGCCGTACACCGCGACGGCCGCGAGAACGAGCAGGAAGGCGGCGGCGGTGCCGACCGACGCGAGGACCGCGCCGACGCCGCCACCGCCGAGCGCGACCGCGGTCAGGACGGCGAGGACGACCGCGATGAGCAGGTCCTCGAAGACCAGCGTCCCCAGTATCACGTCGCTCTCGGGGTCGGCTATCCACCCGCGTTCGACCAAGGATTTCGTGACGACCGCGCTGGAGGAAATGTAGACGATGCTGGCGAGGAACAGCGCAGTGAGTAGAGGAAAACCGAACAGCGCCGCGATGGCCGCCCCGACGCCGAAGTTGACGAGGAAGTCGGTCGCGCCGACGCCGAGGAGCCTCGTCGGCCGGGCGAGCAGGCGGTCCGGGCTGAACTCCAACCCGAGGAAAAAGAGGAGGAAGACGACGCCCAACTCCGCGCCCACGTCGAGAATCTGCCAGCGCGAGACTAACGTCAGGTCTACCGGGCCGAGGGAGTGGGGCGGGTTCGGGCCGACGACGACGCCCGCGAGGATGTACGCCGGGATGACCGACTGGTCGAGGC
Organism: Halorussus salinus; assembly: GCF_004765815.2. Taxonomy (NCBI): domain Archaea; kingdom Methanobacteriati; phylum Methanobacteriota; class Halobacteria; order Halobacteriales; family Haladaptataceae; genus Halorussus; species Halorussus salinus. The sequence goes on along the minus strand of NZ_SBIS02000008.1, from coordinate 93,498 downwards.
GAGCCGCGAGCGCGCCAGCGATAGCGAGGACCGTAAAGGCGATGCCCAACTCCACGAGGACTTCCGCCATCAGTCGGCCTCCGTGAGGATTTCCATCATCAATCCGATTCCGCGAAGACCCCCGCCATCACTCGGACAGAAGGTCGGTCAGCGTCTCGTGTTCGGCCCGCGTCCCCAAGGCGACCACCACGTCGCCCGCCGCCAACTCGAATCCCGGCTCGGGGTTGCCGACCGTCTCGTCGTCGCGCTGGACCGCGAGGACGGTGGTGCCGGTCCGGCGACGGATGCCGCAGTCGCTCAACGACTTGCCGACGACCGGCGAGTCCGCCCCCACGTCGTGCCACTCGATGAGTTCGTCGCCGAGGGGCACCTGCGCGCGCTCCAAGTCCACGGGCTGGAAGTACGCGCCCTCTAGCAGGGTGCCGAACTCGCGGGCCTGCTGGTCGGACAGTTCGAAGAGCTTCTCGCTGTCGGCCTCGGGGGACGGTCGCCGGAACACCTCGCGCTTGCCGTCGTGGTGGATGAGGACGACGAGACGGTCCTCGCCGTCGATCTCGTACTCGAACTTCCGCCCGACGCCGGGGAGGTCCGTCTCGTAGACCGTCATACCGCGTTCTACGACGGCTCCGGACTTAACTTCGGTCGCCGTCCGCCGTCGCCCTCCGCTCGCGGGCGCTCGCTTCGCTACGTTTACAAGTCGTAGCTGATAACGCGGCGTATCATGGACGCGCGTTCGTTCGCGGCGCGACTCGGAGACCGGGGCGGGAGGTGGCTCGCTCGCCGGTTCGGCGTGGACCCGCGGGCGCTGGCCGCGCTCCGGATTTCGCTGGGACTCCTCCTGCTGGCGGACCTCGCGCTCAGGTCGCGGGACCTCGTGGCGTTCTACACCGACGCGGGGGTCCTGCCGCGGTCGGTCCTCCGCGAGGAGTTCGGCGGCATCGCCGCCCTCTCGATTCACGCCCACGTCGGGTCGCCGTGGGCGGTCGGCCTGCTCTTTCTCGTCTCGGGCGCGTTCGCCGTCGCGCTACTGGTCGGCTACCGGACGCGACTGGCGACGGTGGTCTCGTTCGTGCTGGTGGTCTCGCTCCACGCGCGGAACCCGGTCCTGCTGAACGGCGGCGACTCGATGCTCCGCCGCCTGTTGCTGTGGGGCGCGTTCCTGCCCCTCGGGAGTCGGTGGTCCGTGGACGCGCTCCGACGGACGCGCGCCGGAGCGCAGGGCGACCGAAATCGAACGACCGGAGCGTTGAGGCGAATCGCCAACGTCGCGTCGGCCGCGCTGTTGGTGCAGGTCGTGCTGGTCTACGCCACGAACGCCGTCTACAAGCTCCGCGGCGACCTGTGGCTGAACGGCGACGCGATTCTGTACGTGTTCGGCTTGGACCAGTTGACCGTGCGACTCGGCGGCGTGCTGGCCCAGTATCCGACCCTGCTCAGAGCTTTCGACAGAGTGTGGCTCGGGTTAGTCGTCACGTCGGTCGGCCTCCTGCTGTTGACGGGGTGGGCGCGGGCCGCGTTCGCCGCGCTGTTCGTCGGGATGCACCTCGGGATGGCGCTGACGATGCGCCTCGGCGTCTTCCCGTTCCTGTCCATCGCGGGCCTGATTCCGTTCCTCCCGCCGGTGTTCTGGGACGCCGCGAGCGCGAAGCTCCGACAGTCGCGTCTCGGCACCCGACTCGACGACTGGGCCGACGACGCCGACCTCGGCGCGCGAATCGACCCCCTGCTTCCGGAGCGACGCAGTTCTCTCGGCGTGCGCCGAGGAGTCCGCCGGCGGGCGCGGAGACTCCGCGGACCGGTCGTCGGGAGTCTGCTGGCGCTAGTTCTCGTCTGGAACGCGGCGGCGCTCGGGTACGTCGCCCTGCCCGACGGCGTGAGCGAGTCGGCCGACCCGAAGGAGTACCGCTGGGACATGTTCGCGCCCGAGCCGCGGACCGCTGACGGGTGGTACGTCGCGCCGGGACGACTGGCGTCGGGCGAGCGCGTCGACGTGTTCCACGACCGCGAGGTCAGGTGGGACGAACCCCCCGACGTGGCCGCGAGCTACCGGAACGTCAGGTGGTTCAAGTACACGATGGACCTCCGGGCGAGCGCGGCCGAACCGCTCCGACCGCACTTCGCCGACTACCTCTGCGAGGAGTGGAATGCGAACCACGACGAGCGCGTCGAGCGCGTCGCGCTCTACTACGTCGAACAGCCGATTCGGCTCGACGGGCCAGACCCGACGAATCGGGTGAAGCTGTACGAAGGCTCGTGCGGGTCGGCCTGAGTGCAACCTCGATTTTCGGGGCTTTTGCGGAGCGTCGGCGCGAGGGGGCAGTTCGTTTTCGAAAACGTAAACGTTTGCGGAAACGAATACGTTTACGCAATCGAAAACGAAAACGCGAACAATTTCGTTATCGAAAACGAGAACGCTTACGAAATCGAAAACGGTGTCGAGAGCGCCCGAAACGGCTACTTCGGGACGCAGACGCAGGGGTTGATGGCGGCGTCGGTGAGGCCGGTCCGGACCTCCGGCGGGGTCTCCTCGCGCGACCAGTACTCCTCGGCGTCCGCGGCCGACCAGAAACTCCGCGGACGCGCGCCGAGTTCGGCTTCGATGCGGTCGTAGCTCAGGAGGTTGCGCCCCTCCAGCAGGAGTTGGAATCGCTCGCGGAAGTCGGGGCGGTCCGCGAGGACGCCGTCGCCGGTCGATTCGCGGTCCCACTCGGCCCGCGTGAAGCGGTTGGGGTAGTTGAACACGAGGAGGCCGCCGGGTGCCACCGCGTCGTAGAGGTTCCGGACGGCGCGGGCGGCCTCCTCGACGTAGTGGAGGACCGCGTAGCAGTACACCGCGTCGAACGACCGGTCGGGGTCGAACGCGGGCAGGGTGGCCTCCTCGATGGTGACGTTCGGGAGGTCGTGGTCGGCCGCGCGCTCGCGGGCCTCGCGGCGCGCCGACTCGGTGGCGTCGTAAGCGAACACGTCGAGGTCCGGGTGGCGCTCGGCGAGTTCGAGCGGGCAGTCGGCGGGGCCGCACCCCACCGCCGCAAACGAGTCCGGATATTTAGTCCGCTCGAACAAGCGGTCAAGCAGGTCGGCCATGCCGTGGGTCTCGCCGGGGCGGGCGCTCTCGCGGTGGTCGCCCTCGGCGTCGGTCCAGAAGCGGTGCCAGTCGATGGTCGCGTCGTGTGTTTGGTCGTGGTGAGTCGGGTCGTCGCGGGTCGAGTCTGTCATGCGAGAGTGGAAGGCCGCGGTCAGTTCACGAACAGTCGGATGTCGTCGGCCACGAGACCGGACCCCGGCGGCGTGTTCTCCGGAACCGCGTCGAACCAGTCGGCGTCCCAGTGGTCGTTGTCGTCGGTACCGGGGTCGGCTATGTCCGCCGGGTCGTCCGCGGAGTCGTCCGCGTCCGCAGGGTCGCCAGCGAGCGAGGCGCGGAAGACGACGCCGTAGGTCGTGGCGTGCGGTTCCTCCTCGCCCTCCACGAAGTGGTCGATTTCGCGCACGGCCTCCACGCCGTCGATTTCGAAGGGGAGGTCGGTCGTCGTCTCGACGTTCCGGCGGGCGGTCGCGAGCCAGTCGTCGCCCGACTCGACGGGGCCGTGCGGGAGCATGGCGACGGCCTCCTCGCGGTGGACCGCCAGCAAGACCTCGCCCGCGTCGTTCGTCACGCCGACGACGGCTCTGCCGTCAACGTCGATGTTGCAGTGGTCGCGGTCGTCGTGGACGGCGGTCTCGTCGGTGAACGGGACCTCCTCGCGGTCGTGCAGGCTCGCGGGGTCGGCGAGCGAGTCGAGCGTCGGGTCGTCGTCGTCGGCCGAGGCGTCGTCGGCGGCCGGGGCGTCGGTCGCCGAGGAGTCCGTGGGCGGTCGGTCGTCGGTCACTGCCGGGTCGGTCGATGGTGTGTCGTCGGACATGGTGGAGTCGTGACTGTCGAGAGTCGTTGCTGTCGGTGGTCGCAACTGGTAGGACACCTCCTCGGCGGGTCGGACGGCGGCGAGCCACCGGTCCGGCCGCGAAACCGAGAGGCGAGGCTGTTCGAGACGAGTCGGAACGAGTTCGCCTGCGAGCGCACCCGAACCTCGCGGATTCGAGCGCCGGAGCAGAAGCTACGCGAAACTGATAGAAAAAAGCGGCGATTTTGTTTCGTGTATTTTCTACATGTAATAATTAGTTGCGGGAGGTAATAAGTGTTTGGGTAGGGAATTGAAATTCGTTTCTTTAGCAATATAGAGTTGTTGTACACACAAATACAGTCACTCTTATGTAGAACCGCGGAAAGACCGGATCTGTTGAAATCCACAGAATGTGACGGGTTCCCTCCCGATGCAGTCAGTACAGAGTCTATGAAGAATCAGCGCGGACTGTGAGGGTAGTAAAATCGTGAGAGACGATATCAGTACCAGTAGCAGCCGCGTATGTACCATCCGTGTGTGTCGCTCCTCTGTAACCGTCTCTCGCTGAGCAACCGACGGCGGCGCATCTCATACGAGCCCCAATCCGTTTGCCAGCGTGAGGCTGGCGATAACCACAAACCCACCCGAGGCCAGTCCGTACTTTAGGAGTTGCCTGCGAAGATTACTGCTGAATTCATCAAACCCTTTATCAGAAAGCAGTAGCGGCGTCTCGTCGCTTCCCCGGACCACGGGGGTCCCCTGAGCAATCGTGACTTCCCCGCAGACGGCCAGCATCTCGCCGTCGAGAATGGTTCTCGCCTCGAAATACTCGTCGTCGGGGATCTCCTCGGGTGCGTCCGCATCGAAGATGTACTTCATAATGGGAATGGGGTTGACAGTCCCGTGTTCCTCCAGATGGATGTACTGCGATCTCCAGCTACGCTTCGACAGAAAGGTCGATACGGTCCAATCCGGAGACACTGTCGTGATATCGGCGCTGTCGTGGGTCTCGGCCAACCAGTCTGTGTCGATACGAATCTCGCGCCGACCGTCGTCAACGGAAAACGTCCCGGACTCGATCCCGGATGCATACGTGACCATATTCGTATCCGCTCCGGGCTCTTCGGCATCGAGATTGTAATTATGGGACTCGGATTCCTTGAGCCGCCACACGTACGCACCAATCGACTTCGCTTCATCGGTCGGGAGAGAGTTGCTTAGTGGCGGCGAGTCCTTGACGTTCACCGTCCCCTCTATGGCGACGGTCTCGCCACCGGCGAGCGTTGATGGACTCTCGGTTTCGGATGCCGACACCAATCGGTAGAGTATCCCGGCCGTGATGGCTCGGTAGCCCAACCACAAAGAGCTAGCAAGTAGAATCACCCCCAAAATAGTCCTCACCGCTTCAACCATATACGTCTGCACCGGTTGGATGTACTTTATACATAGGAATCAGGGTCCCCTCAGAGAGAACTCGTTCGGCCAGTTCACGTCACCCTTTGGTGTCGTTTCTACATAAGAGCGAATACAGTTATCTCAGTCAGGTGGCCGAAATCGGTGGACCGGCGATTCAGTCCGCTCGCTATCCGACCGGCGGCCGCGGGCGCGCCTCCGAGCGCGACGCACCGTCGGCCAAACACTTTCCCCGAGACCCACCGAATTGAGACGCGAACGTGCCCAAACTCGAAACTCCCCTCGACATCGGCGGCGTGGAACTCCCGAATCGACTCTACCGCGCACCGCTGTTGGAGTGTGCTGGCGAGGAGGCCGACGCCGCCGACCTCCTCGGCGCGGAACTCGAACCCGCGGCGGCCGCTGGCGCGGGGTTGGTCTGTCAGGGCGCGGCCCCCGTCCGGGAGTCGGGCGGCCGGGTCGCGCCGGGGATGACGCCGTTCGCGGATCCGGAGTTCGTCGCCGGACTCTCGTCGGTGCCCGAGCGAATCCACGCCCACGGCGGGCGCATCTTCGCGCAGTTGGACACCGGCGGCCTCCGGAGCATGGAGACGTGGCACGCCGAGTACCGGCGCGCGAACCCCGACCTCCGCCAGCTCGCGGTGTCGAAACCGCCGTGGCCGCTCCGGGCCGCCGACCGCCTCGGGTTGCTCGACTACGACGCGCGGGTCCTCTCGACCGAGGAGGTCTACGACCTCGCCGCGGAGTTCGGCCGCGCGGCGGCGAACGCCGCCGACGCTGGCTACGACGGCATCCACCTCGCGGGCGCGAACATGGGGCTTCTCCAGCAGTTCCTCTCGCCGTTCTACAACGACCGGGACGACGAGTTCGCCGACGGCGTGCGCTTCTTCGAGGTCGTGTACGACGAGATTCGCGCACGCGCTGGCGACCTCCCGGTTATCGCCAAGGTGCCCGCCGAGACCGAGGCTCCGCCGGGTATCGGTCCCACCCTCTCGGCCGACGACGCCGTCGAAATCTCGGTTCGACTCGACCGCATCGGCTACGACGCGCTCGTCCCGGTCCGCGTCTCGACGTTCTGGGACATGAGCATCGTCCGCGGGCGATTTCCCGAGCGCGCGTGGCGCGACTCGACGTTCAGGGAGGGGTACGTCGCGGCGTTCGGCAGTCGCTGGAAGGCCGCGCTCGTCGCGGCCGCCAACCGCGTCGAGGGCGCGCTCTACGACTTCGAACCGGCGTGGAACGCCGACCTCGCCCGGCGCGTCCGCGAGCGCGTGGCCGCGCCGGTCCTGCTGGAGGGCGGGATTCGCTCGCGGGAGCAAATCGACGGTCTCCTCGAGAGCGACGGAGAGAAATCGCCCGCCTGCGACGCGGTGGGGATGGGACGGCCCTTCTACGCTGAGCCGCGCCTGCCCGCCCGGATTCTGGACTCGGAGCGCGCCGCGGTCGTCTGCGAGAACTGCAACAACTGCACCGTCCCGCAAGTGACGGGCGCGAACGGCGTCTGCCGGACGCCCGCGGTGCTGGCCGAGCGCGGCGAGTTGCGACGCGAGGGCGCGTACGACCGCGACGAAAATCCGCGAGGAGACGACGAGGAGAACAAAGATTAGGCGTCTCGGCTCCCTACCCGACGGCATGGCCCGCGAAATCACCCACGACGCAACCGGCCCGCTCAAGCTGGACGAGGAGGACTTGGACGACGAGAAAGGAAACGTCGCGGTCTGTCTCTGCGGTCTCTCGGAGAACTACCCCTTCTGTGACGGCTCGCACCGGGCCGCCGAGGACGAGGAGTCCGGCGTCCGCTACAAGTACGAGAACGACGACCCGGACGGCGAGCGCCGCGAGATAGCCGAGATAATCTTCGCCGACGAGTAGGCCGCGGCGCTACGCGGCGTCGCCCGGTGAGCGCCACCACGCGACGCTACCGAGTGAGCGCCGCCAGTCGGTCAGGCAGGTCGGCGAGTGCAACCGTCTCCGGGTCCGCACTGGCGGCGTCCAACTCCCGGAACCCCGTGCCGGTCAGCACCGCGACCACCGCGTCGTCGGCCGCGAGTTCGCCCGCGTCGGAGAGTCGTCGAATCCCGGCCAGCGCGGTCGCCGAGGCCGGTTCGACGCAGAAGCCCGCGTTTCGAGCGAGGGTGGCTTTCGCGTCCAGAATCTCGTCGTCGGGCACCGAGAGGACCGCGCCGCCGGTTGCGCGGGCCGCCGCGAGCGCCCGCGTCCCGCTCGGCGGGTCGGCGTTGGCGATGGAGTAGGCGACCGTCTCGCCGGTCTCGGTCGCTCGCGTCACCGACTCGCGCTCGTCGCGGAACGCCGCCGCGATGGGGTCGCAGGCCGCCGCCTGCACGAAGTAGAGTCTCGGGAGGGCCTCCTCGGCGAGGAGACCCGCGGCCCGCAACTCCCGCAGAGCCTTCCACGTCGCGCTGGCGTGGCCGCCGCTGGAGACGGGGAGGACGATGGCGTCCGGCACTGAGGGGACCTCGGACGCGGAGGAGTCGTCCGGCGCGCGGTCCCGCCGACCGCGCATTTCGCGGGCGGACGCCCCGCGAGCGAACGCCTCGCAGATTTCCAGCGCCGTGGTCTTCTGCCCGGCCACGCGCAGAGGAGTGTCGGAGTTGACGAACTCCACGGGCGCGTCGGCGGCCAGCGTCTCGTGGTAGAGACGGCCGTAGTCGCCCGCGACCCGGACGAGCGCGGGGTCGTACTGCGCGATGGCCGCGAGTCGTTCGCCGGAGATGTCGTCGGGCACGAGAACGAGCGCGCGCGGCGAGTCGGCGTCGGGGTCTCCGGAACTCGCTCCCGCGGCGGTCGCCGCGACGCTCATCGCCATGTTTCCGTGCGAGACGGTACCGACCCACTCGCGGCCCGCCTCGGCGGCCCACGCCACGCCCACCGCGCTCCCCCGGTCCTTGAAACTCCCCGTCGGGTTCTCGCTCTCGTCTTTGAGCCAGAGTCGGCATCCCGCGTCGTTGTCGAGTCCCGACGCGCGGACCAGCGGCGTCGCGCCCGCGGCGGCGCTCACGCCCTCGATGGCTCCGCCGGATTCGGAGTCGAAGGGCAGGAGGTCGGCGTAGCGCCGGACGGCCGATTTCGCTCCCGCGGTCGTCTCGGCGTCGGGCCACGCGAACTCGGCGGCGGCTCCGTCGGTGTCGAACCAGAGCGGTTCGCCGCAGTCGCACCGCTTGCGGTCGGGGAAGGAGGCGGTCGCGCCGCACCGGTAGCAGGTCAGGTCGAGCGAATCGAGGGCGGTCTCGGGCGAGTCCGTCATCGCATCGCGTCCTCGTAGGTCAGTCGTGCGCGCTCCGCGCCGTCGGCGAGATAGCCCGCGTCGGTGCCGACGATTTGGTAGTCGTAGCCGTAGTCGGCCCACAGTCGAATCTCGCTCTCGTCGGTCGCCAACGTACCGACCGGCGTGTCGGCGTCGTGGGCGCGCGCGAGGACCGACTCGACGGTCTCGCGGAAGCGGTCGCTCTCGTACTCGCCGAAGACGCCCAGCGACCCCGAGAGGTCCGCCGGGCCGACCAGCAGGGCGTCCACGCCCTCGACCGCGGCGATGTCGCGGGCCTCGGCGACGGCCTCGTCGGTCTCGATTTGGAGGACCACGGCGGGCGTCCCCTCGTCGCCGCGGACCTGCGCGGCGAGGTTCCGGCCGTAGTCGTTGGCCCGCGACCCCGCGATGCCCCGGACGCCCTCCGGCGGGTAGCGCGTCGCTTCGACCGCGCGGCGGGCCTCCTCGGCGGACTCGACCATCGGGACCAAGACACCGGAAACGCCGGTGTCCAACACGCGCTTGATTCGCACGGGGTCGTTGTCCGCGACGCGAGCGAGGAGGGCCGCCTCGCCCGCGGATTCGACCGCGCGAGCGACGTTCGCCACGTCGGCGAGGTCGGTCGGCGCGTGTTCGGTGTCCACGACCGCGAAGTCGGCCTCGCGGGCGCAGACCTCCGCGACCGCGGGGTGGGCGACCGAGAGCCAGTGGCCGACCACCGAGTCGCCGTCGCGGAGTCGTCGCCTGAGCGTGGAGCTATCTGACATACGAACACGGTGGGCGTCGCCCGGCAAGTAGGTTTCCGAGTCGGCAGGGCGGTGTCGGGAGGCGAAAGGCGAGTGGAAATCAGAGACAGAAAACCCAGTTACTGCGCCCGAACGCTCGTCACGATGAAGACGTACCCGAGCGTCGTCACCGCGTAGTTGACCGTGAGCAACACGCGACTCCGCTCGAAGTCGGTCACGAACGCGCTGTAGGTCGTCGCCACCGCCGCGGCGACGACCAGCGAGAACCCGATGGTCAACAGGAGCATCGACCGACTATCGGTCTCTAGATACGCGCGGGCCGACTTCGCGACCAGCGTGAGACCCGCGACGACGAGGACGGCACTGAGTACGACGTAGGCGACTTCCATCGGTTGCATTTCGTTACTGTAGGAACTGACACGTGCTGGAGATTTAAATCTATTCGGTCGTTATCAAATGAGATAACTGGACCGTTTGTTTTCTGAGATATATAGATGAAATTTGTAGGGGGGAGCCGGAGTCCGACCGCGTGGCTCGCTATCGGCGTGGAAGCGCCGCGGCCAACTCCTCGACGGGGTGGGTCGGGCGCTCGGTGTCCAGTTGCGACCGACAGGACGCGCCGGGCGCGACCACCTCGTCGGCGTCCGCTTCGGAAATCCGGTCGCGCAGGATGTCGCCGATGGACTGGGAGAGGTCGTAGTGTTCGGCGTGGTAGCCGAAGCTTCCGGCCATGCCACAACAGCCCGAGTCGAGCGCGGCCACGTCGTAGCCCGCCCGCGAGAGGAGCCCCGCGGCGTGACCAGCAGTACCCAGCGCCTTCTGGTTGCAGTGGCCGTGGTACGCCAGCCGAACGTCGGGCGCGTCGAAGTCGATGGCGTCGTCCCGGCGCGTCACGTCGAGGTACTCGCAGACGCCGTAAGCGTTCTCGGCGAGGAGGTCGGCGGCCGACGAGTCGGGCAGGAGGTCCCGGTACTCGTCCTGCACCATCGCGGCGTCGGAGGGTTCGGGGTAGACGACCGACCAGCCCTCGCGGACGCGGGGCGCGAACCGAGCGACGTTGGCCGCGGCGCGCTCTCGGGCCACGTCGAGGAAGCCCTCCGAGTACGCCGGGCGACCGCTCGGGTCGGCGTCGGGCACCTCGACGCGGACCCCGGCGGCTTCGAGGACCTGCACCGCGGCCCGGCCCGTCGCGGGGTAGACGTAGTTCGTGTAGGTGTCGGGCACGAGCAGAACCCGGTCCGCGGCCTCCGAGGCCGGAATCCGTGGGCCGCCGCGGGCCGCGAACCACGACGCGAACGACTGGCCCGCGAACTCGGGGAAGTCGCGTTCGCGGGCGATGCCGAGCGTCTTCTCGGCGAGCAGGCCCGCGCCGGGGAGGTCGGCCAGCCAGTTTGAGACCGGCGCGAGCGCAGAGCCGACGCGAGCGAGGCGGTCAACCTCGGCGAAGAGTCGTTCGCGGGGGCCAGCGCCTTCCTCCTCGTGGTAGCGGTGCTTGACCTCGGCCTTGAGTTTGGCGAGGTCCACTCCGGTCGGGCAGTCGCTCTGACAGCCCTTACACCCCAGACAGAGGTCCAGCACCTCCTTCTGGAATCGCTCGCTGTAGATTTCGTCGGGCGGAAGTTCGCCCGAAATCGCGGCTCGGAGCATGTTCGCCCGGCCGCGGGTCGTGGCCATCTCGTCGTCCATCCCGCGGTAGGACGGACACATCACCTCCGAGTCGGTCTGGCGGCAGGTACCACAGCCGTTGCACAGTTCCACGAGGTGCGAGAAGCCGCCCTCCGCCGAGAAGTCCTGCTCGGTGGCGGGTTCCAGCGACGAGTAGGCCGGGCCGTAGCGCAAATTCTCGCGCATGTCCGCGCCGACGCCGCGCTCGGCGGCCGCGCCGGGACCGGTCGGTCCCACGTCGTCGGGCGAGTCCCGGAAGACGACCTTGCCGGGGTTCATCCGCCAGTCTGGGTCGAACGAGGTCTTGAGTTGCTTGAACGCGGCCCACAGCTCCGGACCGTACAATTTGGGGTTGAACTGCGTCCGTGCGAGGCCGTCGCCGTGTTCGCCCGAGAACGACCCGCGGTGGTCCAACACGAGCGAGGTCACGTCCTCGGCGATGGACTGCATCTTCTCGACGCCCGCCGATTCCTTGAGGTTCAGCACGGGGCGGACGTGGAGGGTCCCGCTCCCGGCGTGGGCGAAGTACGCCGCCGAGGTGTCGTGGGCCTCCAGAACTCCCTCGAAACCCTGCACGTACTCGGCCAACTCGTCGGGCGGAACCGACGCGTCCTCGATGAAGGGATAGGGTTTGGGGTCGCCCGCCATGCTCATCAGCAGGGGAATCGCCGCCTTCCGGAGCTTCCAGAGCTTCGACTGGGCCTCCTCGTCGTAAGCCTCCAACACGTCGAAGGCCGCGCCCGCGTGGACGAACTCGGCATTCGTCTCCGCGACGGCCTCCTCCAAATCGACTTTCACCTCCGAATCGAACTCCAGCATCAGCGCGGCCGCGGCGTCGTCGGGAATCGGCTCGGCGTACTGCGCGTACTCGGTGGACTCGCGGGCCAGTCGGAACACCTCGTCGTCCATCAACTCGACCGCGCTCGGGTCGTAGTCGAGCGCGACCGGCACGGCCTCCATCGCCGACAGCAGGTCCGAGAAGCAGTACAGCGCCAGCGCGGTCTCGTCGGGTTGCGAGACCAGCGAGAGCGTCGCCTCCGTGACGGTGCCCAGCGTCCCCTCCGCGCCGACGAACAGCTTGGCAACGTTTACGCATTCGTTTCCGTTTTCGTTTACGTAAATACACTTGTGGAGGTTGTAGCCCGACACCGACCGCTTGAGTTTCGGGTACTTGTCCTCGATTTCGGCTTCGTTCTCCTCGACCAGCGACCGAACCGTTTGGTAAATCGCGGCCTCGCGGTCGTCCTTCGCCACGATTCGCTCCCACTCCGGCCCGTCGAGTTCGACCTCGCGGGCGCGAATCCGACTTCCGTCCGCGAGGACGGCTTCGACCTCCTCGACGTAGGCGTCGGTGATGCCGTACCGGACCGAGTGTGCGCCCGTCGAGTTGTTGCCGATGCCGCCCCCGACAGTCGCTCGGTTCGAGGAGGCCGGGTCGGGCGCGAACTTCAGGCCGTCGTCGGCCAGCCGGGAGTCGAGGTCGTCCTGCACGACGCCGGGCTGGACGACCGCGCGCTTCCGGTCGGGGTCCACCTCAAGAATCGCGTCCAGATGCCGCGAGAGGTCGAGGACGACACAGCCCGACCCCACCGACTGGCCCGCGAGCGACGACCCCGCGCCGCGAGGGAGGACCGGCGCGTCGTGGGCGGCCGCGACTTCGGTCGCGGCCGCCACGTCGTCGGCGTCCGTCGGGAAGACGACTCCCGCGGGACGCTCCTCGTAGACGCTCCCGTCGGTGGCGTAGAGAATCTGGCTGTACTCGTCGAACCGGACCGCGCCCTCGCAGGCCCGCCGGAGGTCGGCCGCCAGTTCGGCGTGGTCGGGGTCGTCGGGTACCTCGATACCGAGCGAGTCCCGGTAGGACTCGAAGTCGGGGGCGTCCGCGGGAGGGGAAGACATGACACCGTATGACACGTGAAGAGTCATAAATTACGGGTGCAGTGTGAACGCTCGCGCTCGCCGGTCCGGAGACCGAGCCGAAGACGAACCGGGAACGCCCCCGAAACGAATCCGGAGCCGATTGCGAAAACGATTGCGAAACGGATTCGTAAACGTAAACGAAAACGGAGATATGACCGAAATGCGGGGAAATCGCCCGAGGAGGCCGCGACCACAGGGCGGCGCTAACCGGACGCATCGCTCGACAGGAGCCGTGTAACAAAGGCCGCAACGCGAGAACGCCACCCCATGTCGGCGCGAAGCGGCGACCTGACCGAGAAGTGGTACGAGTACGTGTATCGTGACCGCGGCGAGTCGGTGCGCCGGTTCGTGGAGCGGTACCCCGACGAGCGCGCCCTGTCGGTGAGTTGCGAGCGATTCGGCCACGACTACCAGTTCGTCCGGCCGCTCCTGACGAACCCCGACGAGGCGCTCCGGGCGGGGAAGGCCGCGCTCGGGCGCTTTCTGGCCGACGACGCGGACCGCGAGATGCGGGACGTGTACCTCCGGGTCAGCGACCTCCCCGCCGAGAGCGAACTCGCGCTCGGAGACCTCCGGGCGGAACACCTGAACCAACTCCACACCACCCGAGGAGTCGTCGCCGAGACCGGCCAGCTTCGGCCGAAGGTCGTTCGCGCAGGGTTCCGGTGTGCCAAGTGCGAGGAGGTCACGCGATACGTCGCCCAGCGCGGGCGCGAGTTCCGGAGCCACGCCAAGTGCCCGCGGTGCAGTTCGGTCGGCTACCTCTCGTTCGCGCCAGACGCTAGTGAGTACGTGGACGCCCGAGAGGTTCGCCTCCGGGACCCTACCGGTGAGACGGCGGTCCCGCTACTGCTCGAACACGACTTGGCCGACGGCGTGTCGGACGGCGACGAAATGCGCATCGTTGCCATTCCTCGTGCGAGCCGGACCGGCGACTCGTCGGTCGCGGAGACGTGGCTCGAATCCGTGAGTATGGAATGCTTAACGACCGCGGACCGATAACGTCCGGCGATTTTGCTATCTTCCGGCCGTGACAGTTCCGGTCGTTCGATTCGGCCATCATCCTTTTGCCGGTACGGAAATTCCGGTCTAAAAGGGGAGAAGATGTACGACCTGACAGGCTTCCAAAGGGACTTGCTGTACGTCATCGCGGGCCTCGACGAACCGCACGGCCTCGCTATCAAAGACGAACTGGAATCGTACTACGAGAAAGAGATTCATCACGGCCGACTGTACCCGAACCTCGATACGCTCGTGGACAAGGGCTTCGTGGAGAAGGGCCAGCGCGACCGCCGGACCAACTACTACACGCTGACTCGCCGCGGAACCCGAGAGATAGAAGCGCGCCGCGAGTGGGAGACCCAATACGTGGATTTGCCCCGAGAAGCGACCGCGTAACCGACTCAGCGGACCGCGAAGTGGGACCGCAAAGTGGGACCGCACTCAGGGGTGGGACGGAGCGAGCGTCGCACCGACGACCGCCGCGTCGAGCGACTGAATCCACCGGACCACGGGGGTCGCGCCGCCGACGGCGTACTCGTCGCCCGACTCCTCGACCACGCCCAAATCGACCAACTTCTCGACGTGGTGCCACACCCGCTTTCGGGAGACGCCGCTCAACCGGTGGATGTCCTCCTGTTCGAGCGACTGGTCCGGGTCCACGTCAAGTAGCGCGTCGAGCATCAGGCGCACCGATTCGAGGCGCGCGAGATACTCGAAGCCCGACTCGTCGTCGGGCGCGCCGGTCGCCTCGACCGCGGCCGATAGCTCCGTCGCCGCGTGATAGACGATGGCGCAGTCGTTGATGCGATACGCGCCCTCGTCGGCGACCAACACGCCGACCGAGATGAGCGCCTCGATGGCCGTCTCGACCGCCGATTCGCCGAGTCCGGAGCGCGAGGCGAGGTCCTCGACGCCGTAGCGAGCGTCGGTGTCGGCGTCCAACAGCGCCGCCAACAGCGACCGAACGGCCTCCTCGCCGGTGAGCCAGAGCCACCCGCTCGGGTAGGCCCGGCGCGCCGCCGCGGGGTCCTCCTCGGCGAGGTCCCACATCTGCTCCTCGGTATCGCGCGTCCGCAAGGTCGCGTCGTCGGTCGTGGGAAGCGTCATTACTGAGGGGGTATCGCGGTGGCGATAAAAAGGTACCGCGCTCCGCTCCTTCGCTCGCTCTATCCGGACGCTCACTCCGGCCGCGTCGTCTCGCAATCGACGCGCCAATCGAAGTCGCTCGACTCCCGAAGCCGCGAGTACAACCCTCGCAGGGCCTCGGCGGCGGTGTTGGGCAGGACGTGAAACTCCACGTCCCCGTAGCGAACCACGACCCGGAACGCCGTCGAGTGGCGCTCGTCGTGGACCAGATACACCGGGGCAGGGAGTTCGAACCAGTCGCCGTAGGTGTATCGCTCGCCCTCCAGAACCGCCTCCACGAGCGACGCCAACGTCTCCTCGGAGACCTCGGCGTCGGGCGAGAGTCGGAACACCGTCCCGCCCTCGTATTCGACGCCGCCCTCGCGGGGGTAGACCCGTTCGGGCCGCCGGGGGATGTCGAACGTCGGCGCGTCGTCGGTCACGACCCGCGCTACGCCCTCGTGCGTTATCAATCACCACGCCGCGTGTCAGGAGCGAGCCACGTTCGGAACGCGACCTCGGCGACCGAGTTCGTTTACGATTGCGTTTTCGCTATCGTTTACGCAAACGTTTCTGTCAAGTAAGGGACCCGTCCGCACCGATAGTCGAGAGACGTGTCCGCGAGAGCGGTGGGCAGTCACTCGCGTCGCGCGACTGAGACCGAAAACCGGCGTCGATAGCGTCGTCACGAACGAATCCCCTCCGTCGTTTTCGGACTCGGAGACGTTTCCGATTTCGAAAACGAAAACGTAGCCGAAAACAGAAGCGTAAACGATTGCGAAAACGTTGTCGTGAACAGTAGAAGAAAGCCCCGTCAGACGTTTCTGCGAGCGTACTCGCCGGACGCGTCGGCGAGGAGGTCGAGGTACTCCGGCGCGGCCTCTCGGAGGCCGAGCCGGACTGCGAGGCGGACGATTTCGCTCCGGTCCAGCGAGTCGGTTTCGATTTCGCGGCCGAGCGCGCCCTGTAGCGCGGTGCCGACGGCTTCGAGGTCGTGCTGGCGGTCGTCCAGCGTCGAGAGAAGCGCCGTCACCGACTCGTCTCTGGCGGCGAAGGTCTTGGCCTGTTCGCCCGAGTCGATAGCGCCGAGGGCTTCGACCAAATCCTCCACCAAGTCTTCGGTCCCGTCCTCGCGGGCGTCGGGTTCCGCGAGGCGGTCGGTGCGCTGAGTCTGCTGGCGGAGTTCTTCGAGGTCGGGGTCGCTCACGCCACCTCACCTCCCGCCGGGGCGGCGCGCTCGCGCTCCCGGAGTCGCTCGACCAGCGTCTCGGCGTTGTCGAGGAACGACTCGCGTGCGCGTTGGGCGGTCGTGGACGGCTCTTCGAGCGCGAACGCGGTCCGGCCCGACTCGGCGGCGTTCCGGATGTCCTGACTGACGGGGACGTGCGAGGAGACGAACGCCTCGGGGTAGGCCTCCTCGAAGGCGTCGAGGTACTCCTCGGCGAGTGTCGTTCGCGTGTCCACCTTGTTCGGGAGGACCATCGCCAGTTTCACGTCCACGTCGAAGTTCGCGCCGATCTTGTCGAGGTCCGCGCGCAACGCTTCGGCCTGTTCGGACTCGAACGGTCCCATCTCGACCGGCGCGATGACGTTCCGCGCGGCCCACAAGCCGTTGTAGCTGACGTTGTTCGTCAGGCCCGGCAGGTCGATGAGGATGGCGTCGTAACCCAGCGGTTCGACGTACTCGTTCAAGAACGAGTCGAGCCGGGAGTAGCGGTCGTGGGCGTCGTCGATGTTGCCGAGTTCGGCGTCGAGGCTGTCGAGGCCCGGATGGGCCGGAATCAGATCGACGCCCTCGTCGGTCTCCAAGATGAGGTCCTCGACTGCGGCGTCGCCCAACTTCTCGGCGATGGCGTCCCACTGGTCCTGAAAGACCGTCGAAATGTTCGGCCAGTCGTCGTCCTCGTCTATCTGGCGCTCGACGGTCTCCCATCGCCCGAAGTGCTTGACGAGGTCGCCCTGTTTGCCCGCGAGGTCGATGAGCAACACGTCGTGGCCGCGTTCGGCGAGCGCGACGCCGAGGTGGGCGGCCGTCGTGGTCTTGCCCGTCCCTCCCTTGTCGAGGAAGGTGCAGGCGCGGATGGACCGAGACATGATTTGCGTTTGCGCAAACGCAAACGACGTATTTAATCCTTCGTCAGACGAGTGTTGGAGAAAGAACATTTACGGTTGCGTTTTCGAATGCGTTTACGCAAACGAAAATGCGCGTGGTTCGCGTCCCGGTCGCTCGCGTACCGAGCCACAACCGCTAACCTCGCGAAGCGTCTACGGACGCGCATGGACCTATTCTTCGTCGCCGCCGTGGTTTTACTGCTCGCTGGCGTCGTCGGGAGCGTCGTTCCCGCTGTCCCCGGTGCTGGCCTCTCGCTCGTCGGCGTCTACCTCTACTGGTGGTCGAGCGGGTTCGCGACGCCGGGCCTCCTCGTACTGGTCGCGTTCACGCTGGTCGGTCTCGCCGCCATCCTCGCCGACCAGCTTGGGGGCGCGCTCGCCGCGAGCGCCGGAGGAGCCTCGAAGAAGACGACGCTCTTGGCGACGGTAGTGAGCATCCCGCTGTTCTTCGTCGCGGGTCCCGCCGCGCTCGTCGTCGGAATCGCGGTCACCGTCTTCGCCGCGGAGTACTACCGGACGCGGAACGCCGGACAGGGGGCACGGGCGGCGGTGTTCGCCGCGGTCGGGGTCCTCGGGTCCGCGGTGGTCCAGTTGGTCGTCACACTCTCGCTACTGGGCGGGTTCCTGCTGGTCGCGCTCTGACGCGCCGGTCGGTCTCGCGTCCCCGCTCGCACCGCCCGTCGCGCTCAACCTTTTTGTCCGACCGGGAAGTAGTAGCGTGACATGAGAAGGTACGCCGCGGTTCTGGTGGGGGTCATGGTACTCCTCGGGGGATGCGCCGGAGGGTTCGGCGGCACGGCGACAGACGACACCAACGGACAGGAGACGGCGACGACCGTAGAGCCGACAGCAAATCCTGAGACGGCGGACCGGACGACGACCGACCCGCCGCCGACCACGACCGACGTAGAGCGGACCGTCAACGCGACGTTCGTCGTGGAGGACGGCGAGAACGTCACCGTCTCACTGATGGTCGCCGACGAGCCGGGCGAGCGCCAGTCGGGGCTGATGCACCGCGAGGAGTTAGCCAACCGGACCGGGATGGTGTTCGTCTACGAGAACGCCCAGCAGGTGTCGTTCTGGATGAAAAACACCCTCGTTCCGCTCGACATGATATTCGTGGGTCCCGACAACACCGTGTTGAACGTCCAGCACGCCCGGACACAGCCCAACGCCTCCACGAGCGAGTTAGAGAGTTACCCGAGCGACGGAGAGGCCAAGTACGTCGTGGAACTCCCGCGCGGGTTCGCCAACCGGACCGGCGTCGGTCCCGGAACGGAGTTGGTGTTCGAGGGCCAGCCCCCGGAGGCCGAATCGACCGGCTGGCTGTCGTGGCTGAACTGGTGAGCGTTTCGTCCGGCGGTCCCGAACACAAAGCATTTATAGAATCCGTGTGAGGAACGAAACACCTCGGGTAGGGGTACACGAGGTGTTTTCTTTCGACGCTACCGACGAGCGACGCCACTCTCGTAGTCGGAACGAACGCGACTAAGCTTGCTAAAAAAGCGTTTACGTTTTCGATTGCGTAAACGAAAGCGCAAACGCCGAAGACGCCAGTTTTCCGAGGTGAAATTCGACGTGCCGGGACCCGACGAGCCGTCCCGTACACTTTCGACGCTGGACACCGTTCGAGGAGAGAACCGTTCGATGGACTGGCACGCCCGAGCCCCGAAGGAGGTCTTCGAGCGTCTCGACGCCGACGAGGCAGGCCTGAGCGAAGAGGAAGCCAGACGACGGTACGACGAGTGGGGCCCCAACGAGATACGGGACGCCGAGCGCGCGTCGGCGCTCGGCCTGTTCGTCGCCCAGTTCCGCAACTGGCTGACCTACCTGCTGGTGGTCGCGGCGGCGCTGTCGCTGGCGGTCGGCTTCCTGCCGGGCCAGACGCCGGAGTACGCCGAGGCCGGACTCATCGCGGCTATCCTGCTGGCAAACGGGCTGTTCGGGTTCGTGCAGGACTACCGCACGGAGAAGTCGATTCGGGCGCTCCGGTCGCTCTCGACGCCGGACGCGACGGTGGTTCGGGACGGTGAGAAGCGGACCGTAGACGCCCGCGAGGTCGTTCCCGGCGACGTGTTCGTCGTCGAGCAGGGTGACGTAATTCCGGCCGACGGGCGACTCGTCGAGACCCAGCGACTCGCGGCCGACGAGTCGGCGCTGACCGGCGAGAGCGCGAGCGTCGAGAAGACGACCGAGGAGGTCCCCGCGGACGCACCACCTGCCGACCGGACCGACATGGTGTTCATGAACACTCACGCGGTGGACGGCCGGGGCACCGCCATCGCCGTGGCGACCGGGATGGAGACCCAAGTCGGAGCCATCGCCGCGCAGTTGGGCGCGACCGACGAGCCGCCGACCCCGTTTCAGAAGGAGGTCGACGCGCTGGGCAGGCGAATCGCGGGGTTGACACTCGGCGTCATCGCGCTCGTCGCCGTGGTCCAGTTAGTGTTCACCCAATCGTCGCCCATCGCAGTCCTGCTGGTCGCGGTCACGCTCGCGGTCGCGGCGGTACCCGAGGGACTGCCCGCCGTGGTCACACTGACGCTCGCGCTCGGGTCCCGGCGACTCCTCCGGCGGGACGCGCTAGTCCGGCGACTGCCGGTGGTCGAGAGCCTCGGCTCGGTGGACGTTATCGTCACTGACAAGACCGGGACGCTGACCGAAAACGAGATGACCGTCCGGCGGGCCTACGCGGGGAGCGAGACGTACGTCCTGTCGAGCGGCGAACAAGCGCACGCGGAGGTGGAGGCGGACGCGCGGACCGACGGCGCGTCACCGACGAGCGACAAAATCCCGCCCGCGCTCGCGGCGCTTCTTCGAACGGGCGCGATATGCAACGACGCCGAGCGCACGCCGGAGGGCTACCGAGGAGACCCGACCGAGGTGGCGCTCCGCCGGGCGGCCGACGAGGCTGGCGTCGCCTTCGACGGCGACCGGGTGCGCGAGATTCCGTTCTCCTCGGAGCGAAAGCGTATGACGGTCGTGACCCGCGGCGACGGCCGCGAAGCGGGTGGCCAAGGAGAGAACGATACCGCCGATTCGGGGATGAGCGAAAACGAAAGCGTTGACAGAAACGTAAATGAAAGCGTAAACGTAGGCGTAAACGGAAACGATAGTGGGAGCGTCTCCGCGTCGAACGCCGACCCGACGGCCCACGTCAAGGGCGCACCGGAGGAGATTCTGTCCCGATGCGACTCGGTGCTGGCGGACGGCGAAGTCGTGGCGCTGACCGACGACCGCCGCGACGAGATTCTGGCGACGAACGCCCGGTTGGCCAGCGACGCGCTCCGCGTGCTGGGGTTCGCCCGGAAGACGGGCGTGGACCTCGACGCGCCGGACGACGAGTTAGAGGAGGGACTGACGTTTCTCGGGTTGCAGGGACTGATGGACCCGCCGAGACCCGAGGTAGCGGAGGCGGTCGCGGACTGTCGCGGCGCGGGGATTCGGACCGTGATGGCGACCGGCGACAACGTCGAGACGGCGAAGGCCATCGGCGCGGAGTTGGGCTTCGACCCGGCGGGCGCGATGGCTGGCCCGGAGGTCGAGGCGTTGTCCGAAGGCGAGTTGGCCGAGCGCGTCGAGGAGGTCGAGGTGTTCGCGCGGGTCTCGCCGAGCCACAAGGTCCGGATACTGGGCGCGTTACAGGACAACGACCACACCGTGGCGATGACCGGCGACGGCGTGAACGACGCGCCCGCGCTGAAGCGCGCCGACGTGGGCGTGGCGATGGGCCAGCGCGGGACCGACGTGGCCCGGACCGCCGCCGACGTGGTGTTGCGCGACGACAACTTCCGGACGATTCGGGACGCCGTGGCGGAGGGCCGCGGCGTGTTCGACAACGTGCGGAAGTTCGTCAACTATCTCCTGTCGGCGAACGCGGGCGAGGTGTTGGTGGTGTTCGTCGGCGCGCTCGTGGGGGCCGCGCTGTTCCCCGAGACGTTCGCCGGGAGCGCGGAGGCGGTGGTCCTGACGCCAGTCATGCTCCTGTGGATAAATCTCGTCACCGACGGTCTCCCGGCCTTGGCGCTCGGCGCGGACCCCAAGGCCGAGGACGTAATGGAGCGCCCGCCCCGCGAGGCCAGCGAGCGCGTCGTCAACGACAGGGTGCTGGCCTCGGTGGGGTTCATCGGCGTCCTGATGACCGTAACCGGTCTCGGCGTGTTCTTCTACGGGCTGGGACTGGCGACGCTCGTCGTCGCCCAGACGACGCTGTTTACCTTCCTCGTCGTCATCGAGTTGGTCCGGATTCAGCTCATCCGGTCGCGCTACGACCTCTCGGCACTCTCGAACCGGTGGCTGTTGGGCGCAATCGGTCTCACGCTGGCGCTCCAGTTGGCCATCCTCTACACGCCGGTTCGGGAGGCGTTCGGCGTCGTCGCGCTCGAACTCGCGTCGTGGTCGTGGATAGCCGTGGGGTTCGTCGCGTTCGTCGCGCTGGCGCTGGTCGGCCGGGTGGGTCTCGGTCAGTTCGTCAGCGAGTAGACCAGCAGACGAGAGACCGGCCGGTTTCGGCCGACGAGAACGCTTACCCCTCCGTCCGTCGAACCGAGGAGCGTGGCGGTCACGGCCGAGACCATCGGCGCGGTGCTGGTCGGCGGGGTCGCGCTCGCGCTGTTGGTGGCGAGCGCGCGCGTCGCCGTCGAGCGGTCGGTGAACGTCGCGCAGGGCTACGGCGTCTCCGAGGAGGTCGTCGGCCTGACGGTCGTCGCGGTCGGGACGAGTCTGCCGGAAATCTCCTCGCACGTCATCGCGTCGCTGGGCATCCTCTCGGGGACGCTGGACTACGAGGTCGCCTCGGCGACGGTGCTGGGCGGCTCTGTCGGTTCGTCGGCGACACAGCAGTTGCTGTTGGTCGGGGTCCTCCTGCTGAGCGCGGGCCGAGTGACCGTCTCGCGGGCGTTCGTCCGGTCGAGTTACGTACCGATGGTGCTGGCCATCGGACTGGCGCTGACGCTGGCGGCCGACGGCACGGTATCGCGGGCCGACGGACTGCTACTGGTCGGCGCGTTTCTGGTGTACCTCTACTACACCTACGACCGCGGCCAGCGCGTGACCTTTCCCGAGGAGTGGGAAGACGAGGTGGGCGACGTGCGCATCGACGCCGCGGTCGCGGTCGCCGCGCTGGCGGTCGTGCTGGCCAGCGCGTTCGTCGCGCTCTCGGCGCTCGAACTGCTGGTGGCGAGTCTCGGCCTCGGCGGGTCGCTGGTCGGCATCGTCACGCTGGGCGTCGGGTCGGCGCTCCCGGAACTCTCGACGGTCGGGGAGTCGATTCGGCGGCGACGGCCCACCTTGGCGTTCGGGACGCTGGTCGGGAGCAACGTGGTGAACCTGTTGGTCGCGGTGGGACTGGGCGCGGCGATTTCGAGCTACCGGGTTCCCCCGGCGGTGGTGCTGTGGGACCTGCCGGTGATGCTCCTCGTCGCGCTAGCCGCGACGGTTTACGTCGCGCGCGTCGCCGACGGCGAACTTCGCCGACACCACGCGACGTGGTTCGTCGTCGGCTACTTCGTCTTCCTCGCCGGGCACCTCCTGCTGTTCCCGAGTGGATGACGGGGTCGGCGAGAGAACCATATAGCGTTGCTTGAGATAACTATAGGTTCCTCTACAGTGGCTACAGGCACTTAACTTGCCGTTGGTCTACTCGCTGGGTCGTTTACTCGTCCGAGTTCGAATCGGCGTTCTGGTCGGATTCAAAGTCGTCTAAATCGGCGAAAGTCTGCTCTAAGAGACCTTGCGCCCGAGTGAGTGCGTACTCGTCGCCGGGGGAGTCGATGTGTTCAGTTGCAGTGTCGATGATTGCCTGTACGTGTTCGAGTCGTCGTCGGACTGTTGTGGGAGTATTCATGGCTTCCTCCATTCTTGTCGTCACACACATTAATCATAAATCCTTTGATTGGGCCATCTACACACCGTAATCAGGCATTCATATCGCTATGCACATTCGATTCTCCGCTTCCTGCACTGACAACACACAATTGTGCGTAGCGGCAACAAATGGCTGGTCGGAAACCGCGAATCACTACCGACGACGTACTCGACGTGTTCGAAGAAAACGACGACCGATGCGAACCGTTCACCGCACCGGAGTTGGCGGAGGAGTTGAACTGCCATCGAAACACCGCTCGGAACAAACTGGAAGACCTCGTGTTCGTCGGTGACCTCGACTCGAAGAAGGCGAGCGCCAGCGGGAAAGTCTACTGGCGGCCGTGCGTGAAGCGTACCGACGAGTAACCGACGTTCAGAGAGGCGTAGAGAACGACTGCACGAACCTTCGTATATCGCCATAGAATTTATATCGTGTGGACGAATCGGAAAATCGAGTGCCGGAGAGCCAAGAACCAAGACCCGGCGCGAACCACCACCCGATATGACGCTCCTGCTCACCGGCTACGAACCGTTCGGCGACCACGACCGCAATCCGAGCGCGGAACTCGCTCGCAGGCTCGACGGCGAGACCGTCGCTGACCGCGAGGTCGTCGGCGAAGTCCTCCCCGTGGAGTTCGACCGCGCGGGCGACGAGATGGCCGCCCTCCTCGCGGAACACGACCCCGACGCCGTCGTCGCCACTGGTCTCGCCGCGGGCAGAGCCGCGGTCAGTGTCGAGCGCGTCGGCGTCAACGTCGCCGACTGCGCCGGAATTCCGGACAACGCCGAGGAGGTCCCCCGAAACGAGCGTATCCTGACCGACGAGGCCGCGCCCGCCGCCTACTTCGCCACGCTCCCGGTGGTCGAGGTCGTGGCGGAACTCCTCGACGCGGGAGTTCCGGCCCGCGTGTCCAACACCGCCGGGACGCACCTGTGCAACAACATCCTCTACCGGACCCGCGCGCAGTTGGAGGCCGAGGACCGCGACAACGTGCCGATGGGATTCGTGCATCTGCCGCTGACGCCCGAGGGTGCCGCGGAGAAAGCCCGAGACGGCGAGGCGACCAGCGGCGGCGGCGTCGAGCCGAGTCTCCCACTGGACGTACAGGCCGACGCGATTCGGCGGACGTTCGAGGTGACGGTCGGCGAACCGGAAGTCAGTTCGTAAATCGCATCCTGTGATACGGACCTCCGGAAACTGCGGGACGGTAAGCCGAGAACTGCGGTCCGGAACGTCGAGAACCGCGAGTCGGAACGCCGAGAACGGCCACCAGAGCTAACGGAGGACAGCGAAAGAGACAACCGAAAGCCAGCCGTCGTCTCACTCGTGAACCGGGAGCGAATCGGAGATGTCGTTCTCGGCGTGACTGCAATCTCGATAGGTGCCGTTCCGCTGGGACTCGTCGCGACCGGACGAACGGAACTCGTGGTGTCGGGCTACGGTCTCGGTACGCTCGGGGGAACCCTCGATGCGATTCTCGGGGGCGTTCTCGCGCTCTGTGGCTCGGTTCTCGTCGCTTCGGGGTTGTTCGTGATACGGTACGGGCGCACAGACCGGAATTCGACTACCATCTATTGAACCCGACTGCTTGACGAATTTCGACCGTCGGGCGTCACCGACAAGGCAGGAGAGAATCGAACCTCTCGGACGAGAGCGTTTATAATCGTGTCAGTTCCAGAGAGTATATGGCGGACGTAGTACTCTCGAAACAGAAGATAGCGGCCGGAAAGACCGAACGACTCGAAGAGTGGGCGCGGGAAATCCGCGAGCGCGAGGAGGAAGCGGTCGAGACGCTGCGAGACGAGGGGATGCACGCCGAGACCGCGTTCGTCGAACACACCGACGAGGGCGACTTCTTGGTGTACTACATGAAAGCCGACGACATCGAGCGAGTCTACGAGGTTTACGAGAACTCCTCGCACGCCATCGACCGAGAACACGAGCGCGTGATGCGGGAAGTACTCGAAAACGGCGAGAACGTCGGCGACTACGACCTGCTCTATCACTTGGACAATCCGGAGCAGTCGTAACGGGACCAGCCTCACTCCGGAGGTCCGCGGAGCATCACCCCGAAGCCACGAACGCGGTCAGCACCGCCGATTCCGCGCGTCGAAGCAGTTCTCCGGCGGTACTGCTCGCACAGTCCAGTTTTGTGGCTACCTCCTCGACCGTGCCGGTCCGGGGCACCTCGTAGTAGCCGACTTCGACGGCGGCCTCCAGCGCGGCGCGCTGGCGGTCGGTCACGTCGGTCGGCGACGACCACCGCGAGAAGTCGTGGACCGCCTCGATTTCGGCGTCGAGGGTCCCGGCGAGGTCGTCGTAGAACGCGCCGAGGAGGTCGGACTGGCCGACGGCCTCGAACGTGACCCGGCCGGTGTCCCGGAACACGACCGGCGGGAGGAAGACGACCCGCGACCGCGCGACCAACTCGAGGACCGGCCCGCCGAGTTCGTACTCGGACTGACCGAGGAACGCGTAGGTGCCACCGTCGCCCGCGACGAGGTGGGTCGAGACGACCGACTCGGCAGATTTCAGCACGTCGGCGGTCTCGTCGGGGGCGGCGTCGAACCACGAGAGCGTCCGCACCGACGACATCGGCCCCCACATCAGCAGCTCCATCCGTGAGACTGCGTGGCCCGCCATCATCCGACGGTGAATCGGGTGGGCCAGTTCGCCGGAGTAGCGGACGCCGAAGGAGACGCGCTTCACGACCGAGGAAACCCACGCGACGTATTTATAAATAACCGTCTCAATCCGGGAGAATATACACCGGGCTCGGCTTCCAAGCGACGACCATGAACGCGGAACCCGCCGAGCGAGCGACCGCCGAGGAGTCCGACGACGAGACCGCCGAGCCGAGGGTCGAGACCGTCTCGGTCGGCGACGGGCGGACCGTCGCGTACGCCGAGTACGGCGCGACCGCTAGAGCGTCGGACGACTCGGGGACGGGAACCGGAGCGACCGCCGACGAGACCGACCCCACGCCGGTCGCGCTGTTCCACGGGACGCCGGGGTCGCACCTCCTCGGGGAACTGTACGCCGAGGAGGCCCGGCGGCGCGGGGTCAGACTGCTGGCGATAGAGCGACCCGGTTACGGCGACTCGACGCCGTGGCCCGACCGGACGCCGACCGACGCCGCCGAGTATCTGCGCGCGGTGCTGGACGACGCGGGCGTCTCGGATGTTGGCCTCGTCGCGTTCTCCGGCGGGGCGGCCCACGCGCTCGCGGTCGGCGCAACCTGCGACGAGTTAGTGCGGGAGATAGACCTCGTGTCGGGCGCGGCCCCGCCGTCGCTCGCCGACGAGACCCCCGCGGCGATTCGCCTGCTGGGGACGCTGGCCGAGCGAACGCCGCGCGCGTTCCGGGGTCTCGTTGGCGTCCAGACGTGGGTCGCCGAGCGCGGGCCCTCCTCGGTCGTTGTCGGACAGTACACCGCAGATACGGACGAGGTACCCGACGAGGAGGCCGCGGTCGTCCGGCGGGACTTCGTTCGCGCGCTCGGCGACCGGTGCGAGGGAATGCGGACCGAGAGCGCACAGGCGGTCGAAGAGTGGGACTTCTCGCTGGCCGACGTGACGGTGCCGGTCAGACTCTGGCACGGTGCCCGCGACGAGAACGTCCCGGTCGCGGGGGCGCGACGACTGGGCGAGCGGTTGCCCGACGCGGAGACGACGGTCTTCGAGGACGAGGACCACCTCACGACGCTCCTGCGGAGTCGGTCGGAAGTGTTAGGCCAGCAGGCGTCCGGCGGCAGTGAGGAGTAGGAGAAAACGTCGAATTCGGGCACTCAGAGGTCCTGAAACGCGCCCACGAAGTCGTCGTGGTCGTCCAACTGCTCGCGGGTGTCGTCAACTTCCTCCCCCAAATCTTCGATTTCGGCTTCGAGTGCCGCGTACTCGTCGTTTTTCTGTAGCTCCTCGGAGTCTTTCTCGGCTTCGAGGACCGCCTTCTTCGAGACCAGCGAGTAGTACTCCTGTAGTTGCGCGCCGTAATCGACGCGCGTGAGCATCTGCTCGACTATCTCGTGGAGTTCGTCTTTCGAGACCGGTTTGACGAGGTAGTCGTCGAAACCCATCTCCAGAATGTCGAAGTCGGGTTTGACCGCCGTCACCATGACGACGCGACAGTTCAGGTCGCGGTCGCGGATGACCTCAAGTACTTCGTCGCCGGACTGGCCGGGCATCCGGCGGTCGAGGAGAACCACGTCCACAGTGTCGTCGAGGACTTCGAGTGCTTCGTCGCCCTCGTAGGCACTCAGCACGCGATAGTCGTCTTGCAACCACATCGCGTAGAGGTCGGCAACGTCTTGCTCGTCGTCGACGACGAGAACGGTCGATTGGTCGGGAGACATGGTAATGGGCGGAAGTCGTGTCGCCTCTGGTTACTGACTGAATCATGCAACAAGATGGACTTATATCTTGTGGTTACGCGTTCGAAACCATCCCGACGACAGAAATCGGTGGACTCAGGACAGCTACACCGCGTTAAAACGCTAGTCTCGAATCGGAGACGGCAGGGTCGTAGGGCCGACGACCCGTTCGAACCGTCTCTAATCAGATACGTGTCGTATTTCCCGCGACCCCCACAACTACGAGGACGAGTCGGACGCACAACATCTTTTTTCGATATCGTTTGCGGAACAACTAAGTCGGTAGAGACGATAGCAGAGGTTGGCTATGTCGAAGACCAGTGATCGTTTTTGCCACGGGCAGTGACCCGGAGACCACACCGGAGCAACGCTTCGAGCGCCTTCTGAGCCTGCCGCCGAGTTCGAAACTCGTCTACAAGGTGTTAGAGCAAGCCGACGCGCCGCTGACGCAGGGCCAGATACGCGAGGAGGCACTCCTGCCAGCACGGACGACCCGCGACGCGCTGAGTAAACTCGAAGACGAAGGACTCGTCGTAGAACAGTTGTACGTCCCCGACGCACGCAAGCGGTTGTACGAGCGGCGGTCCGTCGAGGCTCCCGAGGAGGCCGACCTCCCGGCGTGACCCCCGGCGGAGTACTTAAAGAAGCGGCATACCATGCAGTACACCTAACCGTCTGTTGGACGGATTTCGAGACGCCTGTCAGACGCCCCGGCGTCGCAGGCAGGGAGTCGTACTCAAACTGTGCCTCTGACAACCGGGGCGGTCTCCGCCGCCCTGATTCTACTCGCGTAGCGACTGCTCCGGTCGGAGAGGCGGAGGCCGCGGTCGAAAAAAGAAAGCCGTCGAGCTACTAGAACGCTTGCGTCATCGCCTGATACGTCCGGTCCACGTTCCACGACGAGATGAACGTCGCCATCGCGTCTTCGAGATTCGTCAGCGTCTCGGGGTCTACCGCCAATCCGTGCGCGGTCGAGGGCGGCTGTGCCTCCGAGTTCTTGAACTCCTGCATCTGACTTTGGAGGAACGGACCGAACGCGTCCTGTGGCACGTCGGTCCGGGGCGGAATCGACCCCTTCTTCGGGTTGAACCGGCGCTGGGCGTCCACGCTCCCGACGTAGCGCAGGAACCGGGTCGTCGCTTCCGGTGATGGATTGTTCGTCGGGAAGGGGAACGAGTCCATGTTGAGCATGTACTGGCCTTCCGTGCCGGGGAACGTGACGTGGTTCCACGCGTCCGGGAACTCGAACCCGCTCTGGCCGCGGTACATCCCCGCGGCCCAGTCGCCCTGATGGAAGAACCCGGCGTTCCCGTCGATGACCTTGGTGTTGGCCTCGGTCCAACCGACCGACCCGGCGTCCTCGTTGAAGTACTGCCGGTAGTCCTTGACTATCTGGAGCGAGTTCTTGATGGCCTGCTGGTTCTGTTGGACGTTCCCCTGCGTGAACGCCGTGTAGGTGTCGAGTCCGTGTTCGCCGAGCAGGACGGTCGTCCAGAGCTGGAGCGTGGACCACCCCGATTGGGTCTGGTGAGCCATCCCCGCGGCGTCGGTGTTGTTGCTGACCTGTTCCAACGCGCCCACGAGGTCGCTCGGCTTCGAGATGGACGCGGGGTCCACGCCAGCCTCCTCGACGACCGAGACGTTGTAGAACAGGTTGTTGATGCGGTGGATGTTCAGCGGCACCGTGACGTAGTTGCCCGACGGTTGGGCGGCGTCTTTCGGCCCCTGCAGGTAGGCGTCTTTCATGCCGTTTCGAGACCACACCGACTCCTCGATGTCCTCCAGTTTGTTCGCCCGAGTGTACGGTAACAGGTTCGCCCCCGGCCACGCCTGCCACGAACTCGGCGGGTTGTCGTTCAGCACGCGCTTCTTGATGACTGTCTGCAAGTTCTGGCCCGCGCCGCCCGACACCGGGTTCTGGTTCACTTGGATGTCGGGATACTGTTGCTGGAACCCCTCGAACAAGGCCCCGATGGCGTCCGCCCCGTCGCCGCCGGTCCACCAGTGCTGGACCTCCAAGGTGTTCATCTGTTGGCCGAGGAGTCCCGTCAGACTCCCGAGTCCCGCCGCGCTCGCCCCGGCAGTCGCTCTGAGGTACGTGCGTCTCGATAGCGTGTCGTCGTGTGTTCCCATCTGTCAACCCCCGGAGTTGGCCACCACGCACGGATACTAATGGTTTCCGACCAGTTCGGCGAAAGAGACGCCCGACGAGAACTACCGCGCCAATCCTTCGACGTTCTGCTGGAGGCGGACGGTCGCGGTCACGAGGAAGCCAGCCACGAGGACGACGAAGACGCTCTCGGTCGCCTGCACGACGACGGGGCTGAGGCCCGCGACGACGCCGAGGTCCGCGACGCCGAGGACCCCGAGCGCGACCAACACGAGCAGGAGGTGTCGCCGGATGGTGTCGAGCGCGGTCCCGCGCGCCATCGCCTCCAATTTCTCGGCGAAGACGACGCCGTAGGCCGCGAACGCCACGCTCCCGACGCCCTTGACGAGTTGCGCGACGAGCGACTGCTCGACCAGCAGGACCGCGACCCACTCCACGAGGATGACGACGACGAACCCGGCCTCGACGCGCCGGAGCGTCTCCAGCGAGAACCGCTGTTCGTCCGGGGCGGGCGCGAGCGCCGACTCATAGTACACTTCTCGCATCGAGAACGCGAGGAAGACGATGCAGAACAGCAAGGCCCCGTGACCGAACGCGGTCAGCGCCCGCGAGTGGACCACGGTCGCCGCGATACCGAGGAGACCGTAGATACCCGCCGTCGCTCCGACCGCCGCGAGGTAGCGCCAGAACGGCGTCTGGGAGTCCAACCGATTCAGCCGGAGGTTCAGGACGGCGTAGTAGCCAAAGAACGCCGCCGCCGCGGTCACGAGGACCGACGCGAGGAAGTGGACGACCGCGGCGCTGGGGTCGCCGGAGGCGTGCGCGGTGAGGGGCGCGAGCGCCATTCGTGTCGGGGCGACGAATCGAGGATACTTAAATACGGGCGGAATTCGGTCCGAATCGGGAGGCGAGGTCCCCGCCAGCGCCGGGAGATTGAAAGCCTCGGCGCACCTATCGCTTGGTGTGCACTCCCACGACCCGGACGAGACGCCCTGCCCGGTCTGCGGTAAAGCCTACGACCAGCGCGTCGTCGTCTCGCGGGGCGACCGCTGGGCGGACGTGTTCGGCGGGCCGCCGTTCTCCGCCCTGACGAAGTACGCGCGGCGGTGCGCGAGTCGGTACGACGTGGAGGAGGAGCGCGCCAGAAGCGAGGGCGAGCGGGTGCTGTACTTCCACGACGACGGCCCGGCGGGCGGACGATAGCGAGGGCGACCGCGCCGACCCCGAGAGCGTCGCGTCTCCGAGCGAGAGGGTCGAATCCGGATTCTGAAACTCGAAAGGCGGTCTACAACTCGAAGGACAGCGACAGGTTCCCCGCGACGACCTCCAACTCCCGCCGGAAGTCCTCGGCCGTCTCGAAGCGCGCCTGCTTCTCTTTGGCCAGCGCCCGCGAGAGGAGGGCGTCTATCTCGTCGGGCACCCCGTCGGCGAACGCGCTGGCGGGCGGCGGGTCCGACACCCGGACCTCCCGAACCACGGCTTCGGTCTCGCCGACGAAGGGCGGGCGGCCAGCGAACAGCGCGTAACAGAGCGCGCCGAGTTGGTACACGTCCGTCGAGGAGTCCGGCCCGCCGAACTCGTCGGGCGCGAGGTGTTCCGGAGCGGCGAAGGCGGGCGGTGCCGGAAGCTCCTGCACCGCCCCGAGGAGGTCGCCGAAGGCCCACTCGCCGACCTTCGGGACGGGCCACGCGCCGAGCGTCCGGGAGAACCCGACCGCGCTCGGGCGAAGCGCGCCGTGGACGACGCCGCGAGCGTGGGCGTGGGAGACCGCGGTGGCGAGACAGTGAGCGTACCAGACCGCGCGCTCGAAGCCGACCGAGCCGACGTGGTCCCGGAGGCTCCCGCCGTCCAGAAACTCCGTGGCGAGCCACGGCCGCGGCGTCGGGCCGCGAGCGAGGACGGGCGCGACGTGCGGATGGTCGTCCACGGCCGCCCACGCGCGCAGGGCCTCCTCGAAGTCGGCGGGGGAGACGCCCGCGTCGGCCCGGAGCGTCCGGCAGACGACCACGACGCGCTGGCCGCCCTCCGACAGCGACGGCGCGCGGACCTTCGCCGCGGTAGTCAGCGGGCCGTCGCCGAAGTCCGCGAGGTGTTCGAAGTCGCCCCGCGCCGCGTCGATTTCGGGCGGGGCCGGGAGTTGGTCGGGCGGGCCGCGGTCGTCGGTCGTCGCGCGATTCCGACCGCCGCGAGCGTTCTCGCCCTCGTCGTCCGGCGAGTCGTCCGCGCCGCCGACTCGAACCGGTCGGCCCTCGCCCCCGTCGTCGGTCGCGGCGACCACGCCCGCGTCGCCCCCGAGGAGGTCGGCGATGTCGGGCGTCGCCTCGATGGTCTCGGGGAAGCCGTCCTCGTCGAGTCGGGTGACGAGTCGCCGGAGCGTCTCGGCGGCGCGTCGGCGGGCGAGACCGTCCTCGTCGCGCACGAGGTCCGCGAGGCGACTCAGCACGGGTTCGACCGCGTGGGGGTACTCGCGGGCCACGTCGGCAACCGCGACCACGCTGTTCTCCCGGACGAGCGGGTCCGAATCGTCCAGACTCTCGGTAACTGCCGAGAGCGCGCCGCGGGCGCGGTGGGGATGGTGGTCGGCGACGTTCGCCACGGCCCACGAGGCACCCCGGCGGACCCACTCGTCGTCGTCGGTCAACAGCGGCGCGAGGCCCGACTCGACCGGGACGCGCCGCGAGTCGTCGGGGTCCTCGGCGAGTTCGGCGAGCGTCCACGCCGCGGCGGCGCGCTCCTCGGGGTCGTCGCTGGCGAGGTCGGCCGCCGCCGACTCCACGTCGTCGTCGGCCCGGCCCCACCGCTCGCGGGCCTCCTCGCGGAGCGTCGCGATGCGGTCTCGCTGGCGGCGCTGGTCACCGTTCGCGTGTTCGTCGCCGTCGTCCGCGCGTTCGCTCTCGTCTCCTGCGCGCTCGCCGGATTCCGCTTCGCCGTCTGCCATTCGTACGCCGGGGTGTCGCGCCTGTCGGATAAGTGTTCCCTCCCGAGGCGTGAGGAGAACGGGAAATCAGCGACGGACTGGCTCGGGTTACGTCGGCGGCGACGAGTCCGCGGTCACCACGCTATCGACGTGTTCGCGGAGGACGCCGAGCGCGGCGTCGTCGTGGTCCGCCGGGTCCGCGAGGAAGTAGCCGCGGCCGTCCACGCTCTCTATCCGACCCCCGAGGAGGTGGACGAAGCGGGCGGCGCGTTCGAGCGCAACCGCGTCCAGCAGTGCGGTCAGCGAGTCCAGCAGGACCACCGACCGCCGGTCCTCCTCGCGCCACGTTTCGAGGTACTCGCTGGCTCTGACGCCCACGGTCGCGAGGTCCGCCGGGTCCGAGACGGCGGCGGCGACCGGCAGGGTGTCGTCCGGCGACGGCGAACGAGCGGTCGGGGCTGAGCGACAAGTCGAACTCGGACTGCTCGCAGACGCCGTCGAGCGAGTCGTGACGCCGACGTTGACGAACCCGAACTCCGCCGGGCGCTCGCCCGCCGTGCGTCGCCAGTTACGAAGCCACGCGTCGGGGTCGTCGCTGTAGGAGATGACCAACAGATTCGTCTCCGCAGGGCGGCCGAGAACGTCGCACACCTCCGGCGTCACGTCTTCGGGCGAGACCGGACCCTCCAACAGCGTGTTGGAGGGAGAGGACTGTGAACGTGCCACGCTGGAAATATCGACAGCGGGCTATTTAAAATTTAGCAGACCCGTTCGGAGGAGAGACTCCCGCAGAGAGCGTCGAGAGCCGCCAACAGACGCGAAATACCGTTCGAAAGCGGTCCCAAGAGAGGTCGCAAGAGCTAACACCCCCCGGTTCGTGGCATCGGGCAACGCGACATGGGTATCGGGCCAAAGCAGTGGGAGTGCAAGGACTGCGGTCGAAAGCACCGCACGGACCGCAAGCAGTGCGTCGAATGTGGCTACAGCGTCCTTCGACCGGTAGACAACGAACAGCGCCTCGGTAGCCTGACGAACGCGCTGTTGGCCC
Organism: Halorussus salinus; assembly: GCF_004765815.2. Taxonomy (NCBI): domain Archaea; kingdom Methanobacteriati; phylum Methanobacteriota; class Halobacteria; order Halobacteriales; family Haladaptataceae; genus Halorussus; species Halorussus salinus. The sequence goes on along the minus strand of NZ_SBIS02000008.1, from coordinate 60,062 downwards.
TGCTTCCCGCGCTGTTGGCCCTCCTCACGATGGGACTCATCGCGTGGGTCATGTTCTTCTGACCGACGACCTCCTCGCCCAGCAGAGACACCCCGCGAGCATCAGGACCGTCCCGTACAGCGTCGGCGTCCCGAGCGTCAACACCGGGCGCAGGACGCCGAGGAGTCCCTCGAAAGTCGTCCCGGCGAGCGCGCTCCGGACGTTCGCCAGCGTCACCGCGAAGTTGGCGACGAACGCCCCCGCGACGAACAGGTTCCGGGCCGGGCTGCGTTCCAGCAGGTAGAGCAGGGGCACCAGCGGGAAGACGAGGAAGACGGCGTAGAGCAACAGCGACGGGAACCCGAGGACGATGGCCGCCATCGTGGCGAAGACCGCGACGAGTCGGTCCACCGCTCCCGACACGTCCCGGTAGCAGTAGCCGACCGCGGGCGCGAGGAGGGCGAACGCGAGCGGGCCGTACAGCGAGGGGTTCAGTCCCGGCAGGGCGACCGAGATGGGTCGCCGGAGCGTGAGCATCGCCGTCCCGGCCGGGAGACCGCCAGCGAACTCGGCGCTGGACAGGCGCGGCAGAATCGCCACCTCGACGTAGGTGAGGTGGCTCTCGACGCCGAAGGCCGCGACGCTGAGCGCGAACAGGCCCGTGCCGGTCGCCGTCGCGGCCGCGACCGCGCGCCACGCTCGCTCGCGCAGGAGCCAGACGCCGACCGCGGCGGGGAACAACTTGACGAACGCCGGGAGCGCGAACGCGACGCCGGAGGCGACGCCGCGGTTCCGGTCCAGCCACCGAAAGCCAGCGACCAGCGCGAGCAACAGCAGGAAGTTCGTCTCGCCGTAGAGGAGCGTCGAAGCCGAGTGCAGTGACAGCAGGCAGAACCCCGCGACGAGACCCCGGTCGAGCCGCGGGAGCGGTTCGGGGCGGCGCTCCTCGATGGTCCGCACCAGCAGGACTGCGACGCCGAGCGCCGCCGCGACATTCAGGAGCGTGAACGCGGCGAAGGCGGCCTGCCAACTCCCGAGGAGACCGAAGGGATAGAAGAACAGAATCGAAATCGGCGGGTAGACGTAGCCGTACTGGGGGTGCATCGGCGGCGAGACCGCGTAGAAGTCGCCGCCAGCGAGCGCCGCCTTCGCCGCGAAGTAGTACACCTGTAGGTCGATGCCGACCAGCGTCGGGTGCTGGAGCGCGGTCGAGACGAGACCGACGACGCCCAGCAGGACACCCGAAGCGAGGACGATTCTGGCGTCGGTGGGGTTTCGGGGTGGAGTCACGGGTAGGGGCGTGGAAGTGGGAGCTACAGGTACTCAGTCGTCGGCGTTCGCTTCCGGCGGCCAGTCGTCCAAGGTGCGTTGGACGGCCTCCTCGCCGACGGCGCGGGCCAGCGTCTCGAAGCCCGACCGCTCGGTGCGGTCGTCCGCGCCCGCGAGCAGGCGCGAGACGATGAACTCCGGCGTGGACTTGCCGACCGTGCCGAACCGGGGCTGGTAGTCCACTTCGAGTTCGAGGTCGTCGTCCAGTCCCTCCGCGAAGATGCCGTCCTTGCGGGCCTTCTCGGGCAGGGGCTTGAGGTCGTCGGCGAGGTGCGTGACGAAGACGCCCAAGGCACCGCGATTCACCGTCAGACGGACGAGTCCGTGCAGGAGGTCGGCGGCGCTCCCCGGTTCCGTGATGGCCTCGAACTCGTCGACCAGCATCAGGGTGTTCTCGCCTTCGGTCAGCGGCGGGACGATGCTCCGGAGCGTCGATTCCAGTACGCCCGCGTTGAAACTCGCGTGGCGGCGGTGGAACACGATATCCTCGGAGATGGCGACCTCGGCCTCGTCGGCGGGGACCGGCAGGCCCATCTGAGCCAGCAGGGCGACCTGACAGAGCGTCTCCAGCAGGGTCGTCTTCCCCCCGGAGTTCGCGCCGGTCAGGACCGACACGCGGTCGCCGCTCGGCGGGACAGGCCCTCCAGAACCGGATTTGCCCGGCACCTCGTGGTCGCCGACGGCGTAGGTCACGGGTTGGACCGCCTCGTCCCCGGCCTCGATGGAGACGTTCCGGGCGTTCCGGACCGCGAACCCGTTGTCCGCGAACGCGGGCCGAGTGAGGTCGAAATCGACCGCGAAGCGCGCCAGCGAGAGGTTGAACGAGAGGTCCGACACCGCGGCGGTCGCGGCGTCGATGGCCGACTGGTTCTCCGCGATTCGACCCCGGAGCCGCCGGGCGACCGACCGCTCGCGCTCCTCGACGGACTCCCGGAGGTCGTCGGCCAACTCCCGGAGCGTCGCGTTCACGAAGTCGGTCGCGTCCACCGCCTCGTCGGGCGTCGCGTCGCGGACGCGCCGGAACCCGGCGTCGGTCTCGCTGGCCACGTAGTCCACGACGACCTCGCCGAACTCGGCTCCCGCGCGGGCCTCCTCGCGTATCTCCTGCATGGCGTCGAGCGAGTCGGCAGACAGCGATTCCACGCCGGAGAGCGCGTCGCGCAGGGAGTCCAGTTCCTCGTCCACGCCGCGGGCCACGTCGCCGCCGTCGAGGTCCGCGAGCGCCGACGCCGCGGCGTCGAGGTCCGCGCGGTCGATGTCGGCCACGCGCGAGAACGCGCCCTCCGAGAGGCCCGCCTCGCGCAACGCGAGGACGGTCCGAACCGCGGCCTCGTCGTCGCCGATGCGGTCGTCCTCGGCGTACTCGGCGAAGGCCGACAGGACCGCCTCGCGGGTCTCGCCGTCGATTCCGGCCCACGAGGAGGCCGCGTCCATCACCGAATCGAGCCGCGACTCGGCCTCCTCGCGCTCCATGAGCGGGGTCAATACCCGGATGCGGTCGGCCGCGTCCTCGGTCACGGCGTAGCCGCTGGCCACGTCGAGGAGTTCCTTGTAGACGGCGCGGGTGTCGCGGGTCGCCAGCACGGACATGCCCTCGCCGCCGTTGGCCCGGCGGAGGATGCGGGTCGCGCGCCCGCGGGAGAGTCCCGCGGCGACCAGCGACCTGACCTCGCCCGACTCGATGGCCTCGACGGCGCGCTCGGTCCCGAGTTCGGCCTCCAACCGCTCGCGCGTCTTGGGCCCGACGCCCCAGTACTCCTCCAGTCGCATACCCGAGACGTGAGGCCCCCGGCTCTTAATGGTTGCAGAAGCGTCGTCTCGCCGGAACTCGACGGACGGCGCGGCTCGGAAGACGCGGGTTGTCCGACGGTGCCTCGTGCCCCACGGCGGGAGCGCGAACCGACACCGGCGAAGCGCGCCGATATTTCAAATACGATATTAAAGGTCCGAGAAATCAAAAAGTCTAAACCCTAAACTGCAATTCCAACAGATACCGTCACGGAAGATAGGAAACGGTCAGAGAGCAGAGGCGAAACGCTAACAACGACGGAGTGTCTGTCGTGCGAACGATGCTCAGGCCGCAGGGGGACGCGAGCAGCGCGACGGGGGCGGCGCGTAGGATACTGTACGTCGGCGAGGAGGGGCGCGGGGAGTCTCTCGCCGCGAGGCTACCGGACGCCGAGGTGAGGGCCGAGCGCGACGGAGCGAGCGCGCTCGACGGACTCGAATCGGGGGACGTGGACTGCATCGTCGCCGAGGAGGAACTCGACGACGTTCGCGGCGGGGAACTCCTCGGGGCGGTCGGGCGGCTCTATCCCGATATCGCGAGGCTCCTCGTGGCCGAGTCGGTCGAGGAGGCACCCGCTGACGTGGCGTTCGTCCCGACCAGACCGCGGGCCGGACTGCCAGAGCGCATCGGCCGTCGGGTCGAGCGCGCGACCGAGTTCCGAGCGGTCGAACGCGAGCGCGACCGACTCGCCGACCGGTTCGGGACGCTGGTCGAGGAGTCGCCCGACCCGATTCTCACGATAGACGACGACTGCGAGGTGACGTTCGCCAACGAGGCCGTCGAGCGCGTCTTCGGGTGGGAACCCGACGAAGTGGTCGGCGAGTCCGTCGAGAAGTTGCTCGCCGAGTCGGTCCACGACCGCGTGGACGAGGAGGTCCGGTCGCTGTGCGCGGACGACGACCTCGTCCGCCGCGACTACGTGGAACTGCCGGGTCGTCACCGCGAGGGCCGCGAGGTTCCGCTGGCGGTGTCGTTCCGCGAGAGCGTCCGGGACGGCCGACACTACTTTTCGGCGGTGGTCCGGGACGTGGGCGAGCGCGAGGAGCTAAAACAGCGCCTCGAAGCCGAGAAGCGAAAGACGAAGGAACTCCACGAGGTCGCGGTGATGCTGGAGAACTGCGAGAGCGTCGAGGAGGTCTGTCGGTTGGCCGTCGAGACCGCCGAGCAGTTGCTCGAATTCGACCTCTGCGCGGTGGACACCGTGGAGGGCCGCGAACTCGTCCCGCAGGCCGTCTCGAAGGGCGTGCCGACGGACGGCTACTACACGACGACCGCGCTGTCGGCCGACGACAAACTCGCGGCCCGCGCCTACCGGGAGAACGAGACGCTCCGGACCGCGGACCTCCACGCCGAGAGCGTGGACCCGGCCGAGAGCGGCTACCGGTCGGCGCTGACCGTCCCCATCGGCGAGATGGGCGTGTTTCAGGCCGTCTCGAAGCGGTCGGCGGCGTTCGACGAGAGCGACGCCGAACTCGCGGAGTTGCTGGCCTCCCACCTCGCCCAGTCGCTCCAGCGGATTCGCTCGGAGACGGCGCTCCAGAACGAGCGCGACCGGTTCGCCGCGCTGTTCGAGAACACCCGCGACGCCATCGTCTACTACGAGATGCGCGACGGGGAGCCCGTGTTCCGGTCGGTCAACGAGGCCTTCGAGGAGACCTTCGGCTACGAGGGCGGCGCGCTGTTCGGGGAATCGGTCTTCGAGTACATCGTCCCCGACGAGTACCGCGAGCAGGCCGAGGAACACGTCGAGCGGATGCGGGCGGGCGAACACGTCGAGGCCGAGGTGGTGCGTGCGACCGCCGAGGGGCGTCGGAGCTTCCTGCTCCGGACCGCGGGCGTTCCGGCCCAAGCGGACCGCGGATACGTCATCTACACCGACATCAGCGACCGCAAGCAGTTGGAGCGCGACCTGACCCGCGAGAAGGGCAAAATCGAGGAGCTTCACCACGTCGCGGTCAAGTTGGAGGGCTGTGATACGCCGGACGAAATCTACCGCCAGACGGTGGACGCCGCCGAGGAGATTCTGAAGTTCGACATCTGTGGCATCGACATCGAGGAGGACGGTCTCCTCGTGCCGAAGGCGACCTCGTCGAAACTCGACGCGGCCGATTACGACGTTCTGGAGGCCGACGAGGGATTAGCGGGCGAGACCTACCGGACCGGCGAGTCGTTCGTCGTCCGCGACATCCACGAGCTATCCGACGTGGACGTGGTGACCGAACAGTTCCGGTCGCTGCTCAGCATCCCGTTCGGCGACGCGGGCGTCTTCCAAGCGGGGTCCGAATCGCCGGGCGAGTTCGACCGCGAGGACGCGCGACTCGCGGAGTTGTTGGTTTCTCACGCCGCCGAGGCGCTGGTCCGCGTCGAGTCCGAGACGGCGCTCCGCGACGAGCGCGACCGGTTCGCCGCGCTGTTCGAGAACGTCCCCGAACCGACCGCGCGCTACGAACTCCGCGACGGCGAACCGCTGGTCCAGTCGGTCAACGAGGCGTTCGAGGAGACCTTCGGCTACGACGAGTCGGCGGCCCGCGGCGAGTCGTTGGACGACTTGCTGGTGCCCGACGACAGCCTCGCGGAGGCGCGCCAACTCAACGAGCGCGTCGGCCGGGGCGAGCGCGTGGACGCCGTGGTCCAGCGCGTGGCCGAGGACGGCGTTCGGGACTTCCTGCTCCGAAACGCCGAGGTCTCGGGCGACTCCGGCAACTACGTCATCTACACCGACATCACCGAGCGCAAGCGCACCGAGGAGCGCCACCGGTCGATGACCGAGGACGTGATGGACAACACCGACGTTGGCATCTTCGTACTGGACGACGAGTTCGAGGTGGCGTGGGCCAACTCCGCGGTGGCCGAGTACTTCGGTCTCGACCGCGAGCGAATCGTCGGCGCGGACAAACCGACGCTGGTGGAGCGCGAGGTCCGGGACGCCGTGGCCGACGGCGAGGAGTTCGCCGAGACGGTGACGCGGACCTACGACGAGAACAGTTCCGTCGAGGAGTTCACCTGTCACGTCACGTCGGGCGGCGGGCGCGACGAGCGGTACCTCCAGCATCTCAGTCGCCCCATCGAGTCGGGCCTGTACGCTGGCGGCCGGGTCGAACTCTACTACGACGTGACCGAGCGCGTCGAGCGCGAGGCGATGCTGGACGACCTCCACGGCGCGACCCGCGACCTGATGGCGGCCGAACGCCAGCGCGACATCTGCGAGACCGCGGTCCGGACGGTCCGGACCGTCCTCGACATCCCCCACTCGTCAGTGTTCCGGTGGGACGACGAGAGTGAAGTGCTGGAACCGTACATCGTCCCCGAGAACACCATCGAAGAGGTCGGCGATGCGCCGACGTTCGCGCCGGGCGAAGGTATCGTCGGGAGCGTCTTCGAAAACGGCGAGGCCGAACACTTCGACAACGGGTGGGAGGACCCCCGCGCGGCCGAGGACGGCTCGGAGGGCATCCGCGCGTTCGGCGCGTTCCCGCTGGGCGAGTGGGGCGTGATGACCGTCGCCTCGCCGACCGTCGGCGCGTTCGACGACTACGAGATAGACTTGGTGCGCGTGCTGGCGGCGAACGTCGAAGTCGCGCTGAACCGCGCGGCCCGCGAGTCGGAGTTGGCCGACCAGCGGAGTCAACTCGCGGAACTCGACCGCATCAACGAGGTCATCCGCGACGTGGACCAACTGCTGGTCCGGGCCGCGACCCGCGAGGAGATAGCCGAAGCGGTCACCGAACGCCTCGCGGAGTCCGAACAGTACCAGTTCGCGTGGACCGGCGAGGTGATGGCGGGGAGCAACGACCCGAGGCCGACCGCGTGGGCGGGCGTCGAGGAGGGCTACCTCGACGCCGTCGTCGGGATGCGCGACGAGACGCCGACGGGACCGAGCCAGCGGGCGCTGGAGACCCGCGAGGTGCAGGTCGTCCAGAGCGTCCCCGACGACGAGGAGTTCGAGCCGTGGCGAGAGATGGCGCTCGAACGGGGCTACCAGTCGGCCGCGGCAATCCCGCTTCGCTACCGCGAGACGGTCTACGGCGTCCTCTGCGTCTACGCCGACCGGGCCGACGCCTTCGACGACCGCGAGCAGGCGGTGTTGGCGGAACTCGGCGAGACCATCGGTCACGCCATCAACGCCGCCGAGAACAAGAAGGCGCTCCTCTCGGACAGCGTGGTCGAAGTCGAGTTCGAGATTCGCGACGGGGACGGCTTCTTCGCGCGGGTCCCCCGCGAGGAGGGCGGCACCTTCTCGCTGGAGGGCGTGACGATGACCACCGACGGGTCGTTCGTCTACTTCATGACCGTCGAGGGGCTGGAACCCGACCGCGTGCGCGAGCGAGCGACCGAGGCCCCGGACGTGGAGCAGGTCAGACTCGTCAACGAACACGACGACGGCAACCTCTTCGAGTTCGTCTACACCGGGCCGTCGCCGCTCCGGACGCTGGGCGAACACGGCGGGACGCTGGTGGACGTGGAGTTCGACGCCGACGGCGGCCGGAGCGTCGTAGAACTCCCGCGGAAGGCGGACGTGCGCTCGGTCGTGGAGTCGATTCAGGACGCGATTCCCGGCACCGATGTCGTGGCCCAGCGCGAGCGCGAGCGCCCCGACCAGACGGTCCAAGAGTTCCAGTCGGCGCTCGAAGACGACCTGACCGAGCGCCAGCGGTCGGCCCTCGACGCGGCCTACTACGCCGGGTTCTTCGAGTGGCCCCGCGAGAGTACCGGTGAGGAGGTCAGCGACTCGCTCGGGGTCTCCGCGCCGACGTTCCACCAACACCTGCGCGTCGGCGAGCGGAAACTGCTGTCGGCGTTCTTGGACGACTGAACGGACGTATCGGTCGTTCTAACTGTCGTCGTCACCGCCATCGTCGTCATCGGCGTCGCCACCGCTCACGGCGGCGTCGCGTCGAATCTCGTCGGCGGAGATAGCGCCGTCGATGTCCACGCGGCGACCGATGGTGACGACGCCCTCGGCGGTGATGTCGCCGTCAACGTCGCTGTCGGGGGCGACGAGAACGTCGCGCCCGGCCGTCACGTCGCCGTCTACGTCCACGTCCGCCCCGCGAACGATGTCGGCGAGTCCCCGGAGTCGGTCGTCCGCGTAGTTCTCGCGGTTTCGAGGGAGGGAGACCCCGAGGAGAACGTCGCTGGCCGCGTCCACGTCGCCGTCGAGGTCCACGCCGGACCCCACGACGACCGCTCCTCCGGCGTCGATGTCGCCGTCCACGTCGGCGTCGCGTTCCAAGACGACGTGACGGCCCGCCGTGACGTTGCCGTCGATTTCCACGCCCGCGGTGACGTACACGTCGCCGTCCGAGCGAACGGTTCCGTCCGCGTCGGACGCGACCACTCGGTCGGCCGTTTGGCGGGTGACCGTCCAGTAGTCGTTCTCGTTCGCGTCGCCGTCTTGGGCGACGACGCCTCCGCCGCCGAGGCCGAGGGCGGCCGCGGTACCGAGGACGACGAGCGTTCGGCGTCGAGAAAGCGGTTCTCGCATAGGAGACGACCGACGCCAGCGACCGACTTAACGCTACTCTGGGCCGTCGTGATACTACCGCTCACAGAGAACGAAACGGCGCTCGAAAATATTCGTGTTTCTTAGAGATATAATTTCAATTTCTAAGGAATCACAGATATTTCCGCGAGGTCAAAACGTGAACCCGTGGCGCTCCGTGACGTGGTGGGCCGCGGTCCCCCAGACGTAGTTCTCGCCGGGCCACCACGTCCGGGCGTTGTTGAACCCGCCGACCAGCACGCCCGCGTCGGGGTCGTCCGGGTCGGGGTGGAAGTTCACCGACCCGCTGTCGCCGTCGCCGAAGCCGGACTCCTCGCCCCACTTGAGTTGGCCCCGCTTGCAGATGGCCCCGTAGGCGCAGGTCAGGCCGTCCACCGCCTGAATCTTCCCCTTCGTGTGGCCGGTCTTGGCTCCGATCTTCTCCAACTTCTCGCCCGCGGCTTTGAGGTCCGCGAGACCGACCTTCGTGAACTGCCCGAGGACGCGGCCCGGCCTGCCGTCTCGAATCCGGTGGAGCGGCCGGTAGCCGTCGGTCGGTTTCGCACAGACCATATCGGCCTTCGGATAGCCCGACCGGACCGACCCGATTTCGGTCCTCCCGCCGTCGAGGAGGTAGAGCGAATCGCCGCCGTTGCCGGTGCCGCCGAAGACGTGGTTCGCCGTGGCGAAGTACAGCGACCCGTCCCTCGGGTCGCTCATCGCTGGCGCGAGCGTCCCGAACAACTTGTCGCTGGCGACGGCGACGCTCCCCGGCACGCCGCCGTCCCGTTCGCGCTGGCCGGGCGAGTCGCTATCGCGAAGTGCCCCGCTATCGCGGAGCGCCGCGGAGTCGGCGTCGCGCTGGCGGTCGCCGGTCCGCTCGACGCGCCGGACCTCGACCGGCGTCTCCTCGACGCGCTCTGGCACCGCACCCCGGACCTCCTCGGCGGTTATCTCGACGCGGATGGTCGCGTTCGCGCCGCCGTACTCGCCCGGCGAGACCGCGGAATTGGCGACCTCCTCGCGGTGAATCACGTCGAGGTTTCGGTGGGCCGCGACGGCCGCCCGGAAGTCGTCGTACCAGTCGGCCGGGACCGTCTTCCGGCGCGGTTTGACGGTCGCGGCATTCTCGTCGTCGGAGTCGCTACCGTCTCTCGTCAGCCCGTACACTATCGGTACTTCGTCGCTACTCGCGGCTTGCACGTCCTCGGCCGTCAGCAGACTCGCGGAGAGCGCGCCGAATCCGAGGCCCGCGAGCGTGTTCACGAACCGCCGCCGCCCCATCCGCCCCACGGGTTCGTCGTGGACGGCGCTACTCCGGTGTCTCGTGTCGTCGTCCCCCATTTCCCCGCACACTCGTACATCGGACTGTCACTTGAAACTGCTTGCCCGGAAGGAGGTCCGTTCGGTTGGTACAACCGACGGTCGGGTTTGTGAAAACTTCCCACGGTGGTCGCGGTCGCCGACTGCGAACGACGAGTCCGGTCAGGTCGGCCCGAGAACCGCGTCGGTCTCGACCGACGAGATACCGTCGAGCGAGCAAATCGCGTCGATGTCGGTCTGGGCGACTTCGACCAGCAGGCGGTCGAACGCCAACTCGCGGACGACCTCGCCGTCGAGCGATTCGACCGCCGATTCGATTTCGTCGGCGTCATCCTCGACCGTGGGGGCGTCCTCGACCGTGAGGACGAGGCGGACCTCCTCGTCGGGAATCGGGTCGTCGCGGAGCGACCGGACGGTGTGGCTCAGGTAGGTCACTGACTCGGGGTACGTCCGCGGACGAATTTCAGGTTTCGGAATCGTCTCGGGAAGCACGGTATTTTTGCTCTTTCGACATGACGCCGAGACATGGAATACGTCGAGACCGACGGCGCTCGCATCCCGAAACTCGGCTTGGGAACGTGGCAGAACACCGGACCGGAGTGTACCGAGACGGTCCGGACGGCGCTCGACCTCGGCTACCGGCACGTCGATACCGCGCAAGCGTACGACAACGAGGAGGCCGTCGGGGACGGCATCGCCCGCTCGGAGGTGGACCGCGACGAGGTGTTTCTGACGACGAAGGTGTGGCGGTCGAGCCTCGGCTACGAGGACGTACTGGACACCGTGCGCGGGAGTCTCGAAAGACTCGGCGTCGAGTACGTGGACCTGCTGTTGGCCCACTGGCCCCACCCGCGCGTTCCGGTCGCGGAGACGCTCGACGCGATGACCGAACTGTACGAGTCGGGAGTGGTGAAGAACGTCGGCGTCAGCAACTACACGCTGACGCAACTCCGTGAGGCGAGGAGCGCCGCCGAGATTCCGCTCGTCGCGAACCAAGTCCTCTACCATCCATACAAGGACCAGTCGCGCCTCCGGGAGTACTGCGCGGCGAACGGTCTCGCGCTGGTCGCGTACAGTCCGCTGGCCAGAGGAGACGCGCTGACCGACGACCTCCTCGAACGCATCGGCGACCGGTACGACAAAACCGCCGCACAAGTGGCGGTGCGCTGGCTGGTCCAGCAGGAGGGCGTCGTCGCGATTCCGAAGGCCAGCAGTCGGGCGCACCTCGAACAGAACGCCGCTGTCTTCGACTTCTCGCTGACCGACGACGAGATGGCGCGCGTCCGCGACCGAACCGGGAGTCTGGAAGTCCGACTCCGGAACCACCTCCCCGCGCTCGTTCGTCGCGTCCCGTTCTGACCGGTCCTACTACCGAGAGGGCCGGAAGGGCAGGAAAGGGCCGGACGCGGAGCAGACACGCTGGAGCGAGAAGACGACCGGGAGACCATCCTCAGAGCGGTTCCCACGTCCGAGGAGAGTCGTTCAGTCGCTCGCACCCCTCCTCGGTCACGACCACGAGGTCTTCGATGCGGACGCCGAACTCGCCGTCGAGATAGACGCCGGGTTCGACGCTGAACACCATCCCCGGTTCGAGTTCAGTCTCGTTGCCCGCGACGATGTAGGGGTCCTCGTGAACGTCCAACCCGACGCCGTGGCCCGTTCGGTGGACGAACTCGTCGCCGTAGCCCGCCTCCTCGATGACCTCGCGGGCGGCGCGGTCGATGGATTCGGCCGTGACGCCGGGTTCGACCGCTTCGACTGCGGCCTCGTGGGCCTCCCGGACGACCTCGTGGACCTCCTCGTAGCCCTCCGGCGGGTCGCCAGCGAACACGACCGTCCGGGTCTGGTCGCCGGGGTAGCCATCGACGTACGCGCCGAAGTCGAGTACCACCGGGTCGCCGGGCCGAATCTCGCGGTCCTCGTGGCGGTGGTGGGGCTTGGCACCGTTGGGTCCCGACCCCGCGATGGTGCCGAACGCGATTTCGTCGCCGCCCGCCGCGGCGAGTCGGCGCTCGATTTCGTCGGCGAGTTCGTCCTCGGTCATGCCGACGGCCTCCTCGCCTAGTTCCCGAATTTCGACGCTCACTCGGTCCGCCACCTCGCCTGCGGTCCGAAGAGCGGCCAACTCGGTGTCGTCCTTGCGCACTCGGAGGTCGTCGAACACCTCGCTGGCGAGGCCGAACGTCGCCTCGGGTAACGTCTCGCGCAGGTCTTGGGTGAACCGCGCCCACATCGTGTCGTCCACGAGCAGGTGACCACCCCGGAGGTCAAACTCGTCGGCGAGGTCGGCCACGAGTTTTGTAGGGTCCTCGCCGTCGGCCCACAACCGCAGGTCTTGGACCCACGAGGAGTCCCGAATCTGAGCGTCGTACATCTCCGGCGCGACGAAGGCGGGGTCGCCCTCGCGGGGAATCACCAGAAAGAGGTGGCGCTCGCCGGGCTCCTCGCGGAACCCCGAGACGTAGAACAGGTTGGTACTCGGGAACAACACGGCCGCGTCCGCGCCGACCGCGGCGAGTCGGTCCTGACATCGCCGGGTCCGCTCCTCGAAAGCGTCCATGCGAGGGCGTTGCGCGGGATAGCGTTTAAAGTTGTGTGAGTGTCGGCGGGCGGCTGAATGATAGAAATTCTACATAAATCGGCTTCCGGGAAACCCCATTAGGTCGGCGCGAGTCGTTCTAGCCAATGGGAGACCTTCGAGGCGTCGTCCGGCGCTACTACGCCTACAAGATGACCAACGCCTACGGCTTCTACCTACCGGTAAGCGTCGTCTACCTCACGCAAGTCAAGGGCTACGGCATGGAAGTCGTGGGCCTGACCGGCGCGGCGTTCCTCTTCGCGGAGGTCGCCGCCGAGATTCCCACGGGCTACGTCGGCGACCGCATCGGTCGGCGGGCCAGCCTCGCGGTCGGGAACCTCCTGTCGGCGGTCGCGCTCGGTCTCTGGGTCGTCGCCGACTCGCCGCTCGCCTACGTCGGCCTGAACGTCGTCTGGGCGTTCGGGTGGGCGTTCCGGTCGGGAACGGGCAAGGCGTGGCTCTACGAGGTTCTGGACGCCCACGGCGAGGCCGACGAGTTCGCCCGCGTCAGCGGTCGCGCCAACACCGCGCTCCTACTGACCTCGGGGGCGACCGCAGTCGCCGCGGGCGCGCTCGTGACCGTCGATTGGTCGCTCCCCTTCCTCGCCAACGCCCTCCTCTCGGCGCTCGGGATTCCGATTCTGGCGACGCTCCCGACCGTGGCGAGCGAGCGCGACGCCGAGAGCGACGACGAGGAGGGACGGGCCGACAGCGCCGACTCTACACCGGTCGAAGACGAGACGTTCACGGTCGGCGACGCGCTCCGGACGCTCCGCATCCAAGTCCGGCGACCCGAAATCCGGTGGTTCGTCGCGTTCGCCGCGCTCGTCTACACGCTCTTCGAACTCTCGCGGACCTTCGAGCAACCGGCGATGACCGCCGCGGGGGTCTCGGTGCCCGCGCTCGGTCTCCTCTACGCCGGGTTCAAGGTGGTCTCGGCCGCGGCGGCCGCCAGCGCGGGCTGGATAGAGGAGACCCTCGGCGTCCGCGGAGCCTTGGTCCTGTTGGTGCCCCTCCTCGGCGTGACCTACGCGGCAATCGCGTTCGCGCCGGTGCTGGTGGTTCCGGTCGTCGTCCTGACCCGAGGAGCCCGGAGCGTGTTCCGGCCGCTCCGGAACCAGTACCTCAACGACCGCGTGGAGAACGTCGGGCGCGCGACGGTCCTCTCGGGCGCGACGATGGTCTTCTCGCTGGTCGCCGGGGTCGCTAAGGTCGGCGGCGGGTACGCGGCCGCCGCGCTCGGGCCGATTCGGCTCCTCGCCGCGAGCGCCGTGGTGCTGACCGCAGGTGCGGGTCTCGTCTGGGTCGCATTTTCACCGGTCAGACCGGCGAGCGAGAGCGACGACGCAGGAAGCGACTCGGAAGTCGGCGCGTCGGCGGCGACGGATTGAGGTCGCCCGCGGTCCCTCACTCTCCCCGAAACCCCACTCCGCCCGACCCCGCTGGCTACGCGGCCCACGCTGTGAAACTGGCCACGCGGCCCCCTCAGCTAAGTGGGACGCCGTGGTACGAGGCGCGTGGTTCGGGAGCGAGTGGCCGAGTTTTCGGTCGAGTACGTGCAAGCACTGGACGAGGAGGGCAACGCCGACGAGGCGGAACTCCCCGACGTGAGCGACGAGCAACTGCTCGAACTCTACCGCCTGATGCGACTCTCGCGCCGAGTGGACGAGCGAGCGGTCGCGCTCCAGCGTCGCGGCGAGTTGGGGACTTACGCGCCCGGAATCGGGCAGGAGGCCGCGCAGGTCGGCTCCGCGACGGCGTTGAAACCCGAGGGGTGGATGGTGCCCTCGTTCCGCGAGGGCGCGGCCTTTCTCACGCGAGGGACGCCGATTCACCGCCTGCTGTGGTACTCGATGGGGATGGAGGAGGGCGCTGAGGTCTCGGGCGCGAACTTCCCGCCGTCCATCCCGGTCGGGTCCCAGTCGCTCCACGCCGCAGGCGTCGGGTGGGGCCAAGAGATAACCGGCGCGGACGAGGCGACCCTGACGTACTTCGGCGACGGCGCGACGAGTCAGGGCGACGTGGCGGAGGCGATGAACGTCGCGGGCGTGCTTGACGCCCACTGCGTCTTCTTCTGTCAGAACAACCAGTGGGCGATTTCGGTGCCAAGAAGCGGCCAGAGCAGGGCCGAGACGCTGGCACAGAAGGCCATCGCGGCGGGCATCGAGGGCGTGCAGGTGGACGGCAACGACGTGCTGGGCGTCCTCGCGGTGACGCGCGACGCGCTGGAGTCCGCCCGCGAGGGCGACCCCGTGCTGATAGAGGCCCAGACCTACCGGCGGTCGATGCACACGACCAGCGACGACCCGCGGGCCTACCGGACCGAGGAGGAAGAGGCCGAGTGGGAGGCCAGAGACCCCATCGCGCGCTTCGAGACGTACCTCCGGGACGAGGGTCTGCTGGACGACGAGCGCGAGGAGAGCATCGGCGAAGAGATAGAGGAGTTGGTCGCCGACGAAATCGACCGCGCGAAGGAGGGCCAAGAGCAGGTCGTGCCCGCGGAGATGTTCGACTACGTGTTCGCGGAGGCCCCGCCGGAACTCCGGCGGCAGAAGGAGGAGTTCGAGCGCACGGGGGACGACGAACCCGCGAGCGCCGAGGGCGGACTCCCCGGCGAGACGGAAGCCGGGGGCGGGGAGGTGGCGGACCGTGACGAATGACCTCAGACTCGTGGAGGCGATTCGGCAGGCGCTCGCCGACGAGTTGGCCCGCGACGACTCCGTACTCGTCTACGGCGAGGACGTGGGCGTCAACGGCGGGGTGTTCCGCGCGACCCGCGACCTCTACGACGAGTTCCCCGAGCAGGTGTACGACACGCCCCTCGCGGAGGCCGCGATACTGGGCCTCGGGGTCGGACTCGGCGCGTACGGACTCACCCCGGTCGCCGAGATTCAGTTCGCCAGTTTCGCGTTTCAGGGCTTTCACCAGTTGCACCAGCACGCCTCGCGGATGCGGAGTCGGACCCGCGGCGCGCTCTCGGTGCCGATGACGGTGCGGATGCCCTACGGCGGCGGCATCCGGGCGCTCGAACTCCACTCCGAGAGCTACGAGGCCGGATACGCCCACGTTCCGGGGGTGAAGACCGTCGTGCCCGCGAATCCCGCCGACGCGAAGGGCCTGCTCACGTCGGCGATTCGGGACCCCGACCCGGTGGTCTTCCTCGAACCGACCAAGCGGTACCGGGCCTCCCGAGAGGCGGTTCCGGAGGGCGAACACACGGTTCCGCTCGGCGAGGCCGAAGTGGTGCGAGAGGGGTCGGACGTGACCGTCGTGGCGTGGGGCGCGATGCTCGCCGAGACCCGCGAGGCGGTGGATGACGGCGACGCGGACGCCGAGGTCATCGACCTGCGGACGGTCTCTCCGCTGGACTCCGAGACGATTCTCGAATCGGTCCGGAAGACCGGACGGTGCGTCGTCGTCCACGAGGCTCCTCGGACCGGTGGCCTCGCGGCCGAGATAATCGCCCGTATCAACGACGACGCGCTCTACCACCTCGAAGCGCCGGTCGAGCGCGTGACGGGCTACGACGTTCCCTTCCCGATGTTCGCCCGCGAGGAGGCCTACCGACCCGACGCCGAGCGCATCCGGCGGGGAATCGAGCGGGCGCTCTCGGCATGAGTCGGCCGGACCGCTCGCCCTAGGTTGATTAGCTCTCGCGTGGTGCTTGCGTCGGGGAAAACCATGCAGGCATTCGTCATGAACGGCATCGGCGAGACGGGAGTCGCCGAGAAGGACAGACCAGAACCGGGACCGAACGACGCTATCCTGAAACCGACAGTCGCACTCATCTGCACGTCGGACGTTCACACCGTCCACGGAGCCATCGGCGAGCGTGAGAACCTGACGCTCGGCCACGAGGCCGTGGGAATCGTAGACGAGGTGGGGTCGGAAGTCGAGCGATTCAGCGAGGGCGACCGGGTGGTCGTGGGAGCCATCACGCCCGAGTGGGGGTCGGCCGCCGCCCAAGACGGCCACTCCTCCCAGTCGGGCGGCGCGCTCGGCGGCTGGAAGTTCGCCAACGAGAAAGACGGCGTGTTCGCCGAGTACGCCCACGTCAACGAGGCCGACGCGAATCTGGCCCACGTTCCCGACGGCGTGACCGACGAGGAGGCCGCCTACGTCTGCGACATGCTGAGTACCGGCTTCGCGGGGGCCGAGAACGCCGAGATACCGATGGGCGGGACGGTGGCCGTCTTCGCGCAGGGGCCGGTCGGCCTGATGGCGACGAAGGGCGCGCGGTTGCAGGGGGCCGGACGGGTCATCGCCGTCGAGAGCGTCCCCGAGCGACAGGAGTTGGCCCGCGAGTACGGCGCGGACGAGATAGTCGATTTCGAGGAGGTGGACCCGGTGGAGCGAATTCACGAACTGACCGACGGCGAGGGAGTGGACGCCGCGATAGAGGCGCTCGGGAGCGAGGAGACGCTGGCCGACTGCGTGGCGGTCACCAAGCCCGGCGGCACTATCTCGAACGTCGGCTACTACGGCGAGGGCGAAACCGTGGACATCCCGCGCGAGGCGTGGGGCGTCGGGATGGCCGAGAAGGACATCGTGACCGACCTCTGTCCCGGCGGGAACGTCCGACTGGGCCGACTGCTTCGACTCATCGACGCCGGGCGCGTGGACCCGACGCACATGACGACTCACGAGTTCGACTTCGAGAACATCGGCGAGGCTTTCGAGTTGATGGCCTCCAAAGAGGACGGCGTGGTCAAACCGCTGGTGCGGTTCTGAGCGGACTCGCCGGGTCCGAAGACAGCAAGATACTTATTCGGGGCGTTCCGAGGAGTCGATAACTTCTGGAACGCCCGATGAGGCCTCACGGCTGAGGGTATCGGCGGAAGGACCCGAGCCGGTTCACTCGGGCGTCCTTCTGCTCTTTTGCCTTTCGGAGACGCGACCGACGAGTCGTTGCTCTGCGCCGAGGTCCGGTGGCGTCTCAGTACTCCTCGGCGTCGAGTTGGTCGAGGTGGTCTTCGAGTTCGGGGTACTCCTCGACGCGGACGAAGCCGTACTCCCCGCCGCCGTAGAAGCTCTCGGGGAGTTCGCGCTCGACCAGCATCGTCTCGGGGTCGGCGTCCACGTGGTTGAGTTTGTTCAGCGGGACGACGCGGGCCGTCTCGTCGCCGTCGAGACAGACGACCGTGCGCTCGCGGACGAGAACCGCGTCGAACTCCAGTGCGTCGTACTCGTCTACGGTGAAGACCGTCGGGCGAGAGGGTGCCATACCGGGAGGAGGCGCGACGAAGTAATAAAAGCCGGTGGCGAAGAGTCGCCGCGTCGCTACCGGACGACGGTCCGGTACGTGGCCGCGTAGGGTTTATCTACCACACCAACTTACTAACAGACTCATGACCGGGCCAATCCGCCAGCGAGAGCGGGAGCAAGAGGTCGAGACCGAGAAGGGGGACTCCGAGAATACCCAGACGTGTCCGGAGTGCGAGGCCGGAAGTCTGGTCGCGGACGCTGGCGGAGGCGAGTTAGTCTGCGAGGACTGCGGACTCGTGGTCGAGGAGCGAAACGTCGATCGGGGGCCGGAGTGGCGCGCGTTCAACCACCAAGAGCGCCAGTCGAAGAGTCGCGTGGGGGCACCGACGACGAACACGATGCACGACAAAGGCCTGACGACCACCATCGACTGGAAGAACAAGGACGCCTACGGCCGGTCGCTCTCGTCGGAGAAGCGCAGTCAGATGCACCGCCTGCGCAAGTGGCAGGAGCGCATCCGGACCAAGGACGCGGGCGAGCGAAACCTCCAGTTCGCGTTGAGCGAACTCAACCGGATGTCCTCGGCGCTCGGGGTACCGAGGTCGGTACAGGAGGTCTCGTCGGTCATCTACCGGCGCGCGCTCAAGGAAGACCTGATTCGGGGGCGGTCAATCGAGGGCGTCGCCACCGCCGCGCTGTACGCGGCCTGCCGGAAGGAGGGAATTCCGCGAAGCCTCGAAGAAGTCTCGGAGGTCTCGCGGGTCGAACGCAAGGAAATCGGTCGGACGTATCGCTACATTTCTCAGGAACTCTCGCTCGGGATGGAGCCGGTGGACCCGAAGAAGTACGTGCCGCGGTTCTGCTCGGAACTCGATTTGACCGAGGAGGTAGAGAGCAAGGCCAACGAGATAATCGACGTGACCGCAGAGAAGGGCCTGCTGTCGGGCAAGTCGCCGACGGGGTACGCCGCCGCGGCCATCTACGCCGCCTCCCTGCTGTGCAACGAGAAGAAGACCCAGCGAGAGGTCGCGGACGTGGCGCAGGTGACGGAAGTCACCATCCGGAATCGGTACCAAGAGCAGATCAAGGCCATCGGACTTTACAACTGAGGAGACGTAAGGAGGGTAGGCGGAGCCGAACAGTGCGGCCTCAGTAGTACAGTGGCGGACTTCGAGACAATGGAAATGGGAATCGGTCAGCGATTCGAGAAGCGACTCGGCGAGGAGTTCGGCGGCGACGCCGGGACCAGACGCGTCGTCGCCAGACAGGCCCGCGACTTGGCGGACTCGGGCCAGTTCGAGTCTCACATGGACAGCGAACTGACGACCGCGGTCGTCGTCGAGAACTTACGGGACGCCCCCGAGGGACTCGCGCTCCCCGAGAAGTGGAACTGGTGGATGGGCGCGCTCGAACTCGCCTACGGTGGGTACGACCGGTTTCGCGTCGTCCGGTGGAGCGGGAGTTCGGGCGAGTCTCCCTAGGCGGGGAGTCCCCCGGTCGCGCCGAGATACGCGACGTAGAACTGAATCGCGTTGAACGCGCCGTGAATCAGCGACGGGACCACGATGTTGTCGGTCCACTCGTAGGCCGCGCCCAGAATCGGCGAGAGGACGAACAGGATGGCGAGATACGCGAGTTTTCCGGCCCCTTGGAGCGAGAAGACGTGGATGACCGCGAAGACGAAACTCGCCACGCCGATGGCGACCCACGGCCCGAACGCCTCGCGGAGGCGACCCTGCACGACGCCCCGATACAGTAACTCCTCGCCCGGCCCGATGAACAGGAAAGATAGGGGCACGAGCAGGAGGAAGATTCGGGGGTCCTGCTCGCCGAAGTCCGTGACGGTGTTCGACGCCGACTGAACGCCGAGGACGGTGAACAGCGCCGAGACCGCCACGAGACCGGCGAAGAGGGCTATCGTCCCGCCGACCGCCCACGCGATGTCCCTGACCGTCGGAATCCGAGCTTTCACGAAGCCGAATCCGCGGTCGGTGTACGCGAGGTAGCCGAGCGCGAAGGTACCGAACGCGACGCCTTGGCCCATCACGACCGAGAGCGCGAGCAAGAGCGCGGGCCGCTCCATCAGCGGGACGCCCGCCAGCGTCACTGCGAGCGCGGCGAGACCGACGACGACGATGGCGACGGCGTAGCCGCCGACCCCGAGCGCGGCCGCGACGAGCAACGACCGGGACTTCGAGGACTCCTCGCGGGTTCGGTCTACGGTAGACGTTTCCATACGTCCGTCTTCGGTCCGACGGAAGATAAGTCGTCTCCCCGGCCAGCGGCAGTTCGCACGTCCACGGCGACGCTCAGACGAACTCGACGCGGACGGCCTCCTCGGGCGTCGTCGCCCCGCGGACGTATCGGACGGAGCCGTCGCTGGCGCTCGTGCGGTCGATTTCGAAGACCCGGAGCGAGACGACGAGTCGGCCGTCCGGGAGCGTCGCCCGGAGCATCGGCCCGCGACTCGTCGCCGTCACGTAGGGCGGGGCCGCGACCGGCGTCGCCGACAGCGAGCGACCGGTCGCGTCCACGGCACTCACGAGGAGGTCGGGGAGGCGCGACCACACGCCCGCGGCGTCGAGGGCGGCCCTGAGCGGGTCCGCGACGGCGGCGGGGTCGGTCGTCGCCTCGCTACCCCACGACTCCGCCACCGCGTCCGCGCAGTCGAGGACGGTCCGGACCTCCTCACGATAGTCCGAAACGAGGCACTCACGGGCCAGTTCCGCGGGTTTTAGTGAATCGTCCGATGTGTCGAAATTAGCCGAGTCGTCGGGGTCAGTCACGAGTCTACGTGCGCGTTCGGGGTCGGGAGACAAAACCTCGGGGGAAAAGCCTACAAGTGAGGGGCCAATCCGTGAGGATACAGACACACAATGATTCCACTGTTCGGACCCGTGCCCGGCGGGATGGAGATGATGGTCATCCTCCTCATCGCCGTCCTGCTGTTCGGCGCGAACAAGATTCCCAAGCTGGCTCGTTCGACCGGCGAGGCGATGGGCGAGTTCAAGAAGGGACGCCAAGAGATCGAGGAAGAGCTTCAGGAAGCACAGAGCGAAGTTGACCCGACGACCGACACGGACACCGTCAGCGAGACGGACCGCGCCCGCGATACCGACACCGACACCTCCGAAGTGTAACGACGACGGCCGATTTTTCGACGCTCTCGTAACCACTTTCAGTTTCTTCGCGGTCCGAATCGACGCCGAGGTTAAGAGGCTTCGGTCCCGAACTGTAGTACATGAGTAGTGAAGAGCTTCAAGAAACCAACACCGAGGAGCGCTTCGAGTTCAAGAAAGACGAGAGCGCGGCGCTCAGGTCCGACAAGGGGCTGACCGAGGAGGTCGTCCGCCTCATCAGCGAGGACAAGGACGAACCCGACTGGATGTTAGACCGGCGGCTCCGGGCGCTGGAACACTGGCAGAACATGCCGATGCCGACCGACTGGCCCGGCCAGCCGGACCTCACGAAACTCGACGTGGAGGAAATCGTGCCGTACATCCGCCCCGACGTGGACAAGCGCGAGGGCGCGGACAGTTGGGACGACCTGCCCGAGGACATCCAAGACACCTTCGAAAAGTTGGGGATTCCGGAGGCGGAGCGCAAAGCCCTCTCCGGCGTCGGTGCCCAGTACGAGTCCGAAGTCGTCTACCAGAACATGCAGGAGCAGTGGGAGGAGAAGGGCGTCGTGTTCTGTAACATGGACGAGGCGGTGAAGGAACACGAGGACATCGTGAAGGAGTACTTCATGACCAGTTGCGTCCCGCCGAGCGACAACAAGTTCGCCGCGCTCCACGGCGCGGTCTGGTCCGGCGGGTCGTTCGTCTACGTCCCCGAGGACGTGACCGTCGAGATGCCGGTACAGGCGTACTTCCGGATGAACTCCGAGGGGATGGGCCAGTTCGAACACACCCTCATCATCGCCGAGGAGGGTTCGGAAGTCCACTACATCGAGGGCTGTTCGGCACCGAAGTACGGCACCCACAACCTCCACTCGGGCGGCGTCGAGGTGTTCGTCGGCGAGGACGCCCACGTCCAGTACTCGACAGTGCAAAACTGGTCGAAGAACACGTTCAACCTCAACACCAAGCGTGCGCTCGTGGAGAAGGGCGGCCGGATGGAGTGGGTGTCGGGGTCGATGGGGTCGAAGGCGACGATGCTCTACCCCTGCTCGATTCTGAAGGGCCGAGGAGCCTCCGCGAACCACATCTCCATCGCGTTCGCGGGTGAGGGCCAAGACATCGACACCGGCGCGAAGGTCTACCACAACGCGCCCCACACCAAGTCCACCATCGAATCGAAGTCCATCTCGAAGGACGGCGGCCGGACCAACTACCGCGGACTGGTCCAGATTTCGGAGGGCGCGGAACACTCCTCGACCGCCGTCGAGTGCGACGCGCTGATGTTCGACAACGAATCGACCTCCGACACGATGCCGTACATGGAGATCGACGAGTCGAAGGTGGACGTGGCCCACGAGGCGACCGTCGGCAAAATCGGCGACGAAGACGTGTTCTACCTCCAGAGTCGGGGCTTGGACGACGACGACGCCAAGCAGATGATCGTCTCGGGCTTCATCGAACCGCTCACCGAGGAGTTGCCCATCGAGTACGCGGTGGAGCTGAACCGACTTATCGAGTTGGAGATGGAAGGCAGTTTAGGATAAACTCCGAACGCGGTCGCCGGTCCGTCGTGCCGCTGTTTTTCGGGTTTCAGTCGCCGCCGTCCGAATGCGATAGCCGTTTAAGGGAGAAAGAAAATTGTCGGGTATGACCGGCGACCCCGCCGCTGGCGAGGACCGAAGCGGCGGGCCTCTGGAACTCGACGAGGTACTCACGCTTCTCAGCGACCGCTATCGTCGCCACTGCCTCGCCTGTCTCGACGGACTCCCCGCGCCGGTGACGCTGGAGGGACTGACCGACCAAGTGGCCGGGCGGGAGTTCCAACAACCGCCCGACAAGGTGTCGATGATAAAGCGGACCCAAATCGCGACGGCGCTCCACCACACCCACCTGCCGAAACTGGAGGAGTCGGGCATCATCGTCTACGACACCGACGAGGGGAAAGTGACCGATATCTCCATCGAACCGCCGCTGACGGGCTTCCTCGACAAGATTCGGCGTCACGAAGGGTAGGGCGCGTCGGCGGACCCGGACCACGCCGCAACCACAAAGTCGCCTCGCCCGTGAGGTAGAGTATGGCGACAGAAACACAGACTGACGGCGGTCGGTCCCGACTCGGAACGCTGGTCCTCCTCGCGCTCACCTTCGCGGTCGGGTATCTCCTCGGGTCACAGAGCGGCGACGAGACCGACGAGTGGACCGACGTAGCCAGCGAACCCACCGAGATAACCATCGACGGCGACGACGAGACCGAGGAGTGAGTCCGAAGCGGTGAAACGCATTCGATCGGGGCGTTCGGTAACGTGGAGATAGGCTTAGAAAATAAATTCCCGTCTGGTAGCCGTATTTTTGATTTCTGAGGGCAACCTGTAGTGATGTGTAGCGGCTCGCGACCGGACCGGTTCCGCATGATAGCCAGTCAAACGCGCTCCGAGGGCTTCGACGTGAGACGGTGCGAGCCCCACGTGAACGCGCCGAACAGAACCCAGCAGACGCCGAGCAGGACGAACCCGTCAACGCCGAAGACCGCGAAGCCGCCGCCGACAGTCAGGCCGAGCGCGAGCGCCGCGATTCCGAGGGCGACGAAGACGAGCGCGACGAAGCGGTCGAGAAACGACGCCAGTCGGTCGGGCGTGAGCCAGTCGAGCGGGGCCATCCTCGCCGCCGACGAACGGTCCCGTTCCGGAAAAGCGTATCCCCGACGGGACGGAGAGCAACGGCGCGAGACGGTCCATCCTACCGATAGCCGCCGCGCTCCTCGGCCGCGAGGTCCCGCAGTCGCGCGATTCGCTCGGCGGTCGGCGGATGGGTCGGCACCTCGACGGGGAGACCCGCGAGCGGGTCGTCGGCCGACGAGGACCGACCGGTCGTCCCGTCCGCCGACTCGCCGCGCGCGACGATGCCGTGAGGTAGGAAGCAGAGTTCCCGAACGCTGTGGGCGCGCACGTCCTCGGTCGGGGTCGCGGGCGCGTCGGCGTCCAGCGTCGCCAGCGCGCTAGCCATCGCCGCGGGGTCGCCCGCGGTCAGCGCCCCGGCGCGGTCGGCGGCGAACTCCCGGTAGCGCGAGAGGCGGCCGCTCAGGACCGCGACTGGGAGCGCCAGCAGGCCGAGCGCGACCCCGCCGAACAGCGCCGTGAAGACGACGAACCCGCCGAACGCGAGGAGCGACTCCAAACTGAAGACGGGCGCGCCGACCAGCGCGGTGCTGGCGGCGTAGCCGAACAGGGCCGCGACCCCGAGCGCGAGCGACTTCAGGGGACCGGCCACCTCGGAGAACAGCGAGTAGTCGTCGTTGGCCAGCGCGGGCAGGAACGTCGCCAGCGTCATCACCGCGGCGTCGCGGTTCTGGAGGTGCGCGAGTTCGTGGGCCAGCACCGCGTCTACCTCCTCGTCGGAGAGACGGTCGAGCAGGCCCGTCGAGACGACGACGGTCCCGCCCCGCAGGTCCCCCACCGTGAAACTGTTGGCCACGTCGGTCTCCGCGAGGGCGACCCGCGGCGGAGAGACGCCCGCGGTCTGGGCGAGGCGGCGCACCCGAGCGTGGAGGTCCGGGCGCTCGGACTCCGAAACCGGGCGTGCGTCGGCGGCCGCGAGCGCCTCCCGGCGCGTGTACGTGAGTTGTGCCCACGCGAGCGCGAGCGTGGCGGGCGCGACGAGCGCCGCGAGCGCGAACCACCCGACCCCCGACCCGGCCCCGGCGCCGCCCGCCGAGGCGAAATCGCCTGCGAGCGCGGCCAGCCACGGCCGGAAGAGGTAGGCGAGGACCGCGACGAAGGCGGCGTCCGCCGCGAGGACGAGCGCGAGCGTCAGGGCGATGCGAGAGGATAGGCCGAGCGTGTGGCCCGAGCGGTTCGCCGAATCGCCCGCGCGGAGCGGGTCGTCCGGCGGGCCGGAGTTCGAGGTCGAGTCCCGCGGGGTCGAACCGGCGTCTCGGGAGTCCGAGGAGCCGTCCCGCGAGTTCGAGGCGGTGTCTCGTGACATGGAGGGCGACGTGGGTACATCTATGTTGGAGAGGGAAGATATATTTGACTGAAAGTAATCCTGTCAGTCGTGTCCCGCGAACGCCGCCGCGCCGCCCTCGCCGCCCTCTGTGTCCTCGCGGTCGCGCTCGCCGCCACCCTACTGCCCGCCAGCGGATTCGGAACCCAACCCGCTGGCGTCGGCGTGGGTGACGGCGGCGACCCGAGCGTCCCCTCCGGCGGAGGTGGCACCGATACCGTCGAACAGTCCCCCGAAGCGACCGCGCCGACCGCCACGACGACCCAAGACGACGGGTCCGAGACGACGGAAGAAACCGAAACGACGACCACCACCGCGACCACGACGACCGCCGCGTCCCCCGACTACGACGGCGGCGGCGGGGGCGACCTCCTCGCCGGACTCGCCACCGGCATCTTCGGACTCCTCGGTGCCGTCGCCATCGTCGGGTTCTGGACCGGCACGCTCGCCGTGACCGGTCGCGCGGCCGGAGCCATCCCGTTCACGCTCACCGTCGGCGGCACGCCCGTCGGCGAACTCGTCGGGCGCGTGCCGACCCGGACGATGGCGACCGTGGTCGCGCTCTCGTCGTCGGTCCCCCGACTGCTGGACGACGCCGCGGGCCTCGCCGGAGCGGTCGGCCGGAGCCTCGGGAGCCTCCTCGGGGGCGTCGGGCGGGGAGGCGTCGAAGCCCTCCGCGTCGGCGCGCAGGGCCTCGCACTGACCGTCACCGCGATTCCGCGCGCGTTCGCCGGACTGGCCGGAGGAGTCGGCATCTTCTCCAGCGTCGGCAACGTCTCGATGCCGAGCCTCGGCCGCGGCGGGAGCGACGCGAGCGACGCCGCGGGCGGTCGAACGCCCGCCGCTGCGGACGAGCAGGCCGACCCGGCCCCGCCCACCGTCGAGGAGGCGTGGGAAGCGATGCGCGAGCGCGTGCCGGTCCGGAACCGGCGCGCTCGGACCCCCGGAGAGGTCGCGCGCGCCGCGGCCCGGCGGGGCTACCCCGCAGACGCGGTGCGGCGACTCACCGAGGCGTTCCGGGAAGTCCGGTACGGCGACCTGCCCCGCGACGCCCGAACCGACGACGCGCGCTCGGCGCTCGACCGACTCCGCGACTACTGGAGGGGCGAGAAATGATACCCCGCCTCCTCGGGCGAGCGAGCGCGAAGCTCCAACGGCCCCGGAGTCTCGCGTACATCGGCGGCGCGTCGCTACTCCTCGCGGTCGGCGTCGCGTTCGTGCCGTGGCTGTTTCCCGCCGCGATTTTCCGGCCCCTCTCGGCGCTGGTCGCCTCGCCGACCTCGATTCTGGTCGTGGCCGGAGCGGTCGGCCTGCTGGGCGTGCAGGCGTTCCGCAAGAGCGCGACCTCCTCGGCCGACGGCGAAGGCGAGGAGAGAACGACTCACCTGACGTTCCCGAAGGAACCCGAGCGCGCCCACTACGACGAGTACCGGACGACCGGCCACGAGATAGACTCGGTGTTCGACGCGGACCCCGACGAGACGCGGGAGTTCGCCTCTCGCCGCCGGAAAGCCGAGGGTCGCATCCGCCGGACCGCGGTGAGAGTCCTCGCCGAGGTCGAGCGCATCGGCGACGAGGAGGCCGCCGAGCGAATCGCGGCGGGGACGTGGACCGACGACCCCCGCGCGGCCGCCTTCCTCGGCGGGCGTCGCCTCGCGCCGCTCCGGGTCCGCATCCGCGATTGGGCCAGCGGCGAGCGGTTCGAGCGGTGGGCGACTCACGCCGTCGAGGAGATAGCGGCCATCGACCGCGACGAGCGGTTGCAGGTCGCTCGGGAGCCAGCGTCCGGCGGGGAAGACGCCGGAGCGAACTGGTTCGAGACCGAGTCGGACGCGTTCGACGCCGACTCGGGCGACTTCGACACCGAACTGGACGAGTTGGAGGCGCTCGACGCCGAACTGCGCGAGTCGGGCGAACCCGGAACTGACGGCGAGCGAGACGCCGAGACCGGCCCCGAGGAGGTGGCGCGATGAGCCTCGTCGGGGTCGCGCTCCTCGGGTTCGTCGGACCGCCCAGCGTCGTCCTGCCAGTCGCCACGCTCGTCCTCCTGTTCGGCATCTACTTCGCGTCGTTCTGGGCCGCGAGTCCCGAACACGGCATGTATCCCCAGTACTTCAAGGACGCCGACGGGACCGACGGGTCCTCCGAGGAGTCGGCCGGAGACGGCGGCGACGGGAGTTCCGACGGCGGAGGTGGTGACGATAGCGGCGACGGCGAAGGCAGTGACGACTCGGCGGTCGATACCGGCGAGTCCGCCGCGGACGCCGACGAGTCGTCCGAGAGCGACCAACCGCCCGCGACCAGAGTCGGCCCTGACTGGGACCCCGGCACGACCGTCGCGCTGTTGGCGGGCGCTGGCGGCATCCTGACGAAGAACACGACGATGTTCCTCGCGGGCGCGGTCGGGTTCGCCTACGCGGCCTACCGATACGGCACCAGCGCGCCCGCGGTCTCGGTGGCGGTCGAGCGCACGATTGCCGACCGGTCGCCCCTCCCGAGCGACGAGGTGGAAGTCACGCTGACGCTCGAAAACGAGGGCGACGAGCCGATTCCGGACCTCCGGGTCGTGGACGGCGTGCCCGACCAGTTGGAAGTCGTCTCCGGGTCGCCGCGGTTCTGCACCGGCCTCCAACCCGGCGAGGAGACCGCCTTCTCCTACGAAGTCCGGGCCAACCGGGGGAGCCACGAGTTCGGCGAGACGCGGCTGGTCGCCCGGAACGTCAGCGCGAGCGCACAGCGCAAGTGGGCCCAAGAGGCCAGACTGGCCGACGCGCCCGACTCGGAGACGGCGACGATAACGTGTCAGACCCAAGCCGAGGACGTGCCGCTCCCGGCCGACACCGCCGCCCACCCCGGCCAGATTACGACCGACTCGGGCGGCGAGGGCGTGGAGTTCTACGCGACCCGCGAGTACCAGCCCGCCGACCCGATGAGCCGCATCGACTGGAAACGCTACGCGAAGAGCCGCGAGTTGACCACCGTCGAGTTCCGGGAGACGCGGGCCGCGACGGTTCTCCTCGTCGTGGACACCCGAGCGCCCGCCCACATCTCGCGTCGGTCGGGCGAACCCGACGCGGTGGAGTTGGGTCGGTACGCCGCCGAGCGACTCGCCGAGTCGTTCGTCCGGCGCAACGACCGGGTGGGACTGGCGCTGTTCGGACCGGACGAAACGTATCTCGCGCCGGGCGGCGGCGACGAGCAGTTGGCCCGCGTCCGCGCGGACCTCGACGGGGCGTCGGACCTGAGCGACCACGGCATCGGCCTGTTCGACACGAACCGCCGCGAGCGGGCCAACGAGTCCAGATTCGAGACGCTCCGGAAGCGACTG
This sequence comes from Halorussus salinus, assembly GCF_004765815.2. Classification (NCBI taxonomy): domain Archaea; kingdom Methanobacteriati; phylum Methanobacteriota; class Halobacteria; order Halobacteriales; family Haladaptataceae; genus Halorussus; species Halorussus salinus. Next base: position 31,928 of record NZ_SBIS02000008.1, on the reverse strand, counting down.
CCCGACGGCGCGCAGGTGCTGTTCGTCTCGCCGATGGCCGACAACTACGCCGCCGAGGTCGCGAAGCGGTTCGCGGCGTACGGCCACGCCGTGACGGTCGTGAGTCCGGACGTGGCGGACTCGGGGACCCCCGGCGGGACGGTCGAGCGCATCGAGCGCGACCGGCGACTCGCCGAGTTGCGCGGCCCGGTCCGGGTCGTGGACTGGTCGCCCGACGAACCGATTCGCAGTGCGGTCTCGAAGGCGACAGCGAGGTGGTCAGGATGAGTTTCGACACCGGGAATTCGGACGACGCGAACGGAATCGGCGACGATACGAGTGAAGTCGGCGGTGGGAGTCGAACCGGTGACGACGCGAACGAAATCGACTCCGAAGCGGAATCGGACGAGGAGTCCGGAACCGGGACCGGACCCGCATCCGAGCGCCGGGCGACGCCGTTCAGCGGGACCGTCGCGGTGCTGGTCGCCGCGCTCGCGGGTCTCGCGCTGGGGGCCGCGGGCGGGCAGCTCTGGCACGTCACCGCGACGACGGCGGGCGGCGTGGTGGCCGCGCTCGGGGCACGCGCAATCCAGTCGAAGACCAACGCTCGCCGAGCGGTCGGGAGCGTCGCAGTCGTCGCGGGCGTGTCCGTCTTCGCAGTCGTCGCGAGCCTCGGCGGCGGCGCGGTCCCCCTGTTGGTCGGCGCTGGCGTCGGGGCGGCCGCGGCCAACGCCGTCGTCTCGTTCGACGAGGAGGTCGAGCGGCCGACGGTCAAGGCGGTCTGGCGGTCGGCGACGGTCCTGTCGGTCGGGGCCGTCCTCGCGGTCTGTCTCCACGCCGACGTGTTCGGGAAGACGTTCGGCGCGGTCGGCGGAATGGTCGTCGGGGTCGCCGCATCGAGCGCGCTCTCGCTTCTGGTCGTCGTCCAGTTGGAACTGCTGGCGATTTCCGAACTGATTCACTGGGCGGTGCCGGTGCTGGACGACTGGCTCCCCGAAGACCGGGACCTCCGGGCCGCCGTCCTCGACCGGTTCGACCTGCGGCTCTGGGAGGTCCCGCGGGCCTACTGGGGGGTACTCGGTCTACAGGTTCTCCTCGCGCTCTCGACGTGGGGACCGGCGTGGTTCCGCGGGTTCCTCGACGCGCTGTCGGTGCTGGGCGACGGCCTCGAACTGCTGTTGGTCTCGGGCGTCGTCCACTTCCCGCTGACCGCGCTTCTGGGCGGTCTCGTCGCGATTCTGCTCGCTCGCGGCCTCCAGTTCCTGTTCGTCGGCTGGGCCGGGAGCGACCCGCCCCGGTCGATAGCCCACGCCGCCGGCGGATTCGTCGCGCTCGCGCTGGCGTCCCTGCTGGCGCTCGCGCCCGCAAGCGCGCTCGCGGAGGTCGCCGGAGTCGATTGGGGCGACACCGTGGCGTCGGTCGGCCCGACGGCGGCGCTCGCTGGCGGGGTCGCGGCCACGCTGTTCGCCGTCGCGTTCGCCCAGCGCGTGCTGGCGGTGGCCGTCGGCCCGTGGGTCCAGACCGACTCCGCGAGCGGGTTCGCGGTCGCTGGCGGGTCACTGCTGGTCTCCTCGCTGGTCGTCGCGTCGGGCGGCGGGTCGGCGCTCGCGGCCTTCGTCGGCGTCGCGGCCGCGCTCGCGGTCCACGACGTGGGAAGCAACGCGGTCGAACTCGGCGCGCAAATCGGCCGCGACGCCGAGACGCGCGCTGGCGAGGCGGCCCACGCGGTCGGCGGCCTGCTCGTCGCGGCTGGCGGGGTCGCGGTGGCGACCCTGACCGCGTTCGTCATGGGGTCGCTGTCGTTCTCGCCGCCAGCGTGGCGCGCGCGACTGGCGGTGGCGCTCCTGCTGGTCGCGGTGCTGTGTTTCGCGGTGCTGTTCGAGCGGGGGTAACCAGAGGGGGAGAAGAGGGGGAGAGCGCGAGAGGGGGTTACTCCCGGTCCGCGCTCAGGACCATCACCTTCACGCGCGCCACCGAATCGAAGTCCCGGAGCCGGTAGACCAGTTGACGGACCTCCTCGGCCGGACCCTCGCAGAAGGCGGTCTCCATGCACCACTCGCCCCGATGGACGTGGTTCGTCGCGGTGATGGCATCGCCGAACTCGTGTTGGACGGCGTGGAGGTCGTGGACTACCTCGTCGTGTTCGTAGTCGTAGGCCAGCACCGCCATGACCTCGCCCTCGGCGGCTTCGAGTTCGGCGTGAGCCTCGACGTACTCGCGCATCGCTTCTCGAATCGCGCGCGACCGAGAGTCGAGTCCTTCGGCCTGCCACGTCTCGTCGAAGGCCGCCAGCACGTCGTCGGGAACGTTGAGGCTGGTTCGCATGTTCCAATTGTTTCGATTCGGTAAGGTTGGGTATTTCGTTCGCGTGATTCGGTCGTAGCGGTTTTGCAGGACAGTTGCTGGTCAGGAACGGAAGGTGAAAGCAAGGAGGAGCTACCTACTGCCGACTCCACGGAGTCTACCGCACAGCAACCGCACCGCGACAGCACAGCACGGCACCTCACACCTCCCCAGCCTCCTGCGGTCCTCACTTCGCTGCGGTCCTCGTCCACCGGAAGACAACCCGCGTCTTCCGAGCCTGCACTCACGTCCGTTCGTGCAGACGCCAGCGCGCGCCGGGACGGAGTGACCATCGAGCGAGGGAACGAAACACAAGCGAACTCACCTTCGAGAAGCGACAGACCAAAGGCACCGGCAAGAGTCACCTCTTGGCATGACCGAAACCAACGAGGAGCTAGTCGGCCAACTCGAATCCCTCGGCGTCGAGTACGTCTTCGGCTACCCCGGCGGCCGGGTCATCGAGCTACTGGACGAACTCCCCGAGTCGGACATCGAGGTCGTTCGGCCGCGCGACGAGCGCGAGGGGAGCGTCATGGCCGAGATGTACGGCCGCCTGACCCAGACGCCGGGCGTCCTCGCGGGACAGGGACCGTGGATAGGCAGTTTGGGCACCATCGGCCAGATGGAGGCGCGCCTCTCGTCGTCGCCGATGGTCGTGCTGACCGAGGCCAGCGAGCGCGGCGACTACTCCACGCTCGCGCCCTACCAGCAGTCCCGTGGCGACTACGGCGGTCTCGACCTCCCCAAGATTCTGGACGGCGTGACGAAGGAACACTGGTTCCCGCGCTCGCCGACCGAGACGTTGCGGAGCGTCCAGTTGGCGTTCAAGCACGCGACCGCCGGGCGACCCGGCCCCACGGCGGTCATCCTCGACGGCGACGCCATCACCGAGGAGGTCCCCGAGGACCCGATTCCGCCCGTCTGGGACGCCGACGAGCAGGTCCGCAACTGGGACAGCGCGCCGACCGACGGCGACGTGGAGCGCGCGGCCGAGGCGTTCGCCGAGGCCGACCGGCCGGTAATCATCGCCGGGAACGGCGTCCACGCCGCGCAGGCCTACGACGAACTGGAGCGCGTGGCCGAGACCTACGACGCGGTGGTCGTGACCTCGTATCTCGGCAAGTCCACGATTCCCGAGACCCACGAGTTGGCGGGCGGGGTCATCGGCTCGTTCGGCCACGAGGGCGCGAATCAGGTAGTGAGCGAAGCCGACGCCCTCCTCGTCGCGGGATGCCGGATGAACCCGATGGACACCAACTGGCAGGCTCCGAGTTTCATCCGGCCCGACGAGCAGACGATAATCCACGCAGATATCGACACCCGGAATGCGGGGTGGGTGTACCCCGCAGACGTTGGGTTGATAGGGGACGCCAAAGAGAGCCTGCGGGCGCTCGCGGACGCTGGCGAGGTGAATGCGGGCGGAAACGACTGGGCGCGCGAGCGCGCCGCGACTGCCCGCGAGTCATTCTCGGCCCCGGAGTGCGACGAGGACGGCGCACCTATCAAACCCCAGCGCGCGGTCAAGGAAATCGAGGCGGTCGTGGACGACGAGACCGTCGTGACCGCCGACTCGGGGAACAACCGGTTCTGGCTGTTGAACTACCTCCAGACGCCGGGTATCCGGACCTACTTCGGGTCGGGCGGCGTCGGCGGGATGGGGTGGGCGACCCCGGCCGCGGTCTCGGCGGCCATCACGACGGACAGAGACGTAATCGGCGTCGCGGGCGACGGCGGGTTCACGATGACGATGACGAGCGTCGAAATCGCGGTCGAGCAGGGCGTCGCGCCGACCTTCGTCGTGCTGAACGACACCAGCCTCGGGATGGTCCGCCAGATGCAGGACGCCGAGGGCGACATCGCGGGCGTGGAGTTCCACGACACCGACTTCGTGAAAGTCGCCGAAGGCTTCGGTGCGGAAGGCGTTCGAGCGACGACGCCCGACGAGTTGGCCGCGGCGCTCCGCGATGGGAAAGACAACGACGTTCCGACCGTCATCGACGCTCGCATCGACCGCGAGGAGGACATGGCCGAGCAGTTGCAGTCGTCGTTCTACGCGGAAGTCGGCGGACTGCACGAATAGCCCGTCGGTCGGACGGTTCTCCGGCCGAAGAAAAGCGAAAGACGAGACTACGGTCGGTTCGGAACTCGCGGCGAGTCCCGGACGGTGCGGTTCGGACTACACGCAGACGGGCAGACCGGGTTGCGAGATGCCGGTGACGATACAGGTCGTGAATGGGATTTCGAACATGATGAATCACTTGATGTGCCGCGTGAACGACACACACGATAACACGCTACACGATAACATATAAATATTTATATTCTATGATAGAATTTATGCCGAGAAGATGTTGGTGCAAATGACGAGTAGCCGATAAGAGCGTATCTTTCGCACGACCGGAGACGAAAATCGGATTTGCAGAACTACTCGACGGTAGAGGTCGGATTCGCCACGGAAACGGCGGTTGGTTCGGAACTCGCGGCGAGTTCGAGGTGATGCGTCGTCGGTTCGCCTACGCCACCACGCAGACGCCCGACGCTCCGAGCATGTCGATGATGCAAATGGAAAGCGGATTCGTGAACATTGTGAATCACTCGGGAGTAGTGTGAACTACACCCATATCACATTTATCGGTATCTATATTTAAATATTTATATTTAGTAAGATAGATAAGGTAGTTGAGGAGCGAATCGACCCTCGCGCAGGCGGCCAGCGAATGGCTCGTGGCGTCGAGCGTAGACGACGGAGAAGGAAGCGAGGAGACACGGCAGGAAGGCGGAGAACAGACGACGGTGAGGGAACGACGAAAGCAGATCGGATGGGGCGACGGGTCCGGGATAACGCTCCGAGGGCCGGGGACGCCGAGGAAGTCGTGAGAACGTACTGCACTTTTTTTACGGTCCCCGACAGATTTGCGAGCGATGGCAGACTCAGAGACGGTACTCGTCACGGGCGGCACCGGCTTCATCGGCTCGTACGTCGCACAGGACCTCGCGGAAGCGGGCCACGACGTAGTGGCCTACGACCTCTCGACCGACACCCGGATTCTGGAGAAACTGGGCGTCGCCGACGACGTGGAAGTCACGCGCGGCGACATCACCGACCCGACGAGCGTGATTCGGGCCGTGAAGGAGTCGGGCGCGACCCGCATCGTCCACCTCGCCGCGCTCCTGACGAACCTCGCGCGGGACAACCCCCGCGGGGCCGCGGAGGTCAACGTCATGGGCACGAACAACGTCTTCGAGGCCGCCCGGACGTTAGACGAGCAAGTCGAGCGCGTGGCGTGGGCCTCCTCGGCGGCGGTCTACGCCCCGCCCGCGAACTACGACGACGAGTGGGTGGACGAGGAGGACCTCGTCTACCCCGACACGCTCTACGGCGCGACCAAGGAGTACAACGAGCATCAGGCGAAAGTCTACTTCGAGGACCACGACATCTCTCACGTCGGTCTGCGCCCGACAGTCGCCTACGGCCCCTACCGCGAGACCGGCGGGTCGGCGTTCCTCGCGGACATCGTGGAGAAGCCAGCGGTCGGCGAACCGTTCTCCGTCGAGTACGGCGACCAAGTTATCGACTGGCAGTACGTCAAGGACATCGCCCAAGCCTTCCGGAAGGCGGCGTTCGCACCCGAGGAGGACCTGAGCCAGCGCATCTACAACGTCCGTGGCGAGGTCGCCACGATTCGGGAGGCCGCCGAGGCGGTGCGCTCGATTATGCCAGACGCCGAAATCGAGGTCAGCGACGAGGGCGAACTCCCGTGGACCCAGAAACTCGACATGACCGACGCGCAGGAAGATTTGGGCTACGACCCGGAGTACGACCTCGAAACGGGCTTCCGGGAGTACATCGACGCCCTCCGCGCCGAGGAGGGACTGGAGCCGCTGGAGTAGCGCGGGACCCGAATCGCGGTCGCTCGTTCGCGCCTGCTTGCACCCGTTCGTGCCACTCACCCGTAGAACTGCCCGAGGACCGAGAGCGTCCAGACCGCGACGTGCGCGCCGACCACGGGCACCAGCGTCCGACGGCGGAGGTAGACCGCGGTGAACACCGCCGCGACGGCCGAAATCTGGACGAGGTTTCCGAGCGGCCAGACGACGGCGTGGGCGGTGGTGAAGACGCCCCACGTCGTACCGCCCGCGAGGAGCGGACTGTCGGTGAAATCGAGCAGTCGCTCGACGGGGTAGCCCCGGAAGAGGATTTCTTCGACGACGCCGGTCGTGACAGCGCGAGCGAGTGCGACCGAGAGACCGATCCCCGCCGAGAGCGTCCCCGCGTCGTCCCGAATCGGGAGACCGAGCGCCCCGACGAGCGGGTCGGTCGCCGCGAACACGACCATCGCGGCGACCACCGTACCGGCGAACGCGAGCGCGTCCGTTCGTTCCGGCCGCCGGAACCCGACCGAGGCGAGCGACCGGTTCTCGACGCCGACCGCGAGCGCGACGACGACGAGCGCGACGGCCCACTGGACGGCGACGAAGACGACCGGCGAGAGAGCGAGGTCGAACGCGGTCGTCGCCCACGCGAATCCCGGCAGCGCGAGGAGCGAGACGACGAGTCCGAGCGCGGTCGGCGGCGGTATCTCCGCGGCCTTCGAGAGCGACGTTCGTGTGGATGGCATCGAGTTCGAGGTGTCGGGGAACCCACCTAAAACGAAGTCGTCGGTCGCTGGCTCTGCGAGCGTGGCGTGGCTTTAAGCGTTCCCGACCGCGCGATGTGAGCATCCGACCGTTTTCGTTCCGGAGGCTTCATGTCTACGTCTGGACCAGAACAGCCACCCCATGGTCGCCGACCTCGACGTGTTCCCCCGAATCGTCAGACTGGTCTTCCTCGCTGGCGTCGTGCTGTTCGTCGCCCTCGTTCTCCTCGTCCTACTGGCCGGAATCTTCGGAAACTGACGCCCGGTTCGAACACCCTTTTCCGAGCGTCGGCCCAGTTGCGAACATGGAGAAAGTCGCCATCGACGCGGTGGACAACGAACGAAATCCGATGAAAGTCCACAGCGTTCGCAAGCCGGTCTCGCGCGTCCTCGGCACCGACCACTTCGCGATGAACTACTTCGAGTTGGAGAGCGGCGAGTCGTTCTCCGGCGGCCTCCACCGCCACAACGACCAAGAGGAGGTCTTCTACGTCGAGTCGGGGACCGCGACGTTCGAGGTCGGACTGGACCGCGACGAGGTGGTCGTCGAGTCGGGCGAGTTGATTCGGTTCCCGCCCGGCGAGTTCCAGAAAGGGTACAACGACGACGACGAGACCGTCGAAGGCTGGGCGCTCGGCGCGCCCGGCGCGATGCACGACTGGGACGAACTCCAGTCGCGGGCCTACTGCCCGGAGTGCGAAGACGAGCGGACCCACGACATGGCGTTCGTTGAGGGCGGCTTCGAGTTGACCTGCACCGAGTGCGGGACGACGCAGGGGTAGCCCACCCGAGAAGTGATTACCGACGCGCAAGAGAAATGTATAGTCACTCGAAGAATAGCTATAGAGTGCCAAAAGAAAGAGACAGTTAGGGACGCAGGTAGGCGTAGCCGTCGTCCTGCAACCGAGTCAACTCGCTCGCGCCCGAGGAGACGGTCTCGACGCCCTCCACGAGGTCGCCCTCGGCGAGGTCCAGCATGTCGAGGGTGTTGCTACACGCCTTGAACGCGATGCCGTCGGCGAGGAGTGACTCGACCGTGCCGCTGTGGGCACCGCCGACCGTGAGCGGGTCGATGCCCTCCGCCTGCGCGACGACCGCGATGTCGTCCATCTCGATGGTTTCGTCGTTCGAGAGATTTTCCGCGATGGTGAGGACGGTGTCTTGATGCTCCTCGTCGCCGCTCGTGAGGTGGAATGCAGTTTGCATAGCGTGTGGAGGTAGGGACTGACGGGGAAGTGGTTGCTGGCCGCGACGGAGAGACGGTGAGTCGAGCGAAGTTAGCGACTGCCGACACTGCGCAACTACCGCGGCGGCACAGCATCGTATCGCGACAGCACACCACCGAACTGGGACCGCACCGAACCGTGACAGCACAGCAGACGTAGCGCAGTCTATCGCCAATGCCAATCAGACCGCACCGCACTGCACAGCACACCGCGTCCGTGCCGCGAGCCTCACGCCTCCCCAGCCTCGCGGCCGCATCCGCGGCCGCGTCCCTCGCGCGGGTGGACGCGGCGAACGAGCCGCCGCGCCCGCACGCGCCGCGGTGGCGAGGTCAACTATCGCGTCACCGCGTAGCGGAGTCAGTCGTCGGGCCACCGAGGAGCCTCCGCTTCCGAGACGCGAAGCCTTACGGTTCGGCCGAGGGATTACAGACGTATGACAGACCGTCCCGACTACGGCGAACAGGTCCGCGAGGCGTTCCCCGAGATACAGGACATCGACTCCGCAGAGCTACGCGAGCAGGTGGTCGAAGCGTGGGTTCTCGGCCTCGAACGCGGCGGGTGGCGGGATATCTCCGACATCCCCTACGCGTGGAACATCCACGAGGTCACGAACGTCGAACACGTCCGCGGAGTCACGCGCATCGCCGTCGATTCCGCCGAGCAACAGCGCGACTTCCACGGCGCGGACCCCCAACTCGACGTGATTCGGGCCGCGTGTCTCCTCCACGACGTGGGCAAGTGCTACGAGTACGTCGAGTACGTGGACGACGAGAAACTGCTGGACCCCGACCCGCGGTACGCCAGCGACGAGATTCCTCACTCGCTGTCCGGGTACGCGCTGGCCCACGAGGTCGGCTGTCCGCTGGCGGTCCAGCGCGCGATTCCTCACTTCCTCGGCGAGGTCCCCAAGCGCACCCTCGAAGCCGAACTGGTCAAGAGCGCCAACTCCGCGAGTTCCAACGCCATCACGCAGTCCGCGATGGGAATCACGCTACAGGAGTGGGTCGAGGAGTACTCCCAGACCAGCGACTGACCGGCGCACGCTTTTGGGGCTGGGCACCGTCACCGCGAGTATGCGACCGAGCGAACTCACGACGCTGGTCTCGGGACTCCTCCACGAGGAGACCCAAGTCACCGACCGCGGCCTCGACCTGACCATCGGCGAAGTCCTGACCGTCGAGACGCCCGGAAGCGTGGACTTCGGCGGCGACGAACTCCGGCACGCGAACTGCGCGGCCCACGAGAAGGTCTGGCGCGACGACGAGGACGATTACCAGTGGTGGCACTTGGACGGCGGCCAGTATCTCGTGGAGTACAACGAATCGTTCTCGACCGACCGGCCGCTCAGGGTCCAGACCCGCGACGCGGTGCGCGAGTTGGGGGCGTTCCATCCCACGCTGGAACTGACGGAACTGGGCCGCGTGCCGCTGTCGGTCGCACCCGGCGGGCTTCGACTGAAGGAGAACGCCCGGATTTCGACCGTCCTGCCGCCCGAGGCGGAGTCGGAGTAGCTCCTCGTCTCGACGGCCGAGTCGCCGCCACCTCCCTTTTGCCGCCGCGCGTCGAACCCCGACGTATGTACGAGAAGACGAGCCTCGCCGACCTCGAAACCCGCGACGTGGAGGACATCGAACCCGACCTGAAGGCGGTCGGATACCAACTCCGTCCCGACGAGATGCGCCCGAGCGTGTGGGAGTTCGAGGAGGGCGAGACGAACAACTGGCACCGCCACGAGGCCCAAGAGGAACTCTACTACGTCCTCTCGGGAGAGTTCGTCGTGACCGTCGAGAGCGAGGACGAGGAGCGCGAGACCTTCGAACTCGGCGCGGACGAGGTGGTCGTGATTCCGGCCGCGACGTGGCGGCAGTTCGAGGCGCTGGAAGACGGTCGGATGCTGGTCGTCGGCGCGCCGAGCGTGAAAGACGACGGGATTACCGAGGACGAGTCGGCGTAGCGGGAGTCGAGGGGCGGGCTACGACGAACGCGAGGTCGTGGCGTCTCGGTCCGTCGCGTCCAGACACCACGGACAGAAGTCGAGAGCGGAGTCTCGCGTTCGCGCACAGGAGACACAGCGAATCGGGGCCGCCCCGCGCGCTCGCCGCCGGAGGAGCCACCACACGTCCGCCGTCCCGAGGAGGCGCAAACCGACGAGGACGCCGACGAGAGCATCGACCGGCAGGTGTCGGGTCGCGCGCACGGCTGCGTCGATGCTCTGAGAGGCCATCAGCGCCGCGGTGACGCCCGGCGTGGCCGCGACGAGGAGACCGAGTCCGGCGAGTCCGCCGAGATACCAACCCAGCGCCCGATGCCACGACCGAACGTAGAGGTGGCCGAGACCGGGGTAGAGGAGCGACAGGAGGACGGCCGCCGTCCGACGACCGCGGTTCGATGCCATCGGTGACCGCTTCCAATTTTTCGACTATTAATGCTTCGTTGTGCGTCGCCTCGCGGCGAGCGGTCGAATCGGTCCGTCCCGCCCGTCGGTTCTTTGCCGCCCGGTCCGGACGTGTCCGAAGAGAGAGTTGAAAGGTACGGGTGGTATTTCCGTAACGTTCGCGGTGAAATATCCGATAAGCGTGTCGGAATGGAAAAATAACTACGTAGTTGCTCGTCCACCGCAGAGACATGAACATCGACTGGCGCGCGGTCGCGGTCGGCATCGTCACGAGCTTCGTCATCGGACTACTCGGCGGCGTCGCGATTCCGTTCACGTCGGAGTCGCTTCCGGTCGTCGGGCAGGGACTGGCCGGACTCCTCGCGGGTCTCGCGGCGGGCTACGTCGCTGGCGGCGACTACGGAAACGGCGCGCTCAACGGAGCCGTGGCGACGACGCTCGGGGCGCTCGTCCTCGGCGTCGTCTTCCTGATATTCGGCACGATATTCGCGGGCATCTTCGGCCTCGGGGCCGCGCTCGTCTACCTCCTCGTCGTGGCCATCTACGCGATTCCCGGTGCCGTCGGCGGTGCCATCGGGAGCGCCCTCAAGAGTCGCCAGACGAGCGGGACCGAAGAGCCGGTGGCGTAGGCGACGACCGCCACGAGGGTTTATCACCGATACCGCAGGGAAATATCCCCGGACCGATACGACATGGACGAGCAGACGAAGCCCTCATCGACACCGACCAACGAGAGAAACCGACCGAAGGACGCGTCGAGTGACGCGACCGCGCTCCAAGTCCTCTTAGCAGAAGCCCGGACGACGACGAACCAACAACTTCGACAGGTGAATAAGCTCGACAACGCAGCGGTGCGGTCTGCGCGAATCGCATTCGTACTGTTGGGTCTCCTCGCGGGCGGGAGCCGACTGCCACCATTTCCGAATCTCGGCGTGTATGGCGTCGTCGGAACGTGGTCGTTGCTCGGTTCGCTCGTTTCGTGTCTCTTCGTCTACGGAACGACTCATCTGTTCGTCGGGTCGTCGCTGAAGGAACTTCCGGTGGACTACGCCGAGGATTCGGAGATGGCCCATCTCGAACTCGTCGCCGAGTACGAAGAGGGAATGGGAACGAACCGGAAGGTACTCTATCTGAACGGATTCGGCCTCGCCGTAGGTCGGGGGCTGCTGGCGCTTTCGGTTACGGTGGTCGTCCTCGGGTTCGTTCGTCACCCGGTCGAGACAGCCAGTGTCGCTTCGTCCGTACGAACGTTTATCAGTTGAGATAGTCTAACGTATCGTAACGATGGAGAAAACGTCCGAACGCGACGAGACGCGGAAGTCGGTCGAACCGACGTACGTCTACACAGGGCCGAAAACGATTGCTCGCCTCAAGATGCGCCTCGCCGAGTGGCTCGAACGCCGCGGATGGTAGTCTACCGGACTCACCGACGACCGAGAGCGGAGGCGCGACCGCTCAGTGGTCGATGGTCGTTATCTCCTCGACGGGCCACTGGCTCAGAATCTCGACGCCGTTCTCGCGGACGACCACCATCTCCTCGACGCGGACGCCCTGATTCTCCGCGGGTTGCATCGTCTCGACGGCCATCGTCATCCCCTCCTCGATTTCGATGGGGTGGTCGGGCGAGAGGCCGCGCCAGATGAGCGGCACCTCGTAGAGTTGGAGGCCGAGACCGTGCGCCCAGTGGTTCGTCGTCATCTGCCAGAACTCGTCGGCGTCGTACCAGTCCATGTGTTCGCCCTCCTCGTCCGGGAACCCCTGACAGATTTCGTCGGTCGTGGCTCCCGGTTCGATGCGCTCCAGCACGTCGTAGAGGTCGTCGCGGGCCTTCTCGTAGGCGTCCTTTTGGGCCTGCGTGGGTTCGCCCACGCTGAAGGTGCGGTAGTAACAGGAGCGATAGCCCATGAACCCGATGTTGTAGAAGTCGGCGTACACCAAGTCGCCCGGCCGGACGACGCGGTCGGTCGTGTTGGCCTGATGCTTGGGCCACGTGTTCGGCCCCGAGGTGACGTAGCCGCCTTGGACCATCGCGCCGAGTCGCCAGAGTTCCTTCGTTGCCTCGCCCCAGATTTCGGACTCGCGCATGCCGGGCTTGGCGGTCTCTTTGATGCGCTGGAATCCGGCCTCGCAGATGGCCGCGACCTGTCGCAGGCACTCGATTTCGTCGCGGGTCTTGACCTTCCGGGCGTCCTCCATGACCTGCGCACACTCGCCGGGTCGCACGTCCACGCCGCGCTCCTCGAACTCCGAGACGAGTGCCCGATTGCCCACGTCGATGCCCATCGGTTCCTTGTGGACGCCGTACTCCTCCATCGCCTCGGTCACGAGGTCGGCCATCTTACCCTTCAGCCAGTTGCGCGCCGAGTCGCGGCCAGAAGCCCGCGGGACGTTGCCGAGGCCGGGGACCGCGTACCGGATGTCGCTAATCCACGGGCAGTTGAACCGCTGATTGCTCGCGTGGTCGGCCGTGTCCCAGTGAACCACGTCGCCGTCTTCGGTGAGGAGCGTGTAGTGGTCGGCCCCGCTCCCGCCGGTCATGGCGAGTCCGGTGACGTACCGGACGTTCGGGTCGTTGATGAGGAGCATGCTCCCCATCTCGGTCTCCTGCAAGCGTTCGAGCGCGCGCTCCTTGCGCTCGCGGCGCATGCGCTGGAAGTCGATGCGCTCCTCCCAATCGACGCCCATCGTGCCCCGCGTGCCTTCCATGAAATCGCGCTGATAGAATCCCATGCACGCGATTACGCCGAGGGCTGTAATGAAAGTAGGTGAACGACGATGCGGACCGAGGAGACCGCGGGAGCGTTACCGGAAGTGGTCGGCCTTGCTGGCGATGTACGCGACGATGAGTACGTCGATTATCAGCGAGAGGATGCTGAGGGTCACGAGGTCGAGGACCGCCGCGAGGGCGTAGAGCCGAATGCCCCACTTGTAGCCCCACTCTTGGAGCGACCAGAGGCCGACGAGGACGACGCCTTTCCCGACGACGAGCGCGAGTCCCACGAGTCCGACGACGGTGTAGGGACCGCCGCGACCGACGACGCCGAGCATCCCGAAGAACGAGAAGAAGACGCCGAGGAACCCGAGGAGGCAGAGTATCGTGATACCGAGCGGTCTACCGCGCGAGCGACTGTCGTAGTTGGAGGGCATCGTGGCAACCTGCGAAGTGACGCAGAATAAGCTTTGGGTCGAAGCGGGCGAATCCGTCCGCCGTCGAACGAAAGACGTAGCCCCGGAGGTCGGCTATCGTCGTGCATGTCGTGGTACCTCCTCGTCGTCGCGGGCCTGTTCGAAATCGCGTGGGCGGTCGGGTTGGAGTACTCCGACGGTCTCTCGAAACCGATGCCGACCGCCGCGACCGTCCTCGCCCTCGTCGTCAGCATGGTGTTGCTGGCGAGAGCGGTCGAGAACCTCCCCGTCGGGACCGCCTACGCGGTCTGGACCGGCATCGGCGCGGTCGGTACGGCGACGCTGGGTATCTTCCTGTTCGACGAACCCGCCGACCTCGCGCGAATCGCGTTCATCGGCGTCATCGTCGTCGGCATCGTCGGACTGCACGTCTCGTCGGGTGGGCACTAGTTTTCGGGCACTCCTCTCGTCTCCGGGCACTCCTCGCTTCGGTCCGCGGGCCGCGGCCCCCGCCTCGGCTCTGACCGCCCCGACGAACCGCTCCGCGGCGTTTCCGGATGGTTTTATGAACGCTCCGGATGTGGCTACAATTACGATGTACAAGCACGTCGCCCTGTTGGTTCGACAGGAAGGGATGACCCACGACGAGTTCGTGGACTACTGGCAGAACAATCACACGCCCATCGCTCGCGAAATCGAGGGCGTCACGCGCTACCAGACCGTCCTGCCGACCGACCCCGAGAACGCCGAGTTCGACGGACTCGCCGAACTCTACTTCGAGGAGTTAGACGCGCTCCACGACGCCTTGGGGAGCGAGGGGTCGCGCGACTACGACCCCGAGCAAGGCAAGGCCAAGGAGGCCCGCGAGGACGTGGACAACTTCCTCGACATCGACCGGCGACCCCGCTTCATCGGCGAGGAGATCGTCCAGAAAGACGAGGTGGACGGCGACACCGACGGCCTCTACAAGCACTCGGCGTTCCTCGTCCGCCAAGACGACATGACCCACGACGAGTTCGTGGAGTACTGGCAGAACAACCACACGCCAATCGCCCGCGAGATAGAAGGGGTAGTTCGGTACGCGACGGTCCTGCCCACCGACCCCGAGAACGCCGAGTTCGACGGTATCGCGGAACTCTACTTCGAGGACTTGGACAAACTCTACGACGCCCTCGGGGCGGAAGGAAGCCGGGACTACGACCCCGAGAAGGGCAAGGCCAAGGAGGCCCGCGAGGACGTGGACAACTTCCTCGCCGTCGAGGAGCGCCCGCGGTTCATCGGCCGGGAGACCGTCCAGAAAGACGAGACGTAGGGGCGAGTGACAATCGTCGGAGCGTCCGTCGCTACCAACCGCGCTCCTCTTCGAGCCAGCGGCCGAGGCGGAATTTCAGGTCCGCCAGCCACTTCGGGCCGGTGTAGACGTATTCACCGCTAGCGTGGCGCACGTCGTCTTCGTCTGTTTTGGTCATAGCTACGTCAGTATTGACGCAGAATAGTTAAGAAAGGTTCGTGCGGCGAATTCGGTGTGTCAGTCAGGTCGTCTCATGGAACAGGACCACCAGCACGAAATCCACGACAGCGAGAGCGAGCAAGAAACGAGCGAAACCCAGAATCGATGCGTTCGAGTAGAGGACGCGCCGATTCCACGTAATTCCACTCTCGTACTGATCGACGGCTTCGGCGTGCGTCTCGGTGGATGAATCTCCGACATCTCGCTTTTCGGAATTGTCGTCGGCAATCCGGTCCAACTGCGGGCCGATAAAGAGTCTCGACGTGCCGTAGACGAACAGCGCGACGACGAGCGACCCGACGAGAGAAACCGTCCCGACGATTGCGAGGAGTCCGAACGGCGGGAGTAACTGAAACTGCGCTCCGCCAGCCAAAACCCCAAGTAGGACGAATCCTATCCGCACCGTCCGCACTGCTTGGTCGTCTACCTTGTTTATTTGCCCGAGTTGCTGGTTCGTCGTCGTCCGGGCTTCGTTCAACAGCAGTTCCCGTTCGGAACCCGATTCGCTCGACCTGCGCCTCGAATCGCTACGGCCGCTTGCCGACGAGGCTTGCGACTCCGTATCCATGACGTGCCGACAGTTCGTCGCGGCATCGTACGAAAAACTTCGCGCGCAGGTTTATGTCCGAGAAGCGACCGACCCGCTACCCGAACAGGAAGAAGAACAGGAACAGCGCCACCAGCAGGGTGGCCAACACGACGATTCCCGTGATTCCGTCGTCGTCGGGGCCGTCGCTACCGATGCCCTCGTTGGACTGCTGGGAGACGCTCATGCTGTTGCCGCCGCCGCCCGCGCCGAAGACGACCATGTCGGTTCCCGTTGCCCGTCGGTCATAAACCTCGTGGCGAGGAGGCCGACGATGCGAGGACTGCTCGGTTGTAAAACACTAAGACGCTCCCGGCCGACCGTCGGGGTATGGAAATCGGGACCGGACTGTTCACCTGT
Organism: Halorussus salinus; assembly: GCF_004765815.2. NCBI lineage: Archaea > Methanobacteriati > Methanobacteriota > Halobacteria > Halobacteriales > Haladaptataceae > Halorussus > Halorussus salinus. The sequence continues at coordinate 15,766 of NZ_SBIS02000008.1, read as the reverse complement.
CAGCGGCGACCCGACGACGACCGCTCGATGGAGGAGGTCTACGACGAGATGCTGACCCTCGGGCGGGCCATCGATGACTCTGGCCTCGCCAGCGCGTGGGTCTCGGAGCATCACTTCGCGGAGGACGGCTACCTCTCGGCGACGATGCCGACCCTCGGGGCGCTCGCGGCCGAGACCGACGAGATAGAACTCGGCACCTGCATCGCGTTGGCCCCGCTGTACGACGGGGTTCGACTCGCCGAGGACGCCGCGACGGTGGACCTGCTGTCGGAGGGGCGACTCACCCTCGGCCTCGCCATCGGGTCGAACCCGACCGAGTTCGAGGAGTTCGGCGTCCCCCGCGAGGAGCGCGTCGAGCGAATGGCCGACACCACGGACCTCCTCCGGGCGGCGTGGTCCGACGGCCCCCTCGACTACGACGCCGAGTTCCACGACGTGTCTCCCGACGTGAGCGTGACGCCCAAGCCCGACGGCGAGATTCCGGTGATGTACGGCGGGTCCGCGAAACCAGCGGTCCGGCGCGCGGCGCGGGTCGCCGACGCGTGGTGTGCGCCCTCGGCGCTCTCCGTGGAGGGCGTCCGCAAGCGTGTCGAGGACATCCGGAGCGTGCGCGCCGACGAAGATATCGGCGGAGAGTTCGACGTGTACGTCCTCCAGCACGGCTTCGTCGGCGACTCGAAGGAAGACGCGTGGGAGAAGATGAAGGAGGGCTACTTCTACATCCAGCGTCGCTACGCCGAGATTTTCTCGGGCGAGGAGGTCGAAGAGTTGGACGACGAGCGCAAGCGAGAACTGAAAGAACAGGCCATCTTCGGCACGCCCGAGCAGGTAATCGACCAGTTAGAGGAGTACCGCGAGGCGCTGGGCGACGACGTACACTTCGTCTTCCGGACCTATCACCCCGGAATCGGTACCGACCGGATGGTCGAGTGCGTCGAGCGATTGGGCGAGGAAGTCGTGCCCCACTTCGAGTAGGCGGCGCGGGTCGTCTCCGCCGTTTCTGTCGTTGTTCCCACAATTTTGCCGGTTATTTCGCCGTCGTCGCCGCCTCATCACACACAATAGTTTATTAACGAAGGTTCCGCATAGCTGGTATGGGACGCGAAACCAACCCACAAGGTGGCGACAGTGCGACGGGCGGAACGACCGAGGACGCCGGTCGGGGGCGGCGAGACGGCGGACTCGCGTCGCGGCGGACCATCCTCCGACTCTCCGGGGTCGCGGGCGTCGGCGCGCTCGCGGGGTGCGTCGGCGGCGCGGGCCTCGGCAATCAGGGCGTCGATTCGGTGACCTACGGCGTGTTGAGTCCGATGACCGGGCCGTACGGCGGTCTCGCGGAGGGCCAGCGCAACGGCGCGAAACTGGCGGTCCAGCACGTCAACGAGAGCGACGAGTTCGGCTTCGAGATGGACGCCGTCTACGAGGACACCGAGGCCGACACCGCGACCGGCCGACAGGTCGCTCAGAAGGTCGTCCAGCAGGACGGCGCGGGGTTCCTGATGGGCGCGATTTCGAGTTCGACCGCGCTGGCGCTCAACTCTTTCGCCGAAAACGAGGAGGTCATCTACAACCCCGGCGCGGCCGCGATGAACATCACGGGCGCGGAGTGCAACGAGTACGTATTCCGGGCCGAGACCCACACCGCCCAAATCGCGGAGGCGGTCGCGCCGTGGACCGCGAACAACGTCGGCACGAACGTCTGGTTCCACATCGCCGACTACGCCTACGGCCAGTCGGTCCGGCGGGAGTGGAGTTCCCGGATGCAGGCGACCAGCGACGACTTCACGGAGGTCGGCGTCTCCCGGTCGCAACTCGGCGCGACCAACTACGGGTCGTACATCAGCCAGATTAGCAACTCCGACGCCGACGTTGCCGTGCTGGGCATGACCGGCGGCGACCTCATCAACTTCACCAAGCAGGCCGCGAATCAGGGACTGAAAGACGACGTGCAGTTGGTCAGTCCCACGATGACGTTCCAAGTCGTCCGGAACGCCCTCGGCCCGGCGGCCTACGGCACTTACGGCGGGGTCCGGTACGTGCCCAAACTCGAAACCGGCGACAACCAAGAGTTCGTGTCGGCGTATCAGGACGCCTACGATACGGTGCCCGACAGTTTCGCCAGAGTCGCCTACGACTCCATCCGGATGACCGCCCACGGCATCGCGGAAGCCGGGAGTAGCGACCCCGAGGAGGTCAAAGACACCTTGCCGGGGTTAGAAGTGCCAAGCACCTTCGGGCCGAACCGATTCCGGGAGTGCGACCACCAAGCCATGAACCCGGTCTGGGCGGGCGAGAACGTCGAACCGAACGGCGGCGGCCCGGCGAACGTCGCGCTCCGACAGAAGGTCGAGGGACCGAACGCCATCCCGCCCTGCGACGAGACCAACTGCGACCTCTAACATGGTCGGCGTCACGGGAGTCGCGGAGCAGTTGGTCAACGGCCTGACCATCGGGATGGTGTACGTCCTGATAGCCGCGGGACTGTCGGTCATCTTCGGCGTGATGGACGTGATAAACTTCGCGCACGGCGAACTGTTCGCCTTGGGCGCGTACTTCGCGTTCGCCATCGTCTCGCCGCTGGGCGGCGCGGGGTTCTGGGTCGCGCTCGTGGTCGCGCCCCTGCTGGTCGGGGTCGTCGGCGCTGGCATCGAGCGACTGACCCTCCGACCGCTCTACGACCGGAATCCGCTCTACCACATCCTGCTGACCTTCGGGTTGGTGTTGATGCTCAACGATGTCATCACCTTCTTCTGGGGCAAGCAGGCCAAGGCGTTCGCGCCGCCGCCGGTGCTGGACGGCCCGGTGACGATTCTGGGCGTGAGCAACTCGCTGTACAGCTACTTCATCGTCGCGTTCGGCGCGCTCCTCTCGCTGGCGACGTGGTGGGCGCTGAACAACACGCGATTCGGACTGGTCGTGCGCGCCGGGTCGCAGGACCGCGAGATGGTCCGGAACCTCGGCATCGACATCGACCGCTACTACACGCTGGTCTTCGGCGCGGGCGCGGCGCTGGCGGCGGTCGCTGGCGTCGTCTTGGGAGCCTACCAGAACGTCAGCCCCGGCATGGGTAATGCGGTCATCATCCCCGCGTTCGTCATCGTCGTGCTGGGCGGACTGGGGAGTTTCCGAGGAGCGGTCGTCGGCGGTCTGACGGTCGGGGTCATCCAGACCCTCGCCCGGACCTACGTGCCCGTACTGGAGGGTCTCATCGTCTTCGTGCTGATGATAGCCGTCCTGCTGGTCAAGCCCGAGGGCCTGTTCGGCAACCCCGAGTGGCAGACCACCGCCGAGGCGGAGGGCGAACTGCTGGCGGGCCACGGCGGCGGCGTCCTGACCGACAGCCAGCGGTTCAGTCTCGGGACCATCGCCGTGATCCTCCTCGCGGTCGTCCCCTTCGGCGTCGAGGTGTTCTACTCCGAGTACGTGCTGACGCTCCTATCGGACGTACTCATCTGGGCGCTGTTCGCGCTGAGCCTCGACTTCGTGATGGGCTACGCCGGACTGGTCTCGCTGGGCCACGCGCTGTTCTACGGGACCGGAGCCTACGCCTCGCTCCTCGTTTTGCTCCACTTCACGCCATCGGCGTTCGTCGCGCTCGCGGTCGCTATCGTCGTCTGCGGCGCTATCGCGTGGGCCATCGGCCACCTCTCGATTCGGGTCTCGGGCGTCTACTTCTCGATGATTACGCTGGCGTTCGCCCAGTTGTTCTACCGGGCCGTCTTCAAGTTCGAGTGGACCGGCGGGAGCGACGGCCTGTTCGGCGCGGACGTGCTGTACGGCATCGGCGGCTTCGCGATGGAACTGGACGACATCGCGGAGATGGTCCCGGCCGTCAGCGAGGAGGCCCTGTTCTACTACTTCCTGCTCGCCACCGTGGTCGGGTCGTACCTCGTCGCGCGCCGGATGATGCGCGCGCCGTTCGGGAGCGTCCTCCAGTCCATCCGCGAGAGCGAGCGCCGGACCGAGTTCGTCGGCTACGACGTGACCGCCTACAAGCGCCGGGCGTTCGTCGTCTCGGGCGCGATGGCGGGGCTGGCTGGCGGCCTGTTCGCGGTCAAGGACGGGTTCGTCGCGCCCTCGCTGTTGTTCTGGCTCAACTCGGGCGAGGTCGTCGTGATGACCGTCCTCGGCGGGATGGGCACCCTCTACGGCCCGATGGTCGGCGCGGGCGTCTACATCGGGTTCGAGGAGGTCCTGTCGTCGTACACCGACCAGTGGCAGTTCTTCCTCGGTCTCGTGTTCGTGATTTTCGTCATCGCGCTCCCGAGGGGGCTGGTCTCGCTCCCCGAAAAGCTCGCGGGCCTCGGGGGTCGCCCCGGTGCTGGCGCTGACGCTGGCGCGGGACCGAGCGCGCGCGACGACGACGAACCGCTCGCCGAGCGAGCCGACCGGGAGGTGAACGAATGAGCGTGAGCGACGAGTCAGCGGGCGGAGAGTCCGCGAGCGGCGACTCCGCAGGCGACGACTCCCGGCGGACGGAGGCCGCGGGCGACGCCCCGGACGCCGCGGACGAGACCGAAGCGGTCCTCCTGACCGAGGAGTTGACCAAGCAGTTCGGCGACTTCACGGCGGTCGATGGCGTAAACCTCGCGGTCGCCGAGGGCGAGTTCCGGAGCGTCATCGGCCCGAACGGCGCGGGGAAGACGACGCTGTTCAACTGCATCACCGGGGCGCTAACGCCGACCTCCGGGTCGGTCTACTTCCGCGGCGAGGAGGTCACCCGGTTGGCTCCGCACGAGCGCGTCCGGCGCGGGATGGGTCGCTCGTTCCAGATTTCGACCGTCTTCGGCGGTCTCTCGGTCCGGGAGAACGTCAGGCTCTCGGCCCAGTCGGTCGCCGAGGGGCAAGGCCGAATCTCGCTCCCGAGGAAACTGTTCAGTCCGACCGACCGGTTCGAGGCCGTCGAGCGCCGGACCGACGAGGTGCTGGCCGAAATCGGACTGGAAGACCGCGGGGACGAGTACGCCCGGAATCTGGCCCACGGCGACCGGCGGCGACTCGAACTCGGTCTCGTGCTGGCGACCGACCCCGAACTCGTCCTGTTGGACGAACCGACCGCGGGGATGGGGGCCGAGGAGACCACGCGGACGATAACCCTCATCGAGGAGGTGCTGGCCGACAGAACCATGCTACTCATCGAACACGACATCGACCTCGTGATGAACGTCTCGGACACCGTGACCGTGCTGAACCGCGGGCAGGTGCTGGCGACCGACGCGCCCGACCGCATCGCCGACGATGAGGCGGTCCAGCAGGCGTACCTCGGAGGTGTCCGGGAGTGACCGCCGACGAACTCGTCGCGGACGGCGGGCGGCGAAGCGACGCGGAGGAGCGACGCGACGCCGGAGACCGACTCGACGCCGGAGCCTGCGAGGACCCCCTGCTGGACGTGTCGGAGGTCGTCGCCGGGTACGGCGCGACCGAGGTACTGCACGGCGTCTCGCTCTGCGTCGAGGAGGGCGAGGTCGTCTCGCTGGTCGGGCGCAACGGCGCGGGCAAGACGACCACCCTGCGCTCCATCGTCGGGAACGTGGTCCCGACCGCGGGCACCGTCACCTTCCGCGGCGAGGACGTGACCGACCGCTCGCCCGAGGAGACCGTCCGGCGGAACGTCGCGTTCGTCCCGGAGGAGCGCCGCATCTTCCCCGGCCTGACGGTCGCGGAGAACCTACAGGTCGGCCACCTCGGCGGGGGCGACACCGCCGAGTCGCGCGACCCCGAGGCGGTCTTGCAGGAGTTCGAGAACCTGCGCGAGCATCCCGACCGCGAGGGCGCGGCGCTCTCTGGCGGCGAACAGCAGATGCTCGCCATCGCCCGCGCGCTGGTCGCGGGGGCCGACCTCCTCCTGCTCGACGAACCGACCGAGGGGCTGGCACCCTTCGTCGTCCGGCAGGTCGAAGACCTCGTGACGAGCCTGAACGACGACGGCATCGCGGTCCTGCTGGTCGAACAGAACGTCGGCGTCGCGCTGGAACTGGCCGACCGCCACTACGTGCTGGACCGCGGGGAAATCGTCTATCACGGCACGAGCGACCAGTTGCGCGAGAACCGCGAAGTGATGGACCGCCACCTCGGCGTGACGAACTGAGCCGCGACGAGTCCGAACCGAGTCGCCGCGAGTCGGTCGAGACGGGCGCGTTCTCCTCGCGGGGTGCGCTCGGTGACGCCGACCACCAGCGAACGCTCGGCGACACATCTGACCGTTTGGGTGGACTGAAAGGGGCCGCCCGCTCGCGGCCGAAGGCCCGTGGTCGTCTGAGCAGGCTACTATTCGACGCGCCGAACGGTTGCGCGGCGCTCTGCGCCGCGAACTGCGAGCGGTAAAACCGCGAGCAAGTGAGGCGCGAGAATATCCTGCTCAGCGACCGCGAGCGGGCGGGGGCTTTCGAGACGTTCTCTGCGACGACTCTGCCGATGTTGTCACAATCGAATCCGCCGAGTTCTCGAACAGGAAGTCCGATTCGTACCGAGAGGGCATAGACTCATTACGGCGGACACCAAAGGACACTGATATGAGCAAGCTCCTCAAGTACGGCCTGTGGACGCTCCTCGGACTGGTCGCGCTGTGGGTCGTCGCCGAAGTCGTGACCTTCCTCCTCGGCCTCGTCTCGTGGCTCGTCAGTATCCTCGTCACGGTTCTGGTGGCGGCGGTCCTGCTGTACCTCGCGTACGCCCTCGTCTCGCGGTTCGTGGGCGGGAGCGGCGGCAACTCGCGGTCCCGGTCCCAATCGAAGTCGCGCGAGCGAGAGAAGATTTTCGAGTAGCGCCAGACCTGTTTTCGGCCGCGGTTCGACCCTCAGACCGACTCGGCCAGACTTCGACGCTCAGACAAACTCGGCGACGGTCAATCCGACCGCGATGGCGACGCTACTGCCGAGCCGAGACCGCCACGGCGGTCCTTTGACGGCGTACAGCCCGAACGAGAGCGGAACGAAGACGGCGAACGTGGCGAGAGCGTCCGGGAGGAGTGCGAAGGGGTCGAGTCGAAAGTAGAGCGCCGTGACGCCGAGCGCGAGGAGGCCGCTCGCTACCCGCCGCCAGCGGTCCCCGGTCACGGGTCCGTCCCGGAACCCGCTCCGACCGACCGACGGACGAGCGACGCCACGTCCTCGCTCGTCTCGGGAACGGCCCGAGCGACGGCGGCCGCCCGGACGTACTCGCCCAACTCGCGGGCTACCGAGTCGGCGTCGACGGACTCGTCGTCGCGGAGTCGGCCGAGTCGGTCGTCGGCGTAGCGGACGACGCTCGCCGCGGTAGAGAGTTCCCACCGGTTCAGGTGCGGGTGAGTCGCGCGCTCGCGGCCCGAGGAGATAGCTTCGACCGCGCGCTGTCGGAGCGCCCGCGCGTCGGCGGCCGACTCGACGGTGACGTGTTCGTCGGCGGCGACGCGCTCGCGGAGCGATTCGAAGGCTCGGAGTCGCGTCAGTCTGCCGTACCCCGCGAGGAGGGACGTGGCGTATCGGTCGGGGTCGCGTTCGCGGAGTTCGGACGAGAACGACAGTTCTCTGGCGAGTTCGCCGATGGCGTAGCCGACGGGCGTCTCGTTCACGTCGCCGGTCACGTACGACGAGGGCGTCTGCGGGTCGCCGTCGGGGAGGCGGCGTCGGCGGTCGCCGACGAACGATGCGAGCGCCTCCACCGCGCGGACGAACCCCGAGCGAACGCTCCGGGAGTCGCGGGACTTCTGAAACGGTTCGTAGACGAGCGCGGCGTCCGCCAGCGCGGCGCGGGCGGATTCGAGGTGGCCCGCGCGTTCGCCGACCGCGAGCGCGTCGTCGCGGGTCGTCTGCCTGCGGCCGACCGCGCGCTCGACGTACAGCGTGGCCGTCCGGAGGCGCTTCTCGACGACCGCGTGGACCACCAGCGCGGCCACCGGGTCGGTGCCGAGGTAGTCCCACCGGTAGCGGAAGCGATTCAGCGCGGCCCATAGCTCCTCGCCGGACGCCCGGACCGCATCGAGCGTGAGGTCGCCGTCGATGGCCCGCCACGCCGCGGCGACGGCGCGGGCCTCCTCGCGGGCGTGGCGCAGGTCGGCGGTGGTTTCGAGGAGCGACTCCGCGTCGCCGACCGCCGCGACCGACTCGTCGGCGCGGTCGTACCGGTCGCCGAGTCGGCGGCGAATCGCCCCGTTGGGAATCTCGTCGGCGTCGAACGGCGCGGGGACCGACCCGAGGAGGTCCCGCGCGCGAGCGACGCCCTTCTCGACGTACGAGTCGGGAATCTCGACGGGCGCGGTTCGGGGGACCGACGGCGGGTCGGCCGCCGCGAGGTCCCGGAGCGCCGCGGAGTCGAGCGTCGGCGGGTCGCTACTCCGGATGTCGCCGTCCAGCAGGTCGCTATCGACCGCGTTGCACCCCGCGAGCGCGGTGGTGGCCGCGAGCGCGAGGACCCCTCGGCGGGTGGCGGACGCGCCGGTCCGGCGTGACCCGGCCGACCGCGGGTCGAGCGGGCGCTCCTCGGTCATCGTTCCACTCCGAGCCAAGATATCTTCGACGTTGTTTGAGACGTGTCAGTAACTGTTTGAGACTTCTTCGTCATTTCTTTAGAATTTTTTGCCGTCGTCCGAGCGTCGGCGGTCCCGTTCGCCGTCCGGCGGAGCGGCGGCACGGAGCGACAGCCACGGCCCCACCCGGAGCCGTGACTGTTCACCTCCTCGGGGTCTATCGCGTCGGGGATGCGAATCACCACCGCCGTCGCGTCGCGCTCGTCGGCCCGACAGGCCACGTCGGCGTCCCGGAAGGTTCGGGCGTACTCCGTGTGGATGTCGCTCGCGGACCACGCGACCGAGCAGAGTTCCGGCGCTCTACACGCGCCGACCTCCCTGTTCTCGACGTAGAGGGTCTGGCGCTCGAAGTCGGTCTCGGCGACGAACCGTCGCACCGCGTCGGCACCCTCCTCGTCCGCGACCCCGAGCCGGTCGGCGTCCGCCCGACTGGCGACGAAGGCGCTCTGGCGAGCGTCCTCGGGCGGCGAGGAGGACCCCGAATCGTCGCCCGACGAGTCCCCGACTCGGGCCTCCTCGCGGGGGAGCCACACCAGCGGGCGCGGCCGGTCCGAACTCCGGAGCCAGACCGCCTCGGGGTCGTACAGCACGTTCTCGGGGCGGCTGGCACCGGAGGACGAACCGCGGTCGGTCGTCGCGTCGCTACACCCCGCGAGCGCGCCGAGGAGTGCCACCGCGCCGTGGAGGACGCGTCTGCGGTGGAGGGAGGGCATGACGTGTCGAATCGGACAGCGGCGGAGCATCAACGTTGCGGCTTTCGGCGCTCGGGCGGCCGAATTTGGTAGTTGTCACCACACACTTAACTCGTCGGAGGCCGTCACGTTCGGTATGGCTTCGACGTGGCGACAGTTGCTCCCGCAGTTTTTGGCGATGCTGTTGCTGTACTTCGTCTTCGTCGCGGTGCTGGCCGCGGTGGGCATCGACGGGTTCGTCCCGCGAATCGTGGTCGCGCTCGTCGTCGCGTTCGGCTACCCCGCACTCCTCCGGCGGATGGGTCGCGCGCCGCCCTCGTGGGAGCGCCAGTCCTGAGTCGGCCAGTCGTCTCCGAGAGGCAGTTAGTAGTAGCCGGAGTCGTGCGTCAGGCGGTCGATGCGTGAGATGGCCGATTTCCGCGAGATGACTGGTTTCCGCGAGGTCAAGCTAGCTACTGCCGACGACGAGGAGTCACCGCCCCGCACCGCGACGGCCTCACACCTCCCCAACCGCCTGCGGTCCTCACACCGGAAGACGTTCCTGCTCGCTTCGCTACGCGGGCCGCGACTTCCGTGCCTGCGTTCGCGTCCGCTCACGTCAACCGCGCCAGCGCACGCCGACCGGAAAGTCGAGTGACACGCCCCTCGTCCCGTCGAACGCTCCCAACAGGCACCGCCTACGCGACCCACAGCCGACGCATAACAAAACAGTTCGGAGACTGACAGACGCGCATGCGGAAGTACACAGCGGTACTCACAGTCCTCCTCGTCGGCGCGAGCGTGGCGGCGGCGTTGCCCGCCACCGCGACCGGCGGCTTCGCCGACGGAGAGGTGACGGACCGAGACCTCAGGGACCGAGACCCCGCGAACCGAGACGCACCGAACCAGACCGACGCGCGCGCGCCGCCGGACCTCCCCGAGCAGTGGCAGGAGACCTACGGCTCCGGCGGCGACGACATCTTCGCCGACGTGACCAAAACGGACGACGGCGGCTACCTGCTGGTCGGATGGAGCGGCGAGGAGGACCGGGACGGCTGGCTCGTCAAGGTAGACGGCGAGGGCGAAACCCAGTGGGAGAAGACCCTCGGCGGCCCGGACACCGACCGGTTCTGGGCGCTCACCGAGACGAGCGATGGGTATCTCCTCGGCGGGCGGACTACGACCCAGAACGGCCCGCAGGGCTGGCTGGTCGAGGTCGGCCCCGACGGCGCGGTCCGCGAGAACCGGACCGTCGGCGAGGGGGCCTTCTACGCGCTCGAACGCCGCGACGCTGGCGAGGCGGACGACGGTGGCGACGCGACGCAGTTCCTCGCGTCCGGCTGGACGCGCGGCGAGAGCGGCCGCGACGGCTGGGCGGTCGGTCTCGACGCCGACCGCGCGACCGCATGGCAGGAGAGCTACCAGACGCCGGAGGGCTACGGAGACGGCTACCTCCGGGCGGTCGTGCCGACCGACGCGGGCTACTACCTCGCCGGGAAAGTCGAGGGCGACAGCGACGACGCGTGGGCGCTCCGAATCGATGACGGCGGTGAAGTCGCGTGGCAGGCCACCGCGGGCGGCCCGAGCAGGGACGACGTGTGGGCCGCCGCGTCGGCCGCCGGACCCGATTCGGGCGACTCCTCGGCCGACGCCGCGGCCGGGTTCGTCCTCGCCGGGGAGACCGAGAGCGACAGCACCGGCCCGCGGGACGGCTGGCTCGTGAAGTTCGGCTCCGAGGGCGAAGTCCAGTGGGAGCAAAAGCCCGGCGGCGAGGGTCTCCAGTGGCTCGACTCGGCGATGCGAACCGACGACGGCTACCTCTTCACGGGCGGCTCTGACGCCGGACCCGTGGGCGGGGTGGACGGCTACGTGCTGGCGACCGACGCCGCGGGCGAGACGCGCTGGGAGACCTACTACGGCACCGACGGCTGGGACAAGCCGTGGCCCGCCATCCGCGCCCACGACGGCGGCTACCTCCTCGCGGGCCAGACCTCCGGCGGCGATTCGGAAGGCAAGGACGGCTGGCTCGTGAAAGTCGGCGCGTCGAGTAGCAGTGGTACCACGGCGACCAGCGAGGCGACCGACGGCGGCGAGACGGCCGACGGCGACGAGACGGCCGACACTGCCGGGACGACTGACGAGGCGATGCGAGGAGAGACTGCGACGGCCACCGCGGAACCCGAGGGCGGCGTCCCCGGTTTCGGCGTCGGCGCGGCGCTGGTCGCGCTCGCGGCGCTCCTGCTCGCCGCCCGTCGGTGACGACCTCCGCGTCGAGTACGACCGACGCGCCGTCTCTTCTCGCTCGGCGTGAGTAAGCGGACCCTATCGCTCGCTCAATCGCGGGCAACGCGACGTTACGCTCACCTTGCGCTCCGGATAACAAAGAGCGGAGATACGGTAGTGGCCGGGTGAGTGAAAATGACACGGGCGGAGGCCGGGGAGGAGAGACGGAAAATCGACGCGTTGGTTCTCGCATGGTTGCTCGTGGCCAGTAGCGTCGTCGGCGCGAGCGGCCTCTCGCTCGCGGCGGGCGGGGCGACTCGGAGCGCGAACGAACTGCCGTCGAGCGCGGACGCGAGCGCGTCTGTACCCGACGCACAGGCGGTGCCCGACGCACGGGCGGGTAGTTCTGCGAGCGCAGGCGCGAGTGCAGACGCGGGAGCGAGGGGAGACGCTGGCGCGAGGGCAGGCGAGGGCGCACCGGGCGTGAGCGCGAGTGAGAGCGGGACCGCGACCGAATCGAGCGCGACCAGATGCGGTCGGGGAGCCATCCCCCGCGGCCCGGTCGGTGCCGCGAACCTCTCGGACGCCGACGGCGAGTTGACCGGCGCGGCGAGCAACGACCGGGCGGGGTGGGCCGCCGACGTGGGCGACGTGAACGGCGACGGCCACGCCGACCTCCTCGTGGGCGCGCCGACCAACGACTCGGCGGGCACCGACTCCGGGGCGGCGTACCTCTTCTACGGTCCGGTCAATCGGAGCGAAGTCGAGGTCTCGGAGGCGAACGTCACCTTCCGCGGCGCGGCGGGCGGCGAGCGCGCCGGGTTCGCCGTCGAGGTGGGCGACCTCAACGACGACAACTTCTCGGACATCGTAATCGGGGCACCCCTCGCCGACGAGAACGGCCGGGACTCGGGCGCGGCGTACGTCGTCTACGGCGACGAGGAGCTACCCGAGACGGTGAATCTGAAGTACGCCTCGGCGACGTTCGTCGGTGCCGAGGAGGGCGACCGGGCCGGGTGGTCGCTGGCGACGGTGGCGAACGCGAGCAACGGGAGCGCGGGCCTGCTGGTCGGCGCGCCCCAACACGACGGCACGGCGAAAGACTCGGGCGCGGCGTTCCTCTCGTCCATGCCGCGGGTCGGCACGTTCGACCTCTCGAACGCGAACGCGACGTATCTCGGCGTGGCGAGAAACGACCTCGCTGGCTCGTCGGTCGCGGCGCTCGACGCGGACGCCGACAACGTGAGCGACGTGCTGATCGGCGCGCGCGGCAACGACTCGCAAGCCGTAGACGCTGGCGCGGCCTACCTCCAGTACGGCCCGCAGTTCGAGGGCACCTCCCTGCTGGTCAACGCGCCGGTCACGTTCCGCGGGTCGGGCGAGGGCGACCAAGCCGGGTTCTCGGTCGCCGACGCGGGCGACCTGAACGGCGACGGACGCGAGGAGGTCGCGGTCGGCGCGCCCTTCCACGACGCGCCAGCGGCGGACGGCGTGGCGACGGACGCCGGGGCGGCGTACGTCGCCTACGGCGGCGACTTCGAGCGAACGGTGAACCTCTCGACGGCGGCCGACGCCGCCCTCCTCGGCGAGTCGCAAAACGACTACGCCGGGTGGTCGGTCGCGGGTGCGGGCGACGTAAACGAGGACGGCTTCGGCGACCTGCTGGTCGGCGCGCCCTTCCGCGACGTGACTCGGGCGAACGCCACCGCCGAGAGCGATTCCGCCGAGAGCGAGAACGCCAGCGCCGAGAACGCGACGCGAGAGAACGCGGGGGCCGCGTACCTCCTCTACGGCTCTCGAATCGCCGAGCGCCACTCGCTGGCTGGCGCTCACGCCGAGTTCGCGGGCGAGTCGGCGGGCGACCACGCGGGCTACGCGCTCTCGGGCGGCGACGTGAACGGCGACGCCGCGGCCGACCTGCTGGTCGGCGCACCCTTCGCGGACGGAAGCCCGAACGTCGGGTCCGCGTACCTCCTCGCGGGCGACTGCCCGCAGAAACCGGAGACCGAAACGGAAACCGAGACCGAGACGGCGACGGAGACCGAGACCACGACGACGGAAACGACGACCACGACCACCACGACGACCGAGACGCCCGAACCGTTCCGCGTCAGGGTCTCGTTCGACTGTCGGCAGGTCGCGGTCGCGGCCGAGCAGTACACCCGCGTCGTGCTGACGTTCGCCGATGGGAGTAAACAGACGTTCACCAGCATCTACAGCGGGACCAACACTTTCGCGGGCACCGGGTCGAACGCCGGAAAGGTCGTCGAGCAGGTCCGGGTATTCAACGGACCGGACCGCTTCGAGGTCCGGCGCAACGACACCGGCGGCTGTGAACCCGCGACCGAGGAGCCCGACGAGCCGTTCGTCCCGAAGATATTCTTCACGAGTTGCGAGCGGGCGGTCGTGCAGGCCGACCAGTTCCGGTCGGTGACGCTCGTCTTCGCGGACGGCGACCGCCAGACCTTCCGCGGGAACTTCCGGGAGCGCGCGACGTTCGTCGGAACCGGAGACGATCAGGGGGAGGTCCTGAAGTTCGTCGTCGTGAGAGGGCCGGACGGCGAGTCGGTGACGCGCCGGAACCCGAGTTTCGAGGCCTGCGCCGAACCGGACACGACCACGACGACCACCGAAACGCCGACCACGACCACTACGATGACTGAGACGCCGATACCGCTCGAACCGACCTACGACTTCGCCTGTCGGAAGGTCGCGGTGGACGCCCACCGCTACGACTCGGTGGCGCTCGTCTTCGAGGACGGCGACCGCCAGACCTTCCGCGGGCGGTTCGGCGGTCGGAACGTCTTCTTCGGGACCGGCGAGGACCGCGGCGAAGTCGTAGAGCGCGTCGTGGTACGCCGCGGCGACCGGACCGACTCTCGGCGCAACCCCGACTTCGAGGAGTGCGTCGAGCGCGAGACGCCGACCACGACCACCACGACCACGCTCCAACTGCCGACCACGACGACGACCGAGACGACCACCACGTCCACCACGACAGCGGAACCGGGACCGCCGCCGAACGGCCGCGCCGCGAGTCCGGCCTGCGAGCGCCTGCGACTGGCGAACCCGACCGACGAGCGCCTGACGTTCTCGGTGACGGCCGAGTCGGGCCTGACCCGCGTCGTGATACTGAATCCGGGCCAGACCGAGACGTTCGCCATCACGCCCGGCACCTACCGGGTGGAGGCGAAGGCGGGCGGACTGGTCGAGCCGACCCGGCCAGCGACGGTCAACGGCGTCGAGATAGCGAACGTCCGCGTCGAGGCGTGTCCGACGCCGACGACTACAGAGACGACCACCACAGCCGAGACGCCAACGACTACAGAGACGACCACCACAGCCGAGACGCCGACGACGACTACGACCACCGAAACCACCACGACTGAGACGACCGCGGAAACGCCGACGACTACCACGACCGCGACCGAAACCACGACGACCGCGACGGCCGAGACGACTACCGGAACAGCGACCACCGGAACGCCGACCGAAACGACCACCGATACCGAGAGGCCGACGACCGCCACGACGGTACCAACGACCGAGACGCCGACGGAAATCACGACGACAGCGACGACTACTATCGAGACCACTACTACCAGAATCACTACTACCGAGACTACCACCACCGAGACCGCTACTACCGAAACGACGACCGCGGAGGAGGCGGAACCGCCCGCGGTGAACGTCGCGGCGGCCAGCGAGGAGTGCGAGTCGCTGACGCTCGTCAACGAGGGCGAGCGCGCGGTCACGGTCGCTGTCGTCGGTCCCGAGGAGGTCGAGGTGACGGTGCCGCCGGGCGAGGCGCGACGGTCCACGACCCTCGCGCCCGGCGAGTACGAGGTTCGGCCGACCGGCGATGGCGTGACGATAAACGACGGCGAGAGCGCCACGGTCGAAGTCGCGGCGTGTCCGGCGGTCGCGGAGGAGCCGACGACGACCACCGAGACGACTACTGAGCCGACCGCGACCGAAACCACGACCACCACGACCGAGACGCCGACCGCCACGACAGAGACGACTATCGAACCGACCACGACGGAGCCGACGACCGAAACCACGACGACCGAAACCACGACGACCGAGACCACCACAACCGAGACGACCACGGCGGAGCCGACGACGACCGAGACCACCACAACCGAGACGACCACGGCGGAGCCGACGACGACCGAGACGACTACGACAGAAACCACGACGACAGCTACCACAACAACTGAAACGACTACGGCCGAAACCACGACGACAGAAACGACCACGACGGAGACTACGACAACTGAAACGACCACGACGGCGACTACGACGACAGAAACGACCACGACGGAGACTACGACAACTGAAACGACCACGACGGCGACTACGACGA